>JBJHDB010000033.1:0-13557 GCA_050486325.1 Nitriliruptoraceae bacterium | reverse complement strand
TCGGGATCGAACACCGGCTGAGCCCGGATGCGAGGGATCGCCAGCGGGTCGAACTCGACGTCGAACGGCGACGGTGCCGGGTTGGCGCCCACCAGCAGGATCCCGTCGTGCTCGTAGCCGATCCCCTCCCAGGTGCCGGACCGTGCGACCTCGGGGTCGTCTGGCCACACGCCGTAGGGCAGCGCCAGCGTGCGCACCTCGTTTCCGGGCAGGGCGTCTCGGATCATCTGGGCACCCAGCGCCAGGTCGCGACGTGCTCCCTCGGCGCCCAGCGAACGCAGGTTGCCGTGCTCGAGCGTGTGGTTGCCGATCTCGAACCCAAGCCGGTCGAGATAACGCAGCTTGTCGACCGCCCGCTGCCCGGAGACCCCGAACGCATCGTCGAGGACGTAGAACGACCCGGTCGGGACGAATCCCGGGTTGTCGGCCGCGAACGCCAGCAGGATGCCGATCGCCGAATCTGGCTCGACCACGCCGTCTTCGTCGAGGGAGAACTGCGATTGGCTCGAGTCATCGAAGGTCAGCACCACCGGGCTCTTGCCGGCAGGCACCTCGATCCGACCGTCAACAAGGTCGACGACCCGAACCGGGTGATAGCCGGCCTCGTGCAGGTAGGCGATCTCTGCCCGGAACTCGTCCAGGGTGGTGTCGTAGATCGGGCTGCCGTCGTCGGTGACCCGGTGATACATGATCACCGGGATCTCACCGAGCTCGTTCGCGCCGACCTCGGCAGGATCGACCGGTTCAGGCGGCGCCGGCGGAACCGGCGGCGCCGATGGGCCGCCTGCCTCGCCGGTCCGCGGCAGGTCGTCGCCGGTGGACGGGCCGGCCGCAACTTCCCCCGAATCGGCCTCGTCAGCGACCACCGCGGCGAGCCGCACGGCCGTTTCGCGGAGCACGTCGACCGTGAGCCCGCGCGCGGCGTCACCGAACGACTCGTCGGCGGTGCAGCCTCCCATCAGCAGGGCCGTGCACGCGAGGGCCACCATCGAGCGGGCGTGCCGTCGCATGGCCTTCAGCCTCCGGGCGATCGCAGGATCTCGTCGATCAGCTGCGCATGCTCCTGTTCGTGGACGACGTGCTGGCCCGCTGCAGGTGACGCCGACGCGGGCCGAGTGGAACGACGCAGGCTGCGGCCGTCGCCGAGCTCCTCGAGCAGGTTCCACAGGCGGCCGTCCACGAACCCCCAGGCGCCCATGTTCGCCGGCTCTTCCTGTGCCCAGCACACGTCGGTGGCGTTGGGATAGCGGCGCAGCAGCTCGGCGAGCTGGTCGTGGGGGAACGGGTAGAGCTGTTCGACGCGAAGCACGGGCACGTCGAGCTCCGCGTCGTCGCGCGCCGCCATGACGTCGAACGCGAGCTTGCCGGTGGACAGCACCACCTGCTCCACGCTCTCGCGGTCCCGCCCGCCTTCCCAGGCCGGGTCGTCGAGCGTTTCGTGGAACCGGCCTTCGACCAGGTCGTCGATCGGTGAGAACGTGCGCGGCGAGCGCAGCAATGACTTCGGCGTGAACACGACCAGGGGCTTGCGGACCTCCCGGTGCATCTGGCGCCGCAGCACGTGGAAGTACTGCGCGGCGGTGGTGGCGTTGACGACCTGGATGTTGTCTTCAGCGCACAGCACAAGGAAGCGCTCCATCCGTGCCGACGAGTGTTCGGGCCCCTGACCTTCGAATCCGTGTGGCAGCAGCAGGACCAGGCCAGACGTCTCGCCCCACTTGTCCTCGGCAGCCACGATGAACTGGTCGATGACGATCTGCGCCCCGTTGACGAAATCGCCGAACTGGGCTTCCCAGGCCACCAGCGTGTCGGGATCCTGCACCGAGTAGCCGTATTCGAACCCGACCGCGGCGTATTCGCTGAGCAGCGAGTCGTAGATGAACCACCGGCCCTGGTCGTCGGAGAGATGGGCCAGCGGCAGGTGTTCGGTACCCGTGGCAGCGTCGACCTGCAGGGCGTGACGCTGCGAAAAGGTTCCCCTGCGCGAGTCCTGGCCGGCGAGCCGCACGTTGGTCCCTTCGAGCAGAAGGGTGCCGAACGCCAGGGTCTCACCGAGCGCCCAGTCGATCACGCCGTCGTCGTAGCGCTCACGGGCCTTGCCGAAGATGCGGTCGAGCTTGGGGTGCCGCGTGAAGCCTTCGGGCACACCGAACTGCGCGTCGGCGACCGTGTCGAGCCGTTCACGGGCAACCCCGGTGTCGACCGGGGGCAACGGACCTGCCGACTCGGAGGGGGGCACCGACTTCGGCGGTTCCGGCGGGGTCGCCTCACGCGTCTGTTGGAACGCCTCGTGGAGCTTCGCTTCGAAGTCCTCGAGGAACTCCTCGGCCTGTTCGATCGTGATGTCGCCGCGACGTACGAGCCGCTCGGTGTACAGCTTGCGGACCGAACGGTGGTTGTCGATCAACCGGTACATCTCGGGCTGGGTGAACGACGGGTCGTCCGCTTCGTTGTGCCCGTGCCTGCGGTAGCAGACGAGGTCGATGACGATGTCGCGGTGGAACTGCTGCCGGTAGGCGAACGCCAGGCGCGCGACCCGCACGACCGCCTCTGGATCGTCGCCGTTGACGTGGAGGATCGGCGCCTGGACGGTCTTGGCGACGTCGGTGGCGTAGAACGACGAACGTGAGGATTCCGGGGCCGTGGTGAACCCCACCTGGTTGTTGATGACCACATGCACCGTCCCTCCGGTGCGATAGCCCCGTAGCTGCGACAGGTTGAGCGTCTCGACGACCACTCCCTGGCCGGCGAACGCCGCGTCACCGTGCATCAGCAGCGGCAGGACGGGGAACACACCTTCGTCGCCGCGGTCGTAGCGGTCCTGCATGGCACGTGCGATGCCTTCGACGACCGGGTTGACGGCCTCGAGATGCGACGGGTTCGGCGGCAGGTGCAGCTCGACGGTGGCTCCAGAACGCGCCTTGTAGGTGCCCCGTGTACCCAGGTGGTACTTGACGTCGCCGGACCCCTGGACGGTGTCCGGGTCGATCTGGCCCTCGAACTCGCCGAAGATCTGGTGGTGTGACTTGCCGAGGATGTTCGACAGGACGTTGAGCCGGCCCCGGTGGGCCATTCCCATCACCACGTCGACGACGTCGGCATCGTCGGCGGCAGCCTCACACACGGCGTCGAGCAGCGGGATCAGCGCCTCGCCACCTTCCAGACCGAACCGTTTCTGGCCCACGTACTTGGTGTGCAGGAACGACTCGAACGACTCGGCGGCGTTGAGCCGCTCGAGGATCCAACGCTGGTCGTCGATGTCGAGTTCGACGTTGACTCCCTCGACCGCACGACGGATCCAGTCCTTCTCCTGCGGGTCGAGCACATGCCCGTACTCGATGCCGATGGTCCGGCAGTACGCATCGCGCAACGTGCCGAGAATCCCGCTGAGCGTGCGCCGATGTGTCTCGCCGCCCACGTCGGTGAGGAACTCGCGGTCGAGGTCCCATATCGACAGCCCGTAGGTCGTCGGATCCAGTTCCGGGTGCAGCTCGGGCTTGCGCTGACGCAACGGGTCGAGGTCAGCGATGAGGTGCCCGCGCACCCGGTACATGTTCGCCAGCTGCCCGACCTTCATCTGCTTGGTGAGCAGATCGGTCTCGCTGGCCATGTTGGTGCTGTCGGTGCGCCACCTTGCCGGCTCGTACGGAAGCCGCAGCGAGTCGAACACCTCGTCGTAGAAGCCGTCGTCGCCGAGCAGCAGCTCCTCGACACGTGCCAGGTACAGGCCCGACTCGGCCCCCTGGATCACCCGGTGGTCGTAGGTAGAGGTGAGCGTGATCACCTTGCCCACGCCGAGCCGGGCGAGTGTGCGGACATCCGCGGCGCGGTAGGCGGCGGGCACCGCGATCGAGCCGACCCCGAGGATCGCCGACTGTCCGGGCATCAGTCGGGGAACCGAATGGATGGTCCCGATCGTGCCAGGATTGGTCACGGTCAGTGTCGCGCCGACGAACATGTCCGGGTCGAGTTTGCGCAACCGAATCTTGCGGATGATCTCCTCGTAGGCGCGCAGGAACGCCGCGAAGTCGAGCGTGTCCACCTGGCGGATGACCGGCACCACGAGCGAACGGCTGCCGTCGTCGTTCGCGATGTCCACGGCGAGTCCCAGACCGACCTCGTCGCGGCGCAGCACCGCCGGCCGCCCCTCATCGGTCTCGGCGAACACGTTGCGCATCGCCGGAACGGCGTCGAGCGCTCGCACCATGGCGAAAGCGATCAGATGGGTGAACGAGACCTTGCCGCCGTGGGTGCGCCGCAGGTAGTTGTTGACGATCGTGCGGTTGACCTCGAGCAGCTTTGCGGGGACGTCCCGGACCGAGGTGGCCGTCGGCACCCCGATCGAAGCCTCCATGTTCTCCACGATCCGTGCACCGGCTCCACGTAGCGGCTGCGGATCCGGATCGTCGGCGCCCACGGTGGCGGCCGCGCGTCGCCGATCGCCTTCGGCAGCTTTCCCGTTGCCGCCCCGTCCGTGGTCGCGGTAGCCAGCGAAGAACTCCTGCCAGCCCTTGGACAGCCCGTCCGGGTCTTCACGGAACTGCTCGTACATCTCCTCGACGAGCCAGGAGTTGACTTCCGAGCGGGGAGCGTCAGAACGCTCCGCGGGTGTGCTACCCATCGTGATGACCGGTCCTGGACGGCGGGTCGCCACCGCGATCGAGGCGACGAAACATCTCGCTGTTCAGGGTAGGTGCTCTGTGTGGATCTTCGACACCGATCACCGAGGCTGGCAGCGCAACGAGCGCTGTCCTCGTCGGCGGAATACGGTCGCAACCAACCGGGGTGTGGCGACGTCCCACCGCATGAAGACGGTCACCCGATCGTCACCCGAACGCCGGGACCTTGGACCGCCGGTCCGCTGCCTGAGCATCATTGCCGGTCGGCGGACTTGCGCACCGTGAGGAGCAACCACCATGCATGCGGCAACCGTTTCGCCCACGAACCGTCCGCGCCCGCCGGCACGTCGGGCCCGGCTGCGACGTCTCGTTCTGATGGCCGTGATCGCACTGGCGATGGTCGTTACGGCCGCATGCGGGGCCGACGACGCGGGGGTGTTCGACGGCGTCGACATGGCTTCCGAACCGGTACCGGATCGGATGGCCGACGTTCCGGCGATGGAGTTCGCCGACGACGACGTGGCCGCGATGGACGCCGCCGAGGCCGGCATGCCTCCACCGGTCCCAGGCGGTGCGCCGACCGGCCAGCAGGTCATCCGAACCGCCGAACTCGTCCTCGAATCGGACGACACCGCCGCGATGCTCACCGAGGTGACCGCGATCGCCGAACGCTACGACGGCTACGTCGCGACCTCGGACCTCAGCCGCACCGTCGACGGCGAGGTGACCGGCTGGCTGACGCTGCGGGTGCCAAGCGGTCTGCTCGACCGCGTGGTCGACGCGATCGAAGAAGCTGCCGACGCCGTACCGGTGAGCCGCACCGACGAGTTCGACGTCAGCCGTGAGATGACCGACATCGAAGCGCGCCTGAGCAACCTGCGCGCGTTCGAAACGGAGCTCGTCGCGTTGCTCGCTGAGGTCCGTGCCTCCGACGGCGGCGCCGAGGAGCTGCTCACGGTGTTCGAACGCATCCGTCAGGTGCGCTTGGAGATCGAGCAGCTCGAGGCCCACCGCGCCTCGCTGTCCGACCAGGTGGCCATGTCGACCGTGTGGGTCGAGATCCGCCAGCTTCCGGCACCGCCGACCGCCAGCGACGTGACCTGGGCGCCGGGCGACACCCTGCGTGAGGCGTTCGCGGCAACCGTCCGGTCCCTGACGATGGTCGCCGATGCGATCATCTGGGTCGTGGTCACCGCCCTCCCGCTCATCATCGCGGTGCTCGCGGTTCCGGCGCTGTTCATCTGGTGGCTGCTCGCCCGGAGGCGACGTGACGCGGCTGCCGCAGAGGACGCCGCCAGTGACGACGACAGTCACAGCGACCCCACGCCGTAGCGGGCCGCGGACGCCAGCCGCGGACGCCAGCCGCGGACGCGAGCACTAGCGCGCTGGACCGCCCGCCCCAACCGCTGAACCACGGATCCTCGCCTCGCCGGCGTGCCACGGGCGGCACGCCGGCCGGCGGTACGTTCACCCGGCCGTGCGGACCAAGGAGCGACGCGGATGCGGGCCAGGGACGCGTTCGCTGGGCTCGTCGCACTGGCGATCGTCGCGGTTGGGCTGGCCTACGGCGTCAACTGGCTGCGAGGGGTCGTGGGCGGCCCCGAAGAGGTCACCGCTGATCCGGTCACGACGGCCGCCGCCTACCTGGCGGCATGGGAAGGCGGCGACCACGCGGCGATGGCTGAGCTGGTGCGGACTCCGCCCGAGGAGTTCGCCGCTCGCCACGTACAGCTCGTCGAAGGCCTCGACGCGCAACGTCTCGACCTGTTCGCCTCGGCACCGATCACCGAGGTGGACGGCCGTGTGCGCATTCCCGTCGAAGTTCGGGTGACGGTCGCCTGGTACGACGAGCCGCTGCGCTGGGACGTCGACCTGACGGTGATCCGTGAACGTGGCGAGTGGGGCGTCGACTGGTCGCTGGCGACGATCCACCCCGAGCTCCGAGCTGGGTGGCGCTTCGACATCGAATCCGAGCCGGTCGAACGCGCATCCATCCTGGCAGCCGGCGGGGAGCAGCTCGCGGGCGGCGGCACCCGGATCCGCCTCGGATTCGAACCCAGCACGGTGACCGACCCTGACGCGATGGTCGCCGCATTCGAGGAGGCCGTTGCTGGCACAGGCGTGACCGCGGCGCGCGAGATCGGACGCGACAATCTCGTCGACGGGTGGTTCTACCCGGTCGTGACCCTGTCGGAAGAGGCGGGACAGCGTGCCTGGAGCCGGTTGCGAGGCGTTGCCGGCGTCCTGCGCCAGACCGTCGACGAGCGCACGCTGCTCTCCGACGGTTTCGCTCAGCACGTCGTCGGGGTGATCGACGAGGCCACCGCCGAGCAGCTCGACGAGCTGCGGGCCGCGGGTGAAGACGCCGAACCCGGGATGCGCATCCCCCAGTTCGGGCTCGAACGTGCGCTCGACGACGCCTTGACGGGCAGTGACCGTGTTCGCGCCGGCCTGCGTGACGGCGAGGACGGGCCGCTGCGTGTCGTGTTCGCCGAGGTCCAGCAGGACCCGTCCGGGCCCGTCAACACCACGATCGACGTCGACGTGCAGCGCGCGGTCGAGGACGCCCTCGCCGGAGTCGACGGCGCCGCGGCGATGGTCGTCGTCGACCTCGACGACGGCGCGATCCGTGCCGCCGCAAGCCGGCCGCTTTCGGGCTACAACCGGGCGTTCGCGGGGCGCTACCCGCCGGGTTCGACGTTCAAGATCGTCACCATGGAGGCGCTGCTGGCCGACGGCGCCACGCCGGATGTCCAGGTCGCCTGTCCCGCGGTCACCACGGTCGGCGGGTTGCGGGTGCCCAACGCCGGCGAGTTCGACCTGGGCCAGATCAGCCTCGGCGAGGCGTTCGCGGCGTCATGCAACACCACGTTCGCGCAGCTGGGCGCGACCCTCGGTGCGCAGCAGCTGACCGCGGCGGCGGAGCGGTTCGGATTCAACACGACCCCCGATCTGCCGCTGTCGGCGTTCGGCGGAAGCTTTCCCGCTCCGGCCGACAGCGCCGAGGCCGGCGCCGCCGCCTTCGGCCAGGGCCGGGTCGAGGCATCGGTGCTTCACATGGCCACGGTCGCCGCCGCAGCCCACACCGGTCGCTGGCACGCGCCCTACCTGCTGGCCGACGACCGTCCGGAAACCTCGACGGGGCTGACCGCCGGGGCCGGCGACGTACTGCGCGCATTGATGCGCCAGGTCGTCACCGACGGCACCGGAACCGCCGCCGCTGTCGCCGACCTCCAGGTGCGTGGCAAGACCGGCACCGCCCAGGCCGGCGCGGACGTCTCGCACGCCTGGTTCGTCGGAACCTGGGACGGTTACGGCTTCGCGGTGCTGGTCGAGGACGGCGGTGCCGGCGGCGCGGTGGCCGCACCGATCGCGGCACGGTTCGTCGAACGGCTGGCGGCGCTCCGCGGCATCCTCGACGGTCCCGCAGAGGCCGTCGAGGAGGAACCCGGAGAGGTCGACGACGGCACCGAAGACCCGCCCGTGTCCGAGCAGGACGATCCGGAACCCCCCGACGAAGAGACGTAACGGAGCGCATGATGCCCACGATCACTCTCACCGGCGATGCCGACGCCGACGCCGTTCTGTCCGACAACCCTTTCGCGTTGCTGATGGGGATGCTGCTCGATCAGCAGGTCGCCATGGAGGTCGCGTTCCGCGGTCCGAAGCGGCTGACCGAGCGCATCGACGTTGCCTTAGACCCCACCTCGATCGCCGCCATCGACCCGGAAACGCTCGAGGCGGCGTTTCGTGCCAAACCCGCGCTGCACCGCTACCCGGGTTCGATGGCCACACGCGTCCAGGCGCTGGCGCGCCACATCGTCGACGAGCATGACGGCGAGACGACCGCGGTGTGGGACGGCGCTGCCGACGGCGCGGAACTGAAGCAGCGGATCATGGCGCTGCCGGGCTTCGGCGCCCAGAAAGCGGCGATCTTCGTCGCGTTGCTCGGCAAGCAGTACGGGGTCCGGCCCGACGGCTGGCGTGAAGCGGCCGGCGACTACGGGCTCGACGGGTACCGCTCGATCGCCGACGTCACCGACGAGGAGTCCCTGGCCAAGGTGCGCGAGTTCAAGCAGGCCAAGAAGTCCCCCAAGAGCTGATCCGACGGCCGGCCCCTACTCAGGAACGACCGCCCAGACGAACAGCGCCATCGTGGCCAGCCCCATCGCGAGCATCCCGGCTGGCGCCCATCCCCAGCCGCGGCTCCACGGCCAGACCGGAACCGCCGCGGCGAGGAGCACCGCGAGCACGGCGAACGACCAGCCGGACATCACCGCGCTCACGCACCACCTCACCGTCGTCGCACGTCGTGCGCTCTCGCACGCGACGCTACCCGCACGCCGCGCCGCACCGGTCGAGCGGCCAGGATGGCGCCTGTCCCCACTGGGCCTGCCGGGTGGCGAACATCCGGACGGGCCTCAGTCGCGCCCGTCGACAGCAGCGGCGGTCCGCCGGGCGGCGACGAGCACCGGATCCCACACCGGCGCGAACGGCGGCGCGTACGACAGATCGACCTGCTGGAGATCGTCGACCGTCATGCGGTTCCACAACGCGGTGGCGAGCACGTCGATGCGTTTGGCCGCGCCTTCCTCGCCGACGATCTGGGCGCCGAGCAGCCGGCCGGTGCCGTGTTCGGCGACGAGCTTGACCACGATCGGTGCCGCGCCCGGGTAGTAACCGGCCCGTGTCGTCGCCTCGATCACGGCGCTGACCGGCGTGAAGCCCGCATCACGCGCCGAGGTCTCGTTGAGACCGGTGCGGGCGATTTCGGTGTCGCACACCTTGGTGATGGCGGTTCCGAGCACACCGGGAAACGCCGCCTCCACCCCGCCGATGTTCAGCCCGGCGATCCGTCCCTGCTTGTTGGCGATCGTGCCGAGCGCGATGGCGACCCCTCGGTCCGAGACACGATGATGGGTCTGTGCACAGTCACCTGCTGCCCACACCCCCTCGATGGGGGTCGCCTGCCGCCGGTCGGTGACGATCCCCCCGCTTGCACCGATCGGGATGCCTGCGTCGGCGGCGAGGTCGCTGAACGGACGCACACCCATCCCCAGCACAACGACGTCGCACGCCAGCCGCCGCCCATCCACCTCCACGCCGTCGACCCACCCGTCGGCGTCGACATGCATCCCGTCGACCCGTACCCCCAGGTGGAGCGTGATGCCGAATGACCGCATCGCGTCCGCCACCCGCTGGCCCATGTCAGGATCGAGCGAGGGCATGGGCTGGGGGTGACCGTCGACGACGTGCACCTCGATCCCGCGCAGCACCATGGCCTCGGCCATCTCGAGCCCGATGTAGCCGGCACCGACGACCACGGCGGTGCGCGGCGCACGGTCGGTGAGCGCGTCGAGAAGGCGCTGCCCGTCGTCCAGTGTCTGCACGCCGAACACCCCGTCGGCATCGATGCCGTCCAGCGGTGGGCGTTTCGGTGTCGCACCGGTGGCGATCAGCAGGTGGTCGTAGCCTTCGTCATGCTCGGTGCCCGCGTCGAGGTCACGGACGCGCACCCGGCGGGCGGACGTGTCGATCTCCATGACCTCGTGGCGGATGCGGGCGTCGATGTCGCGCTGGCCGAACTGCTCCGGGGTCCGCGCGATCAGCGTGTCCCGGCCCTCGACCAGACCGCCGACCCAGTACGGGATGCCGCACGCGGAGTACGAGGTCGCGGTGCCCCGTTCGAAGGCGACGATGGCCAGCTCGTCGGCCGGCCGCAACCGCCGCGCCTGGGACGCGGCGCTCATGCCCGCGGCATCACCGCCGACGACGACGAGCCGCTCGGTCACGAAATCTCCTCCCCTCGTAGGTGGCCTGGACCGGCCTCTGTGTCCCTCGATCAGACGACCGTGCCGTCGCCGCCATCCGCCGTGGTCAGCGCATGCCCGGATTCGACCCAGGCGAGCAGCCCGCCGTCGAGGTTGTGCGCATCGAATCCGGCGTTCCGTAGCGCATCGGTGACCACCGCACTGCGGCTTCCGCTCCGGCACACGCACACGATGGTCGACTGGCGGGGCAGTTCCGACGCGCGCGACGCCAGTTCGTACATGGGGACGTGGACCGAACCTTCGACGTGGCCGGCCGCCCACTCGGCAGGTTCACGGACGTCGAGCAGCGTCACCGTGTCCTGAACCGTGCGGACTTCGTCGACATCCATGGCGCCTCCTGCTGGCCGGTCCCACCGTCAGTCGAGTTCGGGGTCTACGGGCACAGGATCGTACGCATCGACCGCTGCCGCCCAACCTTGCTTCGGATCACCCACCACCAGGCGCAACCGCCAGCCGTCGGTCTGGCCGTCATCGAAGAGGAACCAGTCGAGGTCCTCCAGGCGGAACTCGAGCTCGTCAGGGTCGGCCGTGAGGTCCAGGCGGGTGACGGCCCGGCCGAGGTGCCAGGCGCCTGCGCGTCCAGCAGCCGCACCACGGCGCCGGCCGTGCGCTCCGCCACTGGCGCCTGCAGCCGCCATGGCGCCGAACGCCTGTGTCACCGTGCGGCGCGTCAGGCGGACCTCGGTGTCGACGACCGCGGCCACGGCCGCTTCGACGTCGCCGGTCACCACCCGGATGGCGACCCGCCCGTCCGACTCGTCGACCCACGCCGACACCAGGGCGGTCAGCGCGCGCTCGACACCTTCGGGCGCCGAGGTTGAGCGGTGGCTTTCGACCGCCAGCGGCACGCCGGCCGGTGCACGGGACGCGGGAACCACCACCGTGCCACCCGGTGACCCGGCCTCGCCAAGCGCCGCACGTGGCGCGCCGTCCAACCGGTCGGCCGACCGGTAGGTCGGCACGGGGTAGTCAGGCTCCCAGGGCTGCAGCCGCGAGGGAAGACCGGTGTCGCCGACGTCCACACGTGCATCGTCGGTGAGGTCCTCGCCACGAACGATGCACTCCTGGGCGACGATGCCCACGATGGTCGTATCGAGATCGTCGGCGAGTTCGGCGAAGCGATGGTTCTGTGCAACCACCTCGGTCAACGGGCCCAGGGTGAACCGACCCGAGCCGGGCACCACGACCCGCGCCGCGCTCGGCCCGGGCGCATCCAAGGCGATGCGGTAGTCGGCGAACTGCGCGACCCCCCACAGCTGCCTGCCGACCTCTTCGGCCGCACGCTGGCAACGCTCCCGCAACCGGGCGAGCTCGTCCCAGCGCTCGGCAGAGGCCAGGCGGTCCACGGCATCCACGAGTTCGTCGAGGTCGCCGACCTCCACCAGGCGGTCGAGCGCATCGAGGTTCATCCGGATGCTTCCTCGACCGCCAGCAGGTCGACGACGAACACCAGGGTCTCCCCCGGGCCGATCGCCGCTGCCGCGCCCCGATCGCCATAGCCGAGATCCGGCGGGACGATGAGGATCCGGCGCCCACCTTCACGCATGCCCACCAGTCCCTGATCCCAACCGGGGATCACCCGTCCCTCGCCCAGCGGGAACGTGTAAGGCTGGCCTCGGTCCCACGTCGCGTCGAACTCGGCGCCGGTCGACCACAGCCCTCCGACGAAGTGCACGGTGAGGATCCGTCCCGGGATGGCGGTGTCCCCGTCCCCCGCCGCCAGATCCTCGGCGTACAACTGATCCGGCGGGTCGCCGCGGTCCTCGACGAGCAATGGCGCGATCGGGGGCTTGGCGTCCAGGTCGGCTTCGGCGAGTTCCGGCACCGGCAGCTCGTCATCGACCTCCTCGACCGGGTCACCGCAGGCGACGACGCCCAGCGACATGGCGGCCATCGCCGCCACGAACACCGAGCCCCGCCGGCGCGGGACCACCGGTCGAGCTGAAGCCACCGGAGCGCTCCTCACCACGAGGTGCGACGGGCATCGACGCGTTCGTGATCGCGTCACCGGCCGGTGACCGGCCGTCCGGCACACGCGGGCGAGCGTATCGAGGGCGCTGCGGCCACCGTCCGTGGTGGTCGCCACACGAGGTAGCGTGCCGCGCCGTGATACTCGCCGTGCTCGGGGTCGTCGTCGGCCTCGTCGTCCTCGCCTACGCCGCCGACCAGTTCGTGACCGGTGCGGCGCGGCTCGCCGTCGCCCTGCGGGTCTCCCAGGTGATGATCGGCGCGGTCGTCATCGGGTTCGGCACCTCCGCACCGGAGCTGTTGGCCTCCGCGCTGGCCGCCGGCCAGGGCGCGGTCGACCTCGCGGTCGGCAATGTCATCGGCTCCAACGTCGCCAACATCACGCTCGTGCTCGGGATCGCGGCACTCGTCGCACCCGTGTCGACCACCTCCGGGGTGCTGCGTCGCGAAGCTCCGCTTTCGGTGGCGACCGTCCTTCTGCTGGCGGTGTTCGTGCGCGGCGGGCTGCAGCTGTGGCACGGACTCGTGCTGGCCACGGCGCTCACGTTGGCACTCGCCGTGGTGATCGCCGCCTCCCGTGACGGCCTGCCCGACGCGTATGCGGATCAGGTCGCCGGCACCCTCGCCACGCGCAACCCCGATACCCGACGCGAAACACTGCGCACGGTCATCGCGCTTGCCGCGACCGTGCTCGCCGCCAAGATCCTGATCGACAGCGCGACGTTCATCGCGGACGCGCTCGGCATCGCCCAAGGGTTCATCGGCCTGACCGTCGTCGCGGTCGGCACCTCACTGCCGGAACTGGCCACCGCCGTGCAGGCGGCCAGGCGCGGCCAGGGCGACCTGATCGTCGGGAACCTGCTGGGAAGCAACCTGTTCAACGCGGGTGCGGTCGGTGCGGTGATCGCGTTCATCTCACCGGGCGGCGTCAGTGACCCGACGCTGACCGGGCCCGCCGTCGCACTGATGGCCGCCACCGCGCTCGTCGCGCTCGCCTTCATGATCACCCGGGCGACGGTGGTCCGATGGGAAGGGGCGGTGTTGCTCGCGGCGTACCTTGCCGTACTGCCGTGGCTGGCCGTTTCGTGACACACTGCCGCCCGCGTTCACCCGCTCGACGACCGATGGAGCCCGACCGC
>JBJHDB010000032.1:0-13681 GCA_050486325.1 Nitriliruptoraceae bacterium | reverse complement strand
GGCCCGCCTCGTCGGCGGCGAGCCTGAATCGAACCGCACTGGAGATCACGCCGAGCTCGGCGAGGTCGTCGCCGACCGCGCGAACGGTCTGGCCCGCTTCGACCTGGTAGACGACCGGCTGACCGGCTTCCACCTCGGACCGGAAGAGGTTGTTGTCGAGCCAGTACAACGCACCCGCCCCTGCGGCGATGATCACCACCGTCGACAGCAGGAACAGCCTCGATCCGCGACTCAACGCCACTTCGACCTCCTCGTCATCTGCACCCCGTCCTTCAGGCCTCGCCCGACCCGGGATGTGCCGCCCGCTCGCGCCGCAACACCTCAAGCGCCGCTTGGAGTAGGACACCGGCCGCGACCCGGTCGACGGTCTCACGCCGATCGGCGCGCGACATGTCGGCGTCGAGCAGCACCCGTTCGGCTTCGACGGTGGTGAACCGTTCGTCGAACAGCACAACCGGGATGCCCGCACGGTCGGCAAGCATGCCGGCTATGCGTCGCGCACGCTGCGCCGCCGCGCCCTCACGCCCATCCAGACGACGAGGATGCCCCACGACCGCCCCGACCGCCACGTGTCGTTCGACCACCTTGGCCAGAGAGTCGACGAGGGGTTCGTCCTGGCCGCGCGGGACGTGCAACGTCTCGGCCGGTGAAGCGATGATCTGACCCGGATCCGACACGGCGATACCGACCCGTACCTCTCCCAGGTCGATGGCGACGAGCCGGCCGCTCGCCGGAAGCTCGTCCAGGCTCACCGCGCGGCGACCGCCGCCGCGACCGCCTCGGCCGCCTCGGCAAGGGCGGCGTCAATGGCCGACCCGTCCCGGCCGCCGGCCTGCGACAGGTCACCGTGACCGCCAGCGCCACCACCGACCCGTCGGGCCGCAGGCTGCAGGAGGTCGCGCGCTTCGATCCCGTCAGCGACCAAATCGGCCGAGACCGCCGCCACGAGTTGTGCCTTGCCGTCCCCGGTGACTCCGCCAACGATCGCCACCGCGCGGTCACCGAGCTGTCCGCGCACCTCGTTGGCCAGCCGTCGAAGGTCGTCCATAGCATGTCCGTCGGCGCGGTGCACCACCACCGCGACACCCGACTCGCCACGGACCGCCGCATCTGCGAGTGCCGCCGCGTGCGCCGACAGCTCCGCACCGCGGCTGCGTTCCAGCTGCTTCTCGGCCTGGCGCAGCCGTTCGACCAGGCCATCCACACGGGCGACGAGCTCGGACGTCGGCGCATCGAGCAGCCGGGCGACTTCGTCGGCGATCATCCGCTCACGCGACAGGAACGTCCACGCGTCGGCGCCGGTGAGTGCCTCGATCCGGCGGGTGTTCGCACCGATGGATTCTTCACGCACCACCGCGATCGTGCCGATGTTCGCGCCGGACGGCACGTGGGTGCCGCCACACAGCTCACGCGAAAAGGTGCCGATCGTGACGACCCGGACGACCTCGCCGTACTTGTCCCCGAAGTTGGCGATCGCACCGGACTTCTTGGCGTCGTCGAGGCTCATCACCTCGGTACGCACCTGCGGATCGGCCAGGACCCGCGCGTTGATCGCCGCTTCGAGTTCGGCGACCTGATCGCGCGACAACGCTTCGAAGTGGGGAAAGTCGAATCGCAACCGTCCCGGCTGGACGAGCGAGCCGGCCTGCTGGGCGTGCTCACCGAGCGCCTCACGGATGCTGGAGTGCAAGACATGTGTCGCGGAATGGCTTCGTGCCGTCGCCACGCGTCGCGCACCATCGACCCGCGCCTCGGCGGCCTGCCCGGCGACGACCTCGCCAGCGACGACCCGGGCACGGTGAACGAGCAGGCCCGCAACGGCCTCCTGGGTGTCGATCACCTCGAGGCGCCCGGTCGGGGTCTCGATGGTCCCGGCGTCGCCGACCTGACCGCCGCCCTCGGCGTAGAACGGGGTACGGGCCAGGACGACCTCGACCTCGTCGCCCTCGCCGGCGGTGGCCACCGGCCCGTCGAGGGTCACGATCGCGCCGAGCTCGGCTTCCGCGGCCAGGGTGTCGTAACCGACGAACTCGGTGGGCCCGGTGTCGGCGGCAACCTTTCGGTACACCTCGACCGGCACGCCGCCGTCCTGCTTCGATGCCGCCGCGCGGGCGCGGTCGCGCTGGGCGGCCATCAACGTCTCGAACCCGTCACGGTCGAACGCCAGGCCCGACTCCTCGACGATCTCGGCGGTCAGGTCGACCGGGAACCCGTAGGTGTCATGCAGTTCGAAGGCGACCGCAGCGGGAAAGACCCGTGTGCCGGTGTCGCCGTTGGCGGCGGTGTTCGACTCGCCGCTGGCGCCGGCGCCGGCGTCGTCGCCCGTGCCGACTTCGTCGATGGCCGCGGCCACCTTGTCCAGTCCCTGCCGGATCCGTGCGCCGAAGTCGACCTCCTCCGCGCCAGCGACCCGGGTGATCAGCTCACGCTGCCGCTCGAGGTCCGGATAGGCCGGGGCGAACCGGTCGATGACGCGCTCGACCATCGGCACGATGAGCCGCTGGCCCTGCCCGATGTCCATGCCGAGCAGCTGGCCGTGCCGGACCGCACGGCGCAGCAACCGCCGAAGCACGTAACCCCGCCCTTCCTTGGCGGGCAGAACACCGTCGCCGATGAGGAACGCCGAGGCCCGTGCATGTTCAGCGACCACCCGCAGGCTGACGTCGCGATCGGCGTCGGCGCCATAGGCGACCCCTGTCAGCTCGCTCGCTGTCTCGAGCAGCGGCGCGAACAGGTCCGTCAGGAAGACGTTGTCCACATCCTGGAGCAGCATGGCCAGGCGTTCCAGGCCGAGTCCGGTGTCGACGTTCTGCTGGGGCAGGTCGCCCTGTATCTCTCCTGCTGCGTCGCGAAGGAACTGCATGAACACCAGGTTGTAGAACTCGAGGTAACGCTCGCCGTTGACCGCCGGCCCGCCGGACTCGCCCCAGTCCGGGCCGCGGTCGTAATGCAGTTCGGTGCACGGCCCGCACGGGCCAGCCCCGCCGGTGTCCCAGAAGTTGTCCGCACCCATCCGCACGATGCGTTCGGCCGGTACATCGGACTCGTCGAGCCAGAAACGTTCGGCCTCGTCGTCGGATTCGTGAATACTCACCCAGATCCGGTCCGGGTCGAGCCCGAACGCTTCGGTGGACAGCTCCCACGACCAGCGGATCGCCTCCTGCTTGAAGTAGTCGCCGAACGAGAAGTTGCCGAGCATCTCGAAGAACGACAGATGGCGCGTGGTGCGTCCCACGTTGTCGATGTCGTTGGTGCGCACACATTTCTGGAAGCTCACGATGCGTGGCACCGGTGGCGTGGCCTCGCCGGTGAAGTAGGGCTTGAACGGGACCATGCCGGCGATCGTCAGCAGCAATGTCGGGTCGTTGGGGATCAACGGCGATGACGCGTACCGCCGGTGACCGCGCTCCTCGAAGAAGCGCAGGAACGTCTCCCGGATCGTCAGCGAATCCATCGTCGGACCTCGTCGGTGATCGTGCGGCGGCGTCGGCGGCCGAGGCGGCCACCGACGAACGCGGGTCAGTCGCGCAGCACCTCGTCGACGCTCGGGACGTCGAACTGGGCGCGCAGCTCGTCCTCGACCCGGGATGCTTCGTCGTGGGTGTGCTCACGCGTCTGCTGGAAACGCTCCACGAAGCTGGCCGCTGCCTTGCCGACCTGGCCCGCCAGCGCAGCCGGCGTGACCGCCTGCTTGGCCTCGTCGAGCCGCCGGACGAACGCCGCACCGACCAGCATGCCCGCACCGAGCCCGAACGCGAGCGTGAACAGCCGTTTCACGACGACTTCCTCTTCGACGCCCGCAACGAGCCGGTCAGGAACGCCGCAGCCTTGATCAGCGGGTTCGACACGGTCGCATGCACCACGCCGACGAGCTTGTCGGCGGTCGCCGTGATGGACTGCACCCCGGCCAGGATGGTGTCGACCCGGGCCAGCTCGACATTGACCCCCGACACGGTCTCGTTGACATTGCGCAGAATGGGCACCGTCTCTTCGGTGACCGCCTTGATGGTCCGCACGCTCTCATCGAGCACGCGCATGGCCCGCGCGACGAAGACGCACAGAGCCACCACCAGCACACCCCAGAAAGCAGCGGCGGAGACGACCGCCCAATCCCTGACCGTCATGATGTGGGGCCCTTCCCTCGGTTCGCTTCGTTACGACTTCGGTTTGCGTGCCCGACGCACGCGCTCACGCAGCTCGTCCAGCCGGTCGGCGACCGGAGCTTCGTGGCCGTGGCGGGTGGGATCGTAGATGGTCCGGTTAGCCAGTTCATCGGGTAGATGCTGCTGATCGGGCACGAAGCCATCCGGGTGGTCATGAGGGTACTGGTAGCCCTTGCCGTGCCCGAGTTGTCTGGCCCCACGGTAGTGGGCGTCGCGCAGGTGAGCCGGGACGTCGGCGTTGCCCGCACGAGCGACGAGCTCGAGCCCGGTGGCGAGCGCTCGTGCCACGCTGTTCGATTTCGGCGCGGTGGACAGCGCGATAGCGGCGTGCACCAGCGCATATCGGGCTTCGGGCAACCCGACGCGGTCCAGCGCGTCGAAGGCGGCGACCGCCAGTGTGAGCGCCTGTCGATCGGCGAGCCCGACGTCCTCCGAAGCGAAGATCACCATCCGGCGCGCAAGGAATCGTGGGTCCTCACCCGACTCGATCATGCGCAGCAGCCAGTACACGGCAGCATCAGGATCCGAGCCACGCATGGACTTGATGAACGCCGACACCTGGTCGTAATGACCATCGTCAGCCTTGTCGTAGCGGAAGCGGTGCATCGCCTCGGCGACATCGTCTTCGCCGAGCTCGACCAAGCCGGGCAGGTCTTGTAGAACTGACGGATCGGCGGGCTCCGCCACTGCCCCGACCCCGGCGGCGGTCGCGGCGACCTCCAGTGCGCTGAGTGCTGCCCGACCATCGCCGTCCGCGACATGGACGAGGTGATCGATCGCGTCCGAGGTCAGGCTGACCCGCCCGCCGTAGCCGCGATCGGCATCGGCACAGGCCGCGTGCAACAGGCCACGAACGTCGTCGTCGTCCAGTGGCGCCAGGCGCAGCAGCTGGCAACGCGACAGCAGCGGCGCGTTCAACTCGAAGTACGGATTCTCGGTGGTCGCCCCGATCAGGGTCACCCATCCCGCTTCCACGCCAGGCAGCAGCGCATCCTGCTGAGACTTGTTGAAACGGTGGATCTCGTCGATGAACAGCACGGTGCGTCGCGAACGCAGCTCGAGCCGGCCACGACCTTCGTCGATGACGCGCCGGACATCCTTGACGCCGGCCGTCACCGCAGACAGCTCGGTGAACAGCGCGTCGACGTGCGCCGCGATGACGTGGGCCAGCGAGGTCTTGCCCACCCCGGGCGGGCCCCACAGCACGAGCGATCGCAGCTCGCCCTGATCCAGCATCCGCCGCAGGGTGGTCGACGCACCGACGATATCGGACTGTCCGACGAACTCGTCGAGGTTCCGTGGCCGCATGCGTGCAGCGAGCGGCATCCCGTCGGGCAGGCGCCGCGACGTCGACACGGTCAGCGTGCCTGCGGTGCCAGCCGCAAGCCCAGCTCGGTCAACGCTTTGTGGTCGTAGTCCGACGGCGCGTCGGTCAGCGGGCAGGCACCCGACTGGGTCTTGGGGAAGGCGATGACGTCCCGAATCGTGTCCGCGCCGGTCATAAGCATCACGATCCGATCCAGCCCCGGCGCGATACCGCAGTGGGGCGGTACGCCGTAGGAGAATCCGCGCAGCAGGAACCCGAATTTGTCCTCGGCGTCTTCGTCCGATATGCCCAGGAACCGAAGGACCCGCCGCTGCAGCTCAGAATCGTGGATACGCACCGATCCCGATGCCAGCTCGGTGCCGTTGAGCACGATGTCGTAGGCGCGAGCGGTGGCCTCGCCGGGACGAGCCTCGAAGTCGTCGACGTACTCCTGCGCCGGCGCGGTGAACGGATGGTGGTTGGGCACCCAGCCATCGGCGGTGGCCGCCGCTGGATCGTCCGACTCGCCGGCTGGGTCGAACATCGGCGGTTCGACGATCCAGACGAACTCCCAGCGGTCGATGTCGACCAGGTCCCGTTCGTGGGCGACCGCCACCCGCAGCGCGCCGATGAGCTGACGGGTGAAGCGCGACGGACCTGCGCCGAAGAACACCGCGTCACCCGGGGCTGCTCCGGTCGCGCTGATCACGCCGGCGACCTCGGTGTCGGTCATGAACTTCGTCAGGGGGCTGCGCAGCGTCAGGCCGTCGCTGTCCTGTTCCACCACGCCCCATGCCAGGCCCTTCGCTCCACGCTCACGAGCCCACTCGGTCCACGCGTCGAACTCACGCCGCGCCATGGCCCCGCCATCCGGAACCGCGAGCGCCACGACGGTGCCACCGTCTTCGAGCGCCCCGGCGAACACACCGACACCGGTGTCGGCGAACACCCCGTCGAGGGTGGCGAGCTCCATGCCGATCCGCAGGTCCGGTTTGTCGGTGCCGAACCGTCGCATCGACTCCGCGAAGGTCAGACGTGGGAACGGGGTCGTCAACTCGACGTCGAGCACGCCGGCGAACAGCTCGGCGAACAGCTCCTCCATCAGGGCGTAGACGTCCTCCTCGTCGGCGAAGGACATCTCGAGGTCGAGCTGGGTGAACTCGGGCTGGCGGTCGGCGCGCAGGTTCTCGTCCCGGAAGCACCGGGCGATCTGGTAGTAGCGCTCCACCCCAGCCACCATCAGCAGTTGTTTGAACAGCTGGGGTGACTGCGGCAGTGCGTAGCTCGTCCCGGGCTGCAACCTCGAGGGAACGAGGAAGTCACGGGCGCCCTCTGGGGTCGGCCGGGTCAGCTGCGGCGTCTCGACATCGAGGAATCCGTGCCGCTCCATCACCTGCCGGATGATCGTGACGACACGGGCACGTACGGCGAGGTTGGCCGCCATCGACGGCCGGCGCAGGTCGACGTAGCGATGCCTCAGTCGAAGTTCTTCGGAGACTTCGATGCCGTCGGCGACTGGAAACGGCGGCGTGGCCGCTTCGGACAGGACTTCGACCGACTCGGCGGCGAGCTCGACCTCACCGGTGCCAAGGCGCGGGTTGATCATGCCTTCAGGTCGCGCGCGGACCGTTCCGGTCACGGCAAGCACCCACTCCGGCCGGACCCGGTGCGCCGCCTCGAGCGCGGCCGATGCTTCGGGGTCGGCCACGACCTGAAGAATCCCGCTGCGATCACGCAGGTCGAGGAACGCGACCCCACCGTGGTCACGGCGGGTGTCGACCCACCCGGCGACGGTGATGGTCTCGCCGACGTGTTCGGGCCGGAGGGTTCCCGCACCGTGCGTGCGCAAGGCGCCGAAGGGCGTCAGCGATGATGGCATGTGGCGGTCCTCACAGAGTCGGGCGGTGAACGGCGCGAAAGGGTCGTCGCGGCGGTCAGGCCGAACCGATCGCCGCACGGATCGTGGCCGCGGCGTCGGACTCGGGCACGGTGGACTGCTCGCCGGTACCCAGCTGTTTCACCGTGACCGTACCGGCGTCGTCCTCTTCGGGACCGACGATCACCGCGACCGGCACACCACGACGGTCGGCGTAGCGCAGCTGCTTGCCGAGCCGACCGGCGCCGGTGTAGAGGTCGACTGCCAGCCCCGACTCGCGAAGGCGGGACGCCAGCCGGAGCATCTGGGGCGCCAACTGTTCGTCGACGACCGTGACGACCACATCGGGCGCGGTGCTGTTCTGGTCTTCGTCGAGCAGCATCAGAATGCGCTCGAGACCCAACGAACCACCGGTGGCAGGAACCGACTCGCCCTGGAACATGCCGATCAGCCCGTCGTATCGCCCTCCGGCGGCGATCGTGACGTCCAGATCGTCATGGACGACCTCGAACACGGGCCCGGTGTAGTAGGACAGTCCACGTGCCAACAGCGGTGCGAACGTCACCTGCCCGCCGGGCACGTCACCGACGAGTTCGATGACCCGCCGGGCCTCCGCGAGCCCTTGAGCGCCACGTTCAGCGCCGCTGATCCGCGCGGCGACCGCTTCGACGAGGTCGCTCGTACCAAGGTCGGCACGCAGCGCGTCGACGGCGCTCGTGGGAACTCCGCGCGTTTCGAGCTCGTCGGCCACGCCGTCCACACCGACCTTGTCGAGCTTGTCGAGCGCGACGAGTGTGGTGGCCTCGAGCTCGGCCGGCACGCCGTATGCCTCCACCAGTCCGGCCAGCGCCTGACGGTGGTTGACCAGCACACGAAACCCGGCGAGCCCCAACGCCACGAGCGCATCACCCACCGCACGGATCGCGGATGCGTCGGCCAGCAGCGACGCGGATCCGACGATGTCGAGATCGCACTGGACGAATTCGCGGAACCGTCCCTTCGCGGGCCGGTCGGCACGCCACACGGGGGCGATCTGGTAGCGCTTGAACGGCGTTGGAAGCTGGGAGCCGTAACGCGCCGCGACCCGGGCCAGCGGCACCGTCAGGTCGTAACGCAGCGCCAGGTCGGCCTCGCCGGTCGCCTCGTGCTCGCCCCGACGCAGAATCTTGAAGACGAGCTGGTCGCCTTCCTCGCCGTACTTGCCGGTGAGGACCTCGATGCGCTCGAACGCCGGTGTGTCCAGCGGGGAGAACCCGTGCGCATGGAAGACCTCGCGCACGGTCGCAAACGCACGCGCACGGCGCGCTGACTCGTCCGGCAGAAAGTCACGCGTGCCCGACGGGGGGTTGGCGTCGATGGTTGCCACACAGTCCTCGGGGTCTTCTAGCCCTGACGGGCAATGGCCTCGTGCAGAAACGCGTTGGCCGCACGTTCGGCAGCCACGGTCGTCTGCGGGCCGTGGCCCGACAGGATCAGGGTGTCGTCGTCCAGCGGCACGACGGTGCGCACCAGCGAGCGCATCATGTCATCGACAGACCCGCCTACCAGGTCGGTTCTGCCGATCGACCCGGCGAAGACGAGATCGCCGGAGAACAGTACCTCGTCGCCCGACAGCGCCGACCTGTCGCCGGCGCCCAGCCGAGCAGCAACGGTCACGCCTGCGGTTCCAGCCGCATCCGGCGACCGACCGTCCGCAGCCTGCCCAGCCACGCGGTCGGGATCGACCTCCAGCACCACCGCAGCACCGGCAAGATCGTGAGCCAGGTAGGTGACGTGACCCGGGGTGTGTCCCGGGTTGTGGCGGACGGTGAACACCGTCGATGCGAACCGCAGCCGCTGCCCGTCACGGACCGGCTCGAGCCGTCCGTCGTCGGGTTGCCAGTCGAGCCCGAACTGGTCACGCAGCACCGAGTAGGGCGCACCGAACGCCTCGGCGGGATTGCGCCACAGCCACCGGTCGTCGTCGTGCAGCAGCACCGGGACGTCCAGTCGTTCGGCCAGCGCCGGAACCGACCACAGGTGGTCGAGATGCCCGTGGGTGACGAGCAGCGCCTCTGCGCTCAGACCCAGACCGTCGAGCAGGCCCGGCAGCACCGATGCCCCGCCCTCGCCCGGGTCGATCACCACCGCGGTGCCGGCCGCCACGTCGGCGACCACGTAGCAGTTGGTCGCCCACCGACCGAGCACACAGCTCAACACGAGGCGGTCAGCAGTCATCAGTGGGTTCCGGTGGTCGTCGGTGCCAGCCCGGGCGTCGGATGCTCCGTCGTGGCGATCATCGGCGCCGGCCCGACCCACCGGCGGCCTGCGGCACCTGACGAAACGCGTCGTAGACCCCGTCGACCCCGCGTATCGACTGCAGTGCGTACTCCAGGTGAGCCGGATCGCCCAGTTCGAACGAGAATGTCAGCACCGCGACCCGGTCTTTGCGTGTCATCACCTGTGCCGAGGTGATGTTGATGTGCAGGTCGCCGAGCACTGCGGTGATGTCACGCAGCAGGTGCTTGCGGTCGAGCGCCTCGATCTGGATGGACACCAGGAACGACGAGGTCGACTCCCCCGACCAGTCGACAGGCACAAAACGTTCCTTGTCACGTTCCAGGTCGGCGACGTTGGGGCAGTCGGTCCGGTGGATCGACACCCCGCGGCCACGGGTGACGAATCCGACGATGCCGTCGCCGGGAACGGGCGTGCAGCACCGGGCCAGCTTGACGAGCATCCCCCGGTCGCCTTCGACCTCGACGTCGTCGCCGCTGGTCCGCCCGATGCGGATCGGTGGCGCCTCGCTGGTCAGCTCGGCCGCCGTCAACTCGTCCGACTCGGCTTCGGTCACCTCGTTGACGAGTTGATGCGCGACGCTCTGCGCCGCAAGGTGGCGTTCACCGACCGCCCGGAACAACGACTCGACGTCCTTGTAGTTCAGCGCACGCGCAACGTCGCTCAGGTCCCCGGATGCCATCGCCTTGGCGTAGGCGACACCTTTGCGCTTCAAAGCCCGTGAGACCGCGTCGCGACCGCGCACGATCGCGTCCTCACGGCGCTCCCGGTTGAAGTAGGCGCGAATCTTCGACTGGGCGCGGGTGGACTTGGCCAGCTGCAGCCAGTCTCGTGACGGGCCGGCGTCACCAGCCTTGGAGGTCATCACCTCGACGGTGTCGCCGTTGACCAGTTCGTGGTCCAGCGGAACAAGCCTGCCGTTCACCCGCGCACCGATGCATCGGTGACCGACCTCGGTGTGCACCGCGTACGCGAAGTCGATCGGGGTCGCCCCGGCAGGCAGGCCCATGACGTCGCCCTTGGGGGTGAAGACGAACACCTCGTCCTGGTACAGGTCGATGCGCAACGACTCGAGATAGTCGCCGGGTTCCTCGACCTCCTGCTGCCACTCGAGCAGCTGGCTGATCCAGGCCAGCTCCTCCGCGGAGGCATCCTCGCCGGATCGCGACGAGTCCTTGTACTTCCAGTGGGCGGCGACACCGAATTCGGCGGTCTGGTGCATCGCGCGCGTACGAATCTGAACCTCCAGCGGCCGGCCCTGCGGTCCGATGACCGACGTGTGCAGCGACTGGTACAGGTTGACCTTGGGCATCGCGATGTAGTCCTTGAACCGCCCGGGGATGGGGCGCCACGTCGCGTGGAGCTGACCAAGGACCGCATAGCAGTCACGTACCGAGTTGACGATCACCCGCACAGCCACCAGGTCGTGGATCTCGTCGAACTCCTTGCCGCGAAGCACCATCTTCTCGTAGATCGAGTAGTAGTGCTTCGGTCGCCCGGTGACCTCGCCACGGATCTTCAGCTCGCGCAGCTGCTCGTGGATGGCTTCGATGACCGATTCGAGGTGGGCCTCCCGCTCGGGGTCGCGCTCGTCGACCATCGCCACGATCTCGTCGTAGCGTTTCGGGTGCAGCGTGCGGAAACCCAGGTCCTCCAGGCGCAGCTTGAAGTTCTGCATCCCCAGCCGGTGCGCCAGCGGGGCGTAGATGTCCAAGGTCTCCTGGGCGATCTGCTTCTGCTTGTCGCGCGGCATGTAGCCGATGGTCTCCATGTTGTGGAGACGGTCGGCGAGCTTGACGACCAGGACCCGGATGTCCTCGGCCATCGCCATGATCATCTTGCGCAGCGTCTCCGCCTGCTGCTGCTGCTTCGACTCCACCTGGATGCGGTCGAGCTTGGTCACCCCGTCGACGAGCTGTGCGACCTCGTCGCCGAACCCCTCACGGATGTCATCGAGCGTGGCCGGGGTGTCCTCGACCGTGTCGTGCAGCAGTGCGGCGCACAACGTCGAGGTGCCCAGCCCAAGCTGGGCGAGTTCGGTCGCCACAGCCACCGGATGGGTGATGTAGGCCTCCCCGCTGCGGCGACGCTGCCCCTCGTGCATCGCTTCCGCGTAGGCATACGCCCGGCTGACCTCGCGAACATCGGCCTTGGACGCCGCACGAATCGCCGCGATCAGCTCGTCGAGCTCGGCGGGAACGTTGTCACGGGTGACCAGCGGAAGGCGCCCGAGCACCCGGGCGACCCCTGACGGCCGGGGAGGGGGCAGCGCCGCACGGGCCTGCGCGGCCTCCTCGGTGCCGGTCGTCTCGGTCGCCAACCCACGATCCTCGCACGTGGTCCGCCGACGAGCGTACCGAGGCGCCTCTCAACCCCGATCGAGTGCCGGTAGGTGACCAGCGAGCGTCAGTAGGTGACCAGCGACACGTGGTCGCGACCGGCAAGCTTGTCCGCTCCCGAAAGGAAGCTCAGCTCGACGAGGAAGCCGAGGCCGACGACGTCACCACCGAGCTGGTCCACCAGTGAGGCGGCCGCCGCCGCCGTCCCGCCGGTCGCGAGCACGTCGTCGACGATGAGTACGCGCTCGCCGGACTCGATCGCGTCCTCGTGCAGCTCGAGCGTCTCGCTGCCGTACTCGAGCTCGTAGGAGACCGATCGGGTCGCAGCGGGCAGCTTTCCCGCCTTGCGTGCCGGAACGAACCCGGCCCCGAAGTGGTAGGCGACCGGGGCGGCGAGGATGAACCCGCGCGCCTCGATCCCCACCACCTTGTCGACCGTGCCACGACCGAAATGCATCACCAGCGCATCGACAGCCGTGGAGAACGCGACGTGGTCGAGCAGCAGCGGGGTGACGTCCTTGAACATCACCCCAGGCGTGGGGAAGTCCGCGATGTCTCGGATGTGCGCTGCCAGGTGCGAGGTGTCGGCCTGCACGGTCATCGACGTTGCTCCTTGGGCGAGGACGGCGTGAAGGCGGCCGGGCGGGCACCGCCGATGGCGCTAAGGCTTCCGGTTGCCGGACCGGCTTCGTCGACGGCCGGACTTGCCGGAACCGCGGACATAGCTGGTGGTGATCGGCGCGCGGGCCTCCGGCGATCCGGGAGCCGGGGCGTCGGTGACGGGGGCGGGTGATTCGCCACGTGCCTGTGCATCCTCACGGGCGACCTTCGCCATCCGTCGTTGCTCGGCCGGCTCGCGTTGCTTGATCCAGGCGAACAACGGCCCCGCCACGAACAGCGACGAATACACCCCAGCCGCCATGCCGACGAACAACGCGAGCGCCAGGTCCTGCAACGTCGTCGCGCCGAGCACCCGGGCGCCGACGAACAGCAGCGTGGCGACCGGCAGCATCGAGGTGATCGACGTGTTGAGTGACCGGTACAGGACCTCGTTCATCGACGAGTTGACCAGTTCGGCCGTGGTGCGCCGTCCGGGGTCGCCGAGCGTGATCTGGTTCTCCTTGACCCGGTCGAACACCACCACGGTGTCGTACAGCGAGTACCCGAGGATGGTCAGCAGCGCGATGACGGTCGCAGGTGAGATGTTGAACCCGACCATCGCGTACACGCCGAGCGTGATCGCGACGTCGTGGACGAGGGCGACCACGGCGGCGATCGCCATCTTGAACTCGAGCCGGAAGGAGATGTAGAGGACGATCACGAACAGGAACACGACCAGCGCCTGTGCGGCCTGTCGTGTGATCCGCTCCCCCCACGTCGGACCGACGAAGCTCGACACGACCTCGTCCGCGTCCGCAACGCCGGCGAGCGCCTGCTCGATCTCGACCGCCAGCGCACTACCCGGGTCGATCGCACCCATCCGAACGATCGCACCGACCGCCCGGTCACCCTCGAGCTGCAGCTGTGCGGTGACGTCCTCGGCCCCAGCTTGCTCGGCCGCCTCGCGGAGTTCCTGCGCGTTCACCCCGCCGTCGATTCCGGCCAGGGTGTACGAACTGCCGCCGACGAAATCCATCGACAGGTCGAGACCGCGCACGCCGATGGCGATGAACCCGGCGAGCAGCACGACCGCCGAGACGGCCGCCTATCGCGGCGCCGT
>JBJHDB010000031.1:0-13757 GCA_050486325.1 Nitriliruptoraceae bacterium | reverse complement strand
CGTCGCAACGGCGTGCAGCGCTGTGCGGTGCCGGTAGCCGCCAGCAAGCGACGGTCAGAGCGACTTGGGCTCTTCCCACAACGCCTCGTCGAGCTCCTGGTCCCGCTTGCGCTTGAAGACCATTCCGGCTGCAGCACCAGCAGCAACCAGCAGCGCCAGGATGCCGCGGCGGGACCGTCGACGGCGCTTGCGTCCGCTGATCTCGTCCATGCGGTCGGACGCGCGGGACTGCAGCTGGTGCCCCTTCTTCTCGGCCTTGCGACGCAGCTCGTCAGCCTGCTTTTCGAGCTTGGCGACCTTCTTCGACATGCGCTTGGCCATGGCTCGGCTCCTCGACGACGGATGTCATGCACCTGGCACGATGCTATCGACCCGCGTCACATCCAACCCGGCCGATCGAGCGAGGACGGCCGATGGAGCGAACGTTCCACCCCTCTATCCTGTCGAACACAAGTGGCGAACCGAGGTGGCGATGCCGAAGACGTCCAACGCAGCCGAGTTGGGAACCCCCCTGCCAACCGGAACGTTGATGGCATCGGACGGCCGTCGTCATGAACTCGCCGACCTCGGCGGCGACGGTCCGGTTCTCGTGGCCTTTCTCGCGAATCACTGCCCGTACGTGCAGCACGTCGAACGGGCCCTGGGCACGTTGGCCAAGGAGGCCTCCGGTGACGGCCTGACCGTGATCGGTGTGGCCAGCAATGACGTCGCCGTGTCCCCCGGGGACGACGTCGGCGGCATGGAGGAGCAGATCGAACGTGCCGGTTGGGGCTTTCCCTATCTGCGTGACCTCGATCAGTCGGTCGCCCGGGCCTTCGGGGCCATGTGCACCCCGGAGTTCTTCCTGTTCGACCGTGACCACCGGCTGGTCTATCGCGGGGCGTTCGATGCATCCAGCCCCGGCAACCACGTCGAGGTGACCGGCGACGAGCTTCGTGCCGCGGTGAGGGCCGTACTCGAGGGCGAGGCCCCGGCGCCGGATCAGCGCCTGGCGATGGGTTGCAGCATCAAGTGGTCCCCGGGAAACGAACCGGACTGAGGCCACCAGCCACAACGGAGAAAGTGGGCCAAGGAGGACTTGAACCTCCGACCTCACCCTTATCAGGGGTGCGCTCTAACCAAGCTGAGCTATTGGCCCGTGAAACGCCGCGAAACCCCGCAGCGGCCGAAGAGTAGCGATCGCGTCCGACGCTGGCGAACGGTGCCCGGCAAGCTGCCTCGCTCGCGCACTATTGGAACAATTCGTCCCCGTTCGTGCCACCGGCGGGTCGACCTGCGCGGCCGGTCTGGCCGGCGGACATCGCCCGTGTGTCGCTCCGTGTGGACGATCCGGTGGTACCCGTCTGCGGGCCCGCCTGCGGACCCGTCTGTCGCGAAACGCTGCCGGTGGTCCGGGAAGGGGCCCCCTGATGGGCCGCACGGGTCGCCGGGGCGCCCCCAGCCACGTTCTCGTCGACGACGGTGACGACGAGCCCGCCCGTCAGGTCGGCGATCAGGTTGTGCAGGAACGCGCCGAAGACCAGCACGGCGGTCTGGACGACCACCCACAGCAGCCCGAGCATGATCAGCGCCCGGAACATGTTGCCGGCGTTGATCCCGCACTGGGTGAACCCCACGTCGGTTGCGATCCCGCAGATCTGATCGACGACCTGGAGCCGATCGATCATGAACCACACCACGGCCATGACCAGCAGGAAGATCGCGAGCATCGCAACGTTTGCGATGGACCCGAACTTGAGCACCGACCACGGATCGATGCGCTTGATGGTCAGACGGCGTCGTGACACGTGAGATCACTCCTGGAGAATCGCGCTGATGCTACACGGGGTGTCAGCGGTTGGTCCCGCGTGCCGACTCCTGCAACTGTGTGTCGGGTAGGAACAGGTAGCACACGATGGTCCGGTCGCCCTGTTCCCACGACTCCGGGCTCGGGGAGAACACGCTCGCGAAGTACTCCGACACGGCGTAGTCGGCGCCGACATACGAGGCGAACTGCTCGGTGCATCCCGCATCGGCCTGGCTGCTGACCGCCTCCTGGCCGGGAAACTCCCCTTCGGGGAGCTGGATCAGCGCGAAGACCTCGTTGTCGTGGGGCTCGTCACAGTCGATGATCGATACGTCACGCACCTGCCCGTCGACCACCTCGGGGTCATCGAAACAGTCGCCGACGGCGAGCTCGAAGACGTTGCCGCCCCCGCCACAGGACACGAGCACCAGCGCGATCGAAACGATCAGCACCGTCATCGGGGTCTTCACGGGTGCGCTCCTTGTTGCCCTTCGGCCACCGTTTCCGGTTCCTGGCCTGTCGGGTCCGATTCCTGACGTGTATCGCTTTCGGGCCGGTCCACCTCGTCGTCCTCGACGACCACGGCGACCCCGGCGACACTGGCCCCGTCATCAGGTCGCATCATCGCGACTCCCTGGGTGGCCCGACCCATGGGACGGACGTCAGCCAGGTCCATGCGAATCAACGTGCCGGCGTCGGTGACCAGCAGAATCTCGGCTTCGTACGGTACGACCAACGCGCCGGCGAGTCCGCCTCGCTCGTCCGTCAGGCGCGCGGTGAGCACCCCCTGCCCTCCACGTTTCTGGGTCGGGTAGCTCGCGATCGGGGTCCGCTTTCCGTAGCCCTGCTCAGTCACCACGAGCAGGAACGACCCGTCGTCCTCGCCCGGCTCCGGGACGGGAGCCATCGCAAGAACCTCGTCGGCCTCATCGGCCAGCCGCATTCCCCGCACCCCCGCCGCGGTGCGCCCCATGGCCCGGGCGTCGGTTTCGGCGAACCGGATCGCACGTCCGGATCGGGACACCATGACCAGGTCGCGTGACCCGTCGGTGACCGCCACCCCGATGAGTTCGTCCTCGTCGGCAAGGTTGATCGCGATCAGAACGCTTCGCGGCGAGTCGAACGCATCCAGCGTGGTCCGCTTCACCGTGCCCTTGCGTGTCGCGAACACCAGGACCCGATTCTCGTCGAAGTGGTCCAGTGCCAACACGGCGGCGACCCGCTCGTCGGCTTCGAGCGCGAGGCCCGGGACGTTCGCGACGTAGACGCCCTTGGCCGACCGTGACTTCTCCGGCACCTGGTACGCCTTGATCCGGTGGACCCGGCCGAGGTTGGTGAACACCAGCAGATAGTCGTGTGTCGAGCAGGTCAGGAGGACCGAGACGATGTCGTCCTCCTTCATGTCGGTCCCACGGACCCCGCGGCCACCCCTCTTCTGGGTCCGGAAGGCGTCCAACGGCGTGCGTTTCACGTACCCGGCGCGGGTCATGGTCACCACGACGTCGCTGACCGGGATGAGGTCCTCGACCGTCATCGAGCCTTCGTCGGGAACGATCCGGGTGCGCCGCTCGTCGGCGAACCGTGCACGGATCTCGAGCAGTTCGTCCTTGACGATCCCGCGCACCCGATCGGCGTCGCCCAGGATCGCCTTCAGCTCGGCGATCAGCTCCTGCAGTTCCGTGTACTCGTCCTGGATCCGCTGCCGCTCGAGCGCCGCCAACCGGCGCAGCTGCATGTCGAGGATCGCCTGCGCCTGGATCTCCGACAGGGAGAAGCGCTCCATGAGCGCTGTCTTCGCGGTGTCCGCCGATTCGCTGCCCCGGATCAACTCGATGATCTCGTCGATGTGATCGAGCGCGATCAGCAGGCCTTCGAGGACGTGGGCACGTTCCTCGGCTTTGCGCAGCCGGTAGCGGGTCCGGCGGGTGATCACGTCGATCTGGTGATCGATGTAGTGACCCAGAGCCTGGTCGAGTGTCAGCGTCCGCGGGACGCCGTCGACCAGGGCGAGCAGGTTCACCCCGAAGGTGTCCTGCAGCGACGTGTGCTTGTACAGCTGGTTGAGCACGACCTGAGCGTTGGCGTCCCGCTTGAGGTCGATGACGATCCGCATGCCCTCCCGTGACGACTCGTCGCGCAGGTCGGCGATCCCACCGATGACCTTGGTGTTGACCAGCTGGGCGATCTTCTGCAGGAGGTTGGCCTTGTTGACCATGTAGGGGATCTCGGTCACCACGATCCGCTGGCGGTCCCCGGAGCGTTCCGCCTCCTCGATCGTGCACACCGCCCGCACCTTGATGGAGCCCCGACCGGTCGTGTAGGCCTCGTGGACGCCGTGGTTGCCGAGGATGAGCCCACCGGTCGGGAAATCGGGTGCAGGCAGATACGCCATCAGGTCGGCGACGGTCGCCGATGGGTCGTCGATCAGGGCAATCGTCGCGTCGATCAGCTCGCCGAGGTTGTGTGGCGGGATGTTGGTCGCCATGCCGACGGCGATCCCGGTCGCGCCGTTGGCGAGCAGGTTCGGGAACCGTGCGGGCAGGACCAGCGGTTCCTCTTCGTATCCGTCGTAGTTGGGCGCGAAATCGACGGTCTCCTCGTCGATGTCGCGCAGCAGCTCCATCGCGAGCCGCGACAGGCGCGATTCGGTGTAGCGCATCGCTGCCGGAGGGTCGCCGTCGACCGAACCGAAGTTGCCGTGCCCGTCGATCAGCTCGTAGCGGATCGAAAAGTCCTGGCCCATCCGGACCAATGCGTCGTATATCGCCGAGTCCCCGTGCGGGTGGTACTTCTTCATGACGTCGCCGACCGCGGACGCGCACTTTCGGTACGGCCGGTCCGGTCGAAGCCCGGTCTCGTCCATCGAGTACAGGATCCGTCGGTGGACGGGTTTGAGACCGTCACGCACGTCCGGCAGCGCACGCCCGACGATCACCGACATCGCGTAATCCAGATACGACGCGCGCATCTCGTCTTCGATGATCACCGGATCGACGCGAGCCGCGAGCACGTCGCCGCGCTCGTCGATGGGCGTGCCCTCCTCGGTGCGGGTCACCGGGTCGGCGGGGGTCGCTTCCGGTGTTCCCGGGGGAGCTGCTCCGTCCTGCACGGTTCCTCCGTGACTCGTTGCGTCCGCCGCTGTCGGCGACGGAGCTGATCAGTCGGTGGTCTGGGATCCTGCCGAGGCGTCGATATCGCTCCCCTCACCAGGTGGGTGGGCACCACCCTCGGGTACTCGGGACTCGCGGTCGCCGCGTTTCCGGACCGCGACGACGACCAAGGCCACGAGCCCGGGAACCCCGGCCGCGATCACCAGGGCGAGCAACCCCAACGCCGCGGTTGGCCGGGCCTGAAGAAGCTCTGGCGCGGTCAGCACGAGCAGCAGCGGCAGGCACAACAGACCGGCCAGGACCCAGAGAAGCTGTCGTCGCATGAATCAGACGTCGATCGTCGCGTACTTGGCGTTGCTCTGGATGAACTCCCGGCGGGACTCGACGTCGTCACCCATCAGGATGGTGAACATCTCGTCGGCCGCCGCAGCGTCGTCCATCGTCACGAGCTTGAGCGCACGTCGCTGCGGATCCATCGTGGTCTCCCACAGCTGGATCGGGTCCATCTCGCCGAGTCCCTTGAACCGCTGGATCTCGATCTTCCGGTCCCGTGGCAGCTGCGCGACGATCGCGTCCCGTTCGGCGTCCGAGAACGCGTAGTGCAGCTCCTTCTTCTTGGTCGGGTGCACAACCATGTAGAGCGGTGGCTGTGCCAGATACACGTAGCCCGCCTCGATCAGCGGCTTCATGTGCCGGAAGAGGAACGTCAGGAGCAGCGTGCGGATGTGTGCGCCGTCCACGTCGGCGTCAGCCATCAAGATCAGCTTGTGGTACCGCGCCTTGGCGACGTCGAAGTCGTCGGCGAAACCGGTCCCCATCGCGGTGATCAGCGCCTGGACCTCGGTGTTGGCGAGCACCTTGGGAAGCCGGGCCTTCTCCACATTGATGATCTTGCCGCGGATCGGCAGGATCGCCTGGAACTGGCGGGCACGCGCCATCTTCGCCGACCCCCCAGCCGAGTCTCCTTCGACGATGAACAGCTCCGCCTCGGCGGGATCGCGGGTCTGGCAGTCGGCGAGCTTACCCGGAAGCGCGGATGACTCGAGCAGCGACTTGCGACGTGTCAGATCCCGGGCCTTGCGCGCGGCGATCCGTGCCTGCGCCTCCGCTTCGGCCTTCTGGACGATGCCCTTGCCCTCGGTCGGGTGTTCTTCGAGCCATTCGGCGACCCGTGCGTACGTGGTGGTCTGAACGAACGACTTGACCTCGGTGTTGCCCAGCTTGGTCTTGGTCTGGCCCTCGAACTGCGGGTCACCGACCTTTACCGACACGATCGCCACCAGTCCGCTTCGAAGATCGTCGCCGGTGAGGGCGTCGACCTCCTTCGACCGCAGCAGCCCCCGATCCTTGGCCCAGCGATTGACCACCGAGGTGATCGCTGTCCGGAAGCCCTCCTCGTGGGTGCCGCCTTCGTGCGTGTTGATGGTGTTGGCGAAGCTGAGGATGGCGTCGTTGAAGTCGTTGATCCACTGCAGCGCGACCTCGACCGACTGGGCACCGTTTGGCCCGGTTTCCTCCGCCTCGAAGTGGATCGGCGGGTGCAGGCCGTCCTTGGACTTGACCGTCCGGATGTGGTCGACGAAGTCCCGAAGCCCGCCAGGGGCGTGAAACTCCTGGATCCGCGGTTCGTGCTCGTCGTCGTGCTCGTCCGTCGGCCGCTCGTCGCGCAGGATGATCTTGAGGCCCGCGGTCAGGAATGCCGTGTCGCGCAACCGTCGGGCGATGGTCTCCGCGGAGAACTCGATGCCCTCGACGAAGATCTCGGGGTCGGGCCAGAACGTGATGGTGGTGCCGGTGGTATCGGCGTCGCCGACCCGATCGATCGGTCCGTCGGGCAGGCCGCGACGGTAGGTCTGCTGGAATCTGCCCCCGTCCCGCCGGACGTCGGCGACGAGCCGTTCCGACAGCGCGTTGACCACCGAGATGCCCACGCCGTGAAGTCCCCCGGATACTGCATATGCTTGCGAGTCGAACTTGCCACCCGCATGGAGAACCGTCAGGACGACTTCCAGCGCCGAACGGCCTTCCTTGAGGTGTTCGTCGACCGGGATGCCAGACCCGTCATCGCTGACCCGCACTCCACCATCGGCGAGCAGCGTCACCTCGATCCAGGAGCACCGACCGGCCAGTGCCTCGTCGACGGAGTTGTCGACCACCTCCCAGACGAGGTGGTGGAGACCCCGTGCGCCGGTCGTGCCGATGTACATGCCTGGGCGTCGACGGACCGCCTCGAGGCCTTCGAGGACGGTGATGTCCTTCGCGCTGTAATCGGCATTCGCCGCCGGCGGCGCCGCACTCATGGCAGGATCGGGAGCAGCCGCCAACCGGGGACCTCTCGTTCGGACGAACGGGCGTTCGTCGCCTTGGGGCGACCGCCGCACGATGGGTGCGATGCTACCAGGCCACCCCCTCGACTCCCGGGCGCTGAAGCGGTCGTTGGGACGGTCAGCGAAGCCGCGCAGGCCCGGGTGGAACCGGCGTTTCGGCGGCTTGGACCGCGAGTCCCGTCGCAGCCAATCGGCCGGGTGGCCGAAGTCGCTCAGCCACCTTCGGCCACGACCATCTCGACAAGTTCGTCGAGCTGTTGCGCGCCGAGGATTCCCGACAGGCGCAGCACGACGGAACCGTTCCGATCGAGCGCGACCCAGAACGGCGTGGCGTTCAGCCCGGCGGTGCGGGCAACGGTGCTCACCGCGTCGTCGACCATCACCGGGCCGTTGTAGCCCTCCTCGTCCAGCCAGGCATCCGGCGGCCAGTTCGGTCGGGTGTCGTCGAGGTTCGTCGCCACGATGATCAACTCGACCTGGTCGGCCATGGCCCCGCCAGCATGCCATTCGACGAGTTCCGGCAGCTCCTGCTGGCAGGCCGGACACCACGACGCCATGAACGCGATGAGCTGTGGCCGGTCGCCATCGCCCAGGCTGACCGGGCTTCCATCGAAGTCCTCCCCGGTGACGACCGGGAACGGTCGTCCACGGATCGGATCGGTCAGTGGATCGCCGTCGAACCGTGGGAACGCCTCGCCGTCGACCTCGACCGTCCGCGCGACGTCGCCGACGGTCACCCGCGAGGCCGATTCGCCGGCCGACAGGACCCCGACGAGCATGGCGATGCCCAAAACCGCCGCACCGGCCAGAACAAGGAGCAACTGCGTCCGTCGTCGTTGCCGGCGCGGTGCTTCGCCTCGTGCCCGTGTCTGCGTGGCCATCAGCGCTCCTGCTCGCTCGACTTGCGCCGGTGTCCCGTCGTCAGGCCCCGCGGCGTGCCGCGAGGCTCAACACGATGACCGCGAGGAACGCGATGAGCGCCATCGTGGGCAGCGTCAGGAAACCGAACTCCTCGACCCATTTTAGGGAACACGGCGCAACCGGATCGCACACGTCCCCGCCCAACGACGGCCGATACTCGACGGCGACGTGCCATGCCGCGATGGCCGCGCCGATTCCCGCGATGGGCACGCTCGTCCGCCACACCTCGCGGTCCCCCCTCAGCGCAGCGACCCCGAGCACGACCACCAGCGGGTACATCGCGATGCGCTGGTACCAGCACAGGGCACACGGCACGTAGCCCGCGATCTCCGACATCGACAACGACCCCACCGTCGCCACGACCGTCACGGCCACGGCCAGGGGCAGCGCAACCTGTTCACGGAGGACGACCGGGACCTGCCTTCGCATCAGCATCACGGCGGTCGCCACGGTCACCCCCAGCGCGAACAGCGCTAGGACCGCAAGGAATCGTTCGAATACGGGCATCCGGTCTCAGTCCTCGTCTGCGCGGGCATCATGTGCGCTTGCGTCCCGCGCGCGGCCCTCCAGGGCTCCGACCACGATCTCGACACGCTTGACCCGGTACTGCGCCAATGCGCTGTTGGTCCGATCCTGCAGGGTCGTGGTCAGATATCGCAGCTGCGCGGCCCACTGGGAGGATTCCGCGCGAACCGTCAGCACCCCGTCGTGCAGGCGAGCTGGTTCACATCGCCCTGCCAGGTCCTCGCCGACGATCTCCGGCCAACGTGACCACACGGTCGCGCCATCCAGCCGGTGCTGCCAACCACGGCGTGCCACCAGCGAGCCGAGCGCCGAGCCGACCCGCTCGGGCGCGCGGATCCTCCGCAGCGCATCGCCGGTTTCGGCTCCGACCGTCCAATCGTCGTCGTCGGGTGGTGCCGGGTCGAATCCCGCCCGGTCGAGCTGTTCGCGTTGGCGTCGCTGTTGGGCGCGTTTGCGCGCGTAGAACCACTCGTCCCGCTCGGCTGCCGAGGCCTGCCGGGTCGCCGCCACCGGGTCGGGACGTCGTCGTCGACGGCCTACAGATCCGCTGTCACCGGACGTCATGCGGCCCCTCCTTGACGCGATACCGGCAAGTCATCCGGTGACGGTGCGCTGTCGACCAGCGACGATCCGGAATCGGTGCGGATGACAGCGAGGCGGCGCCCCTGAAGCGGAACGTCCGCGTCGACCGCCGCGGTCACCACCACCTGGTCGAACCGGGTGCAGTGCTCGGCCAGTCGGGCACGCCTCGTCTCGTCGAGCTCGGCGAACACGTCATCGAGCAGCACCACCGGGCGATCTCCGACCTCGGCGAGCAGATCGTACGTCGCCAGTTTGAGCGACAACGCCAACGTCCACGCTTCTCCGTGCGACGCGTAGCCGCGGGCGGCAAGCGCGCCGATACCGAGCTCCAGCTCGTCTCGGTGGGGACCGACCAGCGTCAATCCACGGGCGAGCTCGTCATCGCCCCGCGCCAGGAATGCCCGCCGCATCGCCTCGGCGACATCCCCTGGATCGGGCACGTCCCGTGTGCGATCAGCGAGAACCTCGCGTACCTCCGCGGCGGCGGGAACGTAGGCGAGAGAGACCTCGTCCACCTGATCCGCCAGTCCCTGGTAGGCGCGGTCGGCCGGACCGGCCAGGTGGTTGACGGCGGCCGCCCGTGCTGCGGTGAGCTGGGTCCCGGTTTCGATCAAGCGATCCGTCCACGCGTCGAGCGTCTCGGTGGCCCGGCGCCTGCTGTCGCTGGGCAACGCCCTCGCCCGTTTGAGCAGCTGGTTTCGTTGTCTGAGTGTGCGTTCGTAGTCGCCCCGTGCGACGGCGTAGGCGGGCCGGCGCTGGCCGAGGAGTTCGTCCAGGAAACGTCGCCGTTCCGCCGGGTCACCCCGGACCACGGCAAGATCTTCCGGTGCGAACAACACTGCCCGGAGGACGCCGACGGCTTCCGCCGTTCGTCGGACATCGTGGCCATCGACGCGGGTTCTGGTCCGCCTGGCGGATCCGAGCTCGAGCTCGACCGATCGGTTCCGGCCGTCGTCCGTCGTCAACCCGCAACGCACGACTGCTGCGGTAGATCCGGCGCGCACCAGCGGTGCGTCACCCGACACGCGGTGGGATCCACCGGTCGCGACTCGATGGATCGCCTCGATGACGTTGGTCTTGCCCTGCCCGTTCGGTCCGACCAGAACGGTGACACCCGGATCGAAAGTGATCCGGGCGGCGGCGTAGGAACGGAATTCGTGGAGTTCGAGCCGCGTCAGACGCACCGGTTGTTCAGTTGACCCGGACCGGCATGAGCAGGTAGGTGAAGTCGTCGGCCTGACCGTCGTCAGCTTCCGGACGAAGCACCGCAGGCTTGAGGCCGTCGCGCAGTTCGATGCGGATCCGTTCCGTGCCGGTCGCCTCGAGGCCAGCCAGCAGGAATGTCGGGTTGAATGCGATGCTCAGCCCCTCCCCCTCGATCTCGGCCGGCAACGCTTCGGCGGCGTCACCTGTTTCCTGGTTCGAGGCCTGCAGGTCGACCGAACCATCCCCGAAGGTGAGGGTGACCGGGGTGTTCGCCTGGCCCAGCGCCACGATCGCGACGCGTTGGAGCGCTTCGACCAGATCCGCGCGGTCCACTACGACCGTGGTCTCGTGGGCCTCGGGCAGGAGGGCCTGGTAGTTCGGGAACGAACCTTCGATCAGTTTGGTCGTCAGACGCCGCCCGTTGAGCAGGAACGACACCTGGCCTTCCTCGATGACCAGCGTGACGGTGCCGCCGGATTCGTTCGCTGCTTTGGCCGCCTCCTGCATGGACCGAGCGGGAACCAGGGCGGTGCCGTCGAGCGGCTGTTCCCAGTCGATCGCACGGATCGCCAGGCGATAGCTGTCGGTCGCGGCCGCAGACAGCCGCCCGTCGGCTGCCTCGAGCAGCACCCCGGTCAACACAGGCCGCCCTTCGTCGGTGGCGGCTGCACGTGCCACCTGCCCGACCATCCGTGCGAATGCGTCTGCTTTCAGCACGCCTTGTGGGGCGTCCTCGTCGGGTCCGGCAAGCGCAGGGAAGTCCTCTGCCTGCATGGCGCGTACGTGGAAGGTCGCTCGACCGCAGCTGATCTCGACACGGTCCGTGTCCGCCTCGAGGTGCACCGGAGCGTCGGCGAACCTGGCGACGAGCTGTGCGAGCAACCGTCCGGGCAGGAGCACCTTGCCGGGACGCTCGACCGAAACCGGGATCGTGATCTCGGCAGCGACCTCGAGGTCGGTCGCGCGACAGGTCAGTGTGCCGTCGCCAGCCTCGAGCAGAACACCAGACAATGCGGGCAACGTGATGCGGGTCCCCACGGTTCGAGTCGCCCAGGAGACCGCATCGGCGAACTCCGCTTTCTCAGCCTGCAGTTTCACGAGGATCTCCTTGCCGGTTCTCCACACAGGTGATGAAGATCACGTAGTGGATCCTTCTTTTTCGCCATTGTCATCGGGGGTGTGGATGCTGGGGACAACCTGGCATCATGCCTGGTCGGGCCGGGTTTGGGATCGGTGGACGAGCTGTGGGTGGTGGCGCACCGTGTCCACAGTGGCCCGAATCACACGGATGTACCTCCACAGTGAACACGGATTGTTCCCTGGTTCGTCCACCGATCGTCCACCTTCGTTCACGGTCGTGCGGAGAGTGCCGGGAAGGTAGACGGCTGCTGGTCTGACCGCCCGGTGGTTGAGGGGAGATGGCCTGCCCGTGCAGCTCCTGAGCAGCTCGGATGGCGATGTCATCGATGACGGGCCTGAGTCTTGATCCGATTGGTGAGCTCCTGGACCTGCTCGTACACCGCGCGGCGCTCCTGCATCAGCCCGGCGATCTTCTGTTTGGCGTGCATGACCGTCGTGTGGTCCCGGCCCCCGAAGGCCTTTCCGATCCGTGGGAGCGAAAGGTCGGTGAGTTCCCTGCTGAGGTACATCGCGATCTGGCGAGCCAGCACGAGCTGGCGGCTGCGCGACGGTGAGCAAAGGTCCGCAACACCGAGGGAGAAGTGGTCGGCGACCTCTTCCATGATGAGCTGGACGGACACATCCTGGTCTCGGTCGTCCGGGAAAAGGTCTTTCAGTACCGTTTCGGCCATCTGCACGTCGGCCGGGGCACGCTGGAGGCTGGCGAAGGCCGAAACCCGGATCAAGGCGCCTTCGAGCTCACGAATGTTGGATTGGACGCGGGAGGCGATGAGTTCGAGCACCTCCGGCGTGACACCGAGCTGATCGGATTCGGCCTTCTTGCGCAGGATGGCGATGCGCGTTTCGAGGTCCGGAGGCTGCACGTCGGTCATCAGCCCCCATTCGAAGCGGCTGCGCAGCCGGTCTTCGAGCTGGGCGATCTGCTTGGGTGGCCGGTCGCTGGAGATGACGATCTGCTTCTCGGCGTTGTGCAACGCGTTGAACGTGTGGAAGAACTCTTCCTGTGTTCGTTCTGCACGTTCCAGGAACTGGATGTCGTCGATCAGCAGGACGTCCGTCTGCCGATAGGTCCGTTGAAACGTGGTGATCAGGTCATGCCGGATGCCGTTGATGAACTCGTTGGTGAACTGTTCGGTCGTGACGTACCTGACCTCGAGCCGGGGGTAGAGACTCCGGACGTAGTGGCCAATGGCGTGCAACAGGTGGGTCTTGCCAAGCCCGGCCCCGCCGTAGATGAACAGCGGGTTGTACGACTTGGCCGGCGCCTCGGCAACAGCGGTCGCGGCGGCGTGCGCGAAGCGGTTCGAGGCACCGATCACGAAGTCGTCGAACGAGTACTTGGGGTTGAGCTGGGCGTTGTCGACCCCGTCATCACGCGGAGTCTGGGCGGGTACCGACACCGTGGGTCCGGCAGGTCGGTTGGATCCAGTGCCGGGGTCGCCTGGTTCGACCTCGCGGTTGCCCGGCCCGGCGGTGGTGTCGGCGGTGTCCGCCGGCGAGGCCACCGCAAGGCCGTCCTCGACGGTTGTTGGCTGGGGCTGGACGGTGATGACTACGTCGAGCGGGCGTCCGGCGGCACTCGACAACGCCGAGCGGATCTGGTCACCGCATCGTGTCGCCAACCATTCACGCGCAAAGGAGTGGGGCGTGGCCAGTACAACGGTGTCGTCGCTGAAGCCCACGGGATGGGTTGACGCCAGCCATTGACGCTGGGCCGGAGAACCGACGGTGCCCATCACGACGTCCAGGCCTTCGTTCCACAGGGAATCGAGGTCCAGTGCCGAGGTCGTAGTCACCTTTGCTCCTGCCGTCGTCTGTCGGTCCTGGCGGGGAATCTTCCGCGTACAGCACACCAGCCACCAGCCGCGTTGTCCACAGCCGGGTCCACAGGTGTGGAAAACCGGTGCCATTCGTTGCGCGACGATGCCGCGCGTGGGGAAGATCCGCGCAAACGGGGCCAGCTGAGAGCGGTAGCGCCGGCCGCCGCCGCGACCAGTGACCCTGGGTAGCCGCGAGACTACAAACAGGAACGCTCGGAAGGTCGATGCGGACGTCGGGGACGTTACACCCGGGGTCGACCACGGCGCAAGGTGTTTTCCACAATTGGTCCGGCGGGCGCCGATCGGGGTGTGGTGTCCGGCGGTCCGGTTGCCCTTGGGC
>JBJHDB010000030.1:0-14133 GCA_050486325.1 Nitriliruptoraceae bacterium | reverse complement strand
GCGGACATGTGCGATCACTGGGGTGTGAGCAGGGCAACCGTCGAGCGGTGGGTTCAGCGTTACGAGACATTGGGTGAGGGCATCCCCGTGCATCGCGACCCGTCAGGCCGTCCCTACTGGCTCGCACACGAGGCGTCCGCCACAGCCGACAACGATGTGCCGACGGTCGAGGTGCCTGCGGCGACAGGTGATCTGCGGGTCGAACAGCTGCGACGCGCGGCACGGCGGGGTCGCCGCATCGCCTGACACGCCGAGCTGGCTTCAAGAGCGTCGCCGTCGTGCACACATCCGATGCTCGCGCACCGGACGCTCGGCGTCAGCGCGGATCTGATCCGGTCCGTTCACCGGCGTGGGTCGCCCAACTCTGCGGCTGCGGTGGCCGCGCGGCGCGCGCGTCCGGGCCTCGCACCGACGTAGAGCTGGTAGAGCGTGTAACCGTCACCGTGGCCGAGGTGCTGGGCGACGTCCTCCGGGTCCAGGCGCAACTCGAACAGCTGCCACACCGCCGCGGCGTGGCGCCAGTCGTGCGGGGTGTAGCGCCAGCGCCGCCGGTTCTGTCCCGGGCAACCCGCTGGATCGTGGTCATCGTGGGGACAGTAGTCGGGTAGCTGTTCCCAGCCGTACTCCAACGCCCATCGACCGAACCGGCGGTTGCTCCAACGTCCGACCGGCCAGGTCGAGCCTTCCGGCGCCCCGAACAAGTAGCCCTCGCGGTTCGGCTCGAGCGTTTCGAGGTCATCGGCGAGCCACGCGGGCACCCACACGTCGCGGTGCTTGCGATGCTTTGGTGGTGCCTGGCGCTTGGAGCTGTGCTCGGCACGTTGTTCGACCGACAGCCAGCCGTTGCCTTGGTCGTCGCGGTGCAAACGGTCGGCGTGCGCCGCCAGTGCTTCACCGATGCGAGGGCCGCCGAACGCGAGCAGGTCGAGCAGGATCCGGTTGTCGCGACCATGGTGCTCTTCGACCCACCGATGGAATGGCAGCAGTAGCCGATCGAGATCGGGGATGTCGTCTTTGGGGACCGGGCTGATGTTTCCGCGGGCACCCTTGCGCCGGGCGCCGGCGCGGGGGTCGTGCGCACGCTTGATGTCGGCGATGTCGAGGTGGCCGAGCGGCAGCCACTTGATGTTCACGCCCCAGCCGAGAATCCCTGCGAGGCATTCGTGCGCGGCGCGGTAGGTGCCGTGGGCTCGCTTGGAGCGCACGTGGCTGAGTGCCTCGATCGCGATCGCGGGGGTGAGCTCGCCGAGCGTGACCTGCGCGAATCTGACCGTGCTGGTGCGACCGCCCGATCGAGGAAGTTCGACGGTGACCTCGTCGGCCAGCAACCAGGTCGCGGTGACCGACTGGACCTTCTTCGCATAGTCGTTCGACCAGTGGGGATGACGGCCGGGGTCGAGCCAGTGCGCGGCCAATTCGGCGAACGTCGCATCAAGCCGGGTGCCGGTTGCCTGGGCGAGCATCGTGTCTTCCAGGGCGCGCAGGTCCGCGTCGATGCGCTGCCAGGCCCGCTCGTCGAGCTGACGGGCAGACCGCTGGACGCGGCGGCCGCGTGTGCCGTCCTCGCGTACCGGCGGATCGTAGAACGTCCATCGGTACGACCCACCGCCACCGCGTGCGTCGGGCTCCGAAGGCGCCGAGATCACCAGTCCCCATTCGAGCTCGATGCTCTGGCCGCGCCCGAGGCGACGGGCGATTCGCTTCCGATCGAGGTCGGCCACGGCAATCCTCCGGGCGTGATCAGGCCGCGTTTGCGGCCTCGTCACGACGAAACTGTGGAGTTTCTGTGGTGCACGCTCCCCACCGTACCGTAAGGCATCCCCCTAAAGTAAAGAATCCCGGCGTTTCCGCCGGGATTCTTTGGTGGAGGTGATCGGATTTGAACCGACGGCCCCTTCGTTGCGAACGAAGTGCTCTGCCAGGCTGAGCTACACCCCCAAGGGTCACAAACTCGGCACCGATCGATGCCTCGAACGCGCGGAGCGTATACCTGGCAGACACCCCCCGCCAACGCGACGGGCCGATGCCACGGACCGCCTCAGGCGTCCCAGCGGCGCAGGCGCACCGAGGTCGACGTCCAGCCGTCGCCGAGGTGCTCAGCGCCCGCTGCGGCCGCGCCGGGCACCGCTCCACTCCGGGCGTAGACGTCCGGAGGGCGCAGGTGAAGCTCACGTACCACGCGCCTCGCCTCGTCACGCTGGACCTTGGCCCGACGCAGGATGGCGGCATAAAGGACCGTCGTGGCTGCCACGGCGGCGAACGGCAGCCAGATCAGCCCGCCGAACCAGATCGCACTGGCCAGCAGCACCAGGGTGGCCACCAGCAGGCGCAGGAACCGGGTGCGGCGTTGTGCGGTCAGGGGGTTCTCACGAGGGCGCACACTGGAAGGCTCGCGCCGGTCGTCGCGGCCTGACGTGCCTTCGTTGCCGAGTGCTTCCATCGTGCGCTCGAACCCTCCGACCGTCGCCCGGGGCGACGTCTGCCGCGACCGTACAGCGGCGACGGCCAGCGCGACGGCCCAGCCACCCACGATCAGCGCCAGTGCGGTACTCATCCCGGCGCCACCCGCGTGACCGAGCCACCACCCGACCGCCGACGCGATGCTCGACCGCGACCAGCGTGGCTGGTGGACCTCGTCAACCGTAACACCGACATCATCGCCCTGAAAGTAACTACAACACGGTCATTCGGTCACAGAACGTGACAGTACCCACGTACGCAACGGTGACAACAGCACCGACAACGTCCGCTCGCGCCCGACCGCCGTCACGCGCGGTACGTGCCCGAACGCCCCCCGGTCTTCTCGATCAGGCGAACATCGGTGACGACGACGTCGCGCTGGACCGCCTTGACCAGGTCGTACAGCGCAAGCGCCGCGACGGTGACCGCAGTCAGGGCCTCCATCTCCACACCGGTCCGGTGCGTGACTCGCGCGGTCGCAACGATGTCGACGACACCCGACGCACGGTCGACGTCCAGGTCGACCTCGACCCCGTCCAACGGGAGCTGATGACACAACGGAATCAGCTCGTGGGTGCGCTTGGCTGCCTGTATCCCGGCGATGCGCGCGATCGCCAGCGCGTCACCCTTCGGCAGCTCGCCGTCCAGCAGCCGTGCCGCGGTCGACGGCGACATCACGACCCGGCATGCGGCACGGGCGGTGCGGACGGTCACCTGCTTGCCGCTGACGTCGACCATGCGGGCGTGGCCGCGTTCGTCGAGGTGGGTGAGGTCGCCGGGTTCGCCCGCCAGCGGCGGGGACGTGTCGTCGGTGCCCATCGGTTCGGCTCCCGTCTGCTCAGTCGACCAGCAGCTGGACGGTCACCGGCTGACCGGCTCGCACCTCGGTGACGTCCTCGTCGATGACGGCCAGCCCGTCAGCCAACGCGATCGAGGTGATCACATGGGATCCTTGCGCACCCGTCGGTGTGGCGATCCAGCGCGACCCGTCGCGTTTCAGCGTCACACGCGTGTAGCCCCGCTTGTGCGGTGGCGCACCAAAGTCGGCGGCGGCGATCGCCCGCACCGTCGGGCGCGCCACGTCCCGGCGACCCTGCAGCTTGCGGATGGCCGGACGGACGAACACCTCGAACGACACGAACGCGGACACGGGGTTGCCCGGGAGGCCGATCACCGGCACGGACCCGATCCGGCCGCGGATCTGGGGCATGCCGGGCTTCATGGCGACCTTGACCGACGTCACCGACCCCATAGAGCCGATCACCCCGGGCAACAGGTCGCGCGTTCCCGCCGACGCGCCGCCGGTGCACACGAACAGGTCGGCGTGCCCGCTGTTGGTATCGAAGGCGTACATCAACGCCTTCCGATCGTCGGGCACGATCCCCGCCGAGAACGGCACACCGCCCGCGGCCCGCACCATCGCGGTCAGCATCAGTCCGTTGCTGTCCCGAATCTGGCCGGGCATCGGGTTGTCGTCGGGTCGCACCAGCTCGTCACCGGTCGACATCACCACGACCCGGGGCGGCGGATAGCAGGTCACCCGGGTCACTCCCGCGGCGGCGAGCAGCGCCACGTCCGCAGGCGACACCCGGCGGCCAGCTGAGACCAGCGGCTGACCGGGCTGGATATCCTCACCGGGGCTGCGGACGTTCTGCCCTGGGTCGACGGGACGGTGGAAGCTGACCTGGGACGCGTCGTGGGTGGTCAGCTCGACGGGGACCACCGCGTCCGCACCGGGCGGGAGCGGCGAACCGGTCATGATCCGAGCCGCCCGGCCCGGTGAGATCGATACTCCGGCGTCGCCGCCGGCGACGATCTCGCCGACCACCGGCAGGGTGACCGGTGCCTGGGAGGTCGCATAGGCCAGGTCGGAGGCGACCACGGCGTAGCCGTCCATCGCGGAGTTGGCGAACGCGGGAACGCTGATCCGACTCGAGACGTTCTCGGCGAGCACCAGACCGAGCGCGTCGATCAGCCGAAGCGCGATCGGTTCGGTGGTCGGCAGCAGCGACAGGATGCCGGCGAGGTGATCATCTACCGGGGTGAGTTCCTCGGCGAGAGTGACCTGGTCGCGGCCGTGCCCGATGAATCCGGTCACGCCTGGCGCTCCGCGAGCCAGTCCTCCAACCAGGCGACGAACGGCGGACCCAGGTCGTCACGCTGCGCCGCCAACGCGACCGTCGCCTGCAGGAACCCCAGTTTGTCGCCGACGTCGTGGCGCTCCTCGTCGAGGCGCAGGCCGACGAGGGGCTCGCGCAACGCCATGGAACGCAGCGCGTCGGTGACCTGAATCTCGCCGCCCCGTCCCGGCGCGGTGGCGCGCAGCTCGTCGAACAGCGACGCCGGCAGCACGTACCGCCCGATCACGGCAAGGTTCGACGGGGCTTCGCCGGCCGGCGGCTTCTCGACGAGGTCGGTGATGCGGTACTCGCCGTCGGTCCCGCCGGGCTCGACCGTGGCGATGCCGTACATCGAGGTCTGCTCGTCAGGTACTTCCATCAGCGCAAGCACGGCACGGCCGGAGCGTTCGTGCACCTCGATCATCCGTTCGAGGAACGGTGCGGCCGGGTCGACGATGTCGTCGCCGAGCAGAACCGCGAAACTCTCCTCACCGACGTGATCGGCAGCCATCAGGATGGCGTGACCCAGACCGAGCGGCTCCGGCTGACGGACACTGTTGATGCTGGCAAGCTCCGCGAGCCCGCGCACCTGTGCCAGCTCGGCGTCCTTGCCCCGTTGGGCCAGGGCCGCCTCGAGTCCCGGCAACCGGTCGAAGTGATCCTCGATCGCGGACTTGCCGGCAGAGTTGACGAACAGCACGTCGTCGAGCCCGGCGCGGGCACACTCTTCGACCATGTACTGAATCGCAGGCTTGTCCACGACCGGGAGCAGTTCCTTGGGAACAGCCTTGGTGGCAGGCAGCGCGCGGGTGCCGAGCCCGGCGACGGGAAGCACGGCCTTGCGGACCACAGGCAACCTCCGGTCGTCGCTCACGCACGGCAGACCAGCGTGCACCGCGAAGCGCGCCTGCCTGCTTCTCCGAGCCTACACGCGCCTCGCGCGTGATCCGGTGGTGCCGACACGGCCATTCGGCACGTGTCTACGCTGGCCGACCGCATGTCTTTCGCACGCAGGCCGCTGCCGGACCCGCCGATGCAGAGCGGAGCGCAGGTTGACCGACGACGACACCACGCCACGCCGCGACCCGGACCAACATTCCGTCGCGCACCAGTCCGACACGGACGATCTGGCCGAACGCAAGCGGGAGTTGCGCCGTCAGGTACGGGCGGCGCGCGCCGCGATGGCCCCCGCCGAGCACGACGCGGCCAGCGCACGGATCGTGGCGAGGCTGGACGAACTGCACGAGATATCACAGGCGTCGTGTGTCCTGCTCTACGGCGCGTCACCCGAGGAGGTAGACGTCACCGAAGCCGCGCGGACGATTCGACGCCGGGGAGGCCGGACGCTCTACCCGCGCGTGGCCGGCGACGACCTCGAACTCGTCGAGGTGACCGACACCACACCGTTGGAGCCAGGCTTCCGCGGGATTCTCGAACCGGTCGGCCCGGCTGTCTCCCCCTCCGAGGTCGACGCCGTCGTCGTGCCCGGAATCGCCTTCGACCGGAGCTGCGCCCGGCTGGGGCAGGGCAAGGGCTACTACGACCGGCTTCTGCCGGGGATCGACGGCGCCTGGATCGCCGTCGGCTTCGCCTGCCAACTCGTCGAGGCGGTCCCGACCGGCCCACATGACCAGCGGGTGGACGCCGTGGTGACCGACGTCGCCGTCGTACGCGGCGACCGCAACTGACGCGAGCACATGGCTGACCCGCAGCGGCGCAGCCCGCTTGCGGCAGGCGCACGCAGGCGGCATGCTCAGCACTTGCGGTCGGCGAGTGCCAAGACCGATCCGTCGGGACCAGTCCATCGGGAGTTCGACGATGCCCACGTACGAATACGCGTGCCGCGACTGCGGCGAGCATCTCGAGGTCGTCCAGTCGTTCAAGGACGACCCGTTGACGACCTGCCCGGGGTGCCAGGGCAGCCTCCGCAAGGTGTTCAGCGCCGCCGGCCTGATCTTCAAGGGGTCAGGCTGGCACGTCAAGGACTACGCCACGCCCGCGCGTAGCGGTGCGAGCCGCGACGGTGATCGCTCGACCAGCGCCGACGGCTCCAAAGGCAGCTCGACCGGCAAGGACGCCGCGGGTTCGACGTCCACGAGCTCGAAGGACGGGGCGAGCACGAAGGAGCGTTCGGGTTCGAAGGACAGCGCGACCTCGAAATCGTCGGGCGACAACTCCGCATCGGCCGGGTCGTCGAGCGGCACGTCCGGTGCGCAGAAGCGCTCGGCCTGACGCCCCGGTGCCGGTGCGATCACGCACACGGCACAGCCATCTTCCACAGCACGGCGCGCCACCACCTGACGTGGCGTTTCAGCGTCTGGTCTGCTGCATGACATGCGCACCACGACCCGACCTCACGCTGTCACCGACCGGGCCACGTCCGAGCGGCTGCCGGGCCTGACGAAGCTGCTCGACGGGCCTCCGGTCGCCCTCCCCCGCGCCCTCGACCGGCTGCACGAACGGTGGTGGGCAGCAAGGCCACGCACCCGCGCCGTTGTCGTGACCTCGACGATCGCCGTCGTCCTGCTCGCCGGCTTCGCGCACCTCGCCTCCAGCCCGTTCGGCCCGCCGACATCGGTCATCGTCGCCGACCGTGAGCTGCGGGTCGGTGAACGTGTCGAGCACGGAGCGTTGCGACGGACCGGATGGCCGAGCGACCTGGTGCCCGCTGGGGCGATGACCGGCGTCCACCCATCCGAACTGACCGGCCGAACCGTGCAGGCGCCCGTCCCTGCTGGCGGCCTCGTCACCGACAACCACCTCGGCACCACCGGCGTTGCCGGACTCCTCGCCGACGGGCAGGTGGCGGTGGCGATACCGGCCGAGCTCCTCGCCGCGATCGCCACCGGGGTGCAGGTCGACCTGATCAGCCGGGACATCAACGGTCTGGCTCTCGAACTCGCCCGTCATGCGACCGTCATCGACCAGGACGACACGTCGGTGTGGGTTGCCGTCGACGAACCGGTCGCGGCCGCGGTGGCGGCCGCAGCAGCGTCGGGGACGATAACCGCGGTCGTCCGGCCGAGCTGACCTCATTCCGCGCCCGCGCGGTTTCAGGTGAGCGTGCGTTCCAGGAACCGCGCGATGCGCGGATAGCAGTCCAGCCGGTTGGACAACCGGGCGAGCCCGTGCCCTTCGTCGGGATAGACCACCAGCTCGCTCGTCACCCCGCGTGCCTGGAGCGCATCGTGGATCTGGTTGGCCTCGTCGACCGGAACACGCGGGTCGTTGGCGCCGTGGACCAGGAACAACGGCGCCCGGATCGCGTCGACGTGGTTGATCGGCGACAGCTCGCGCAGCAGGTCCCGATCTTGGGCCAACGAGCCGTACTCGCGCTCACGGAACGCCCGCCGCCACGGTGCCGTGTTCTCCAGGAAGGTCACCAGGTCAGAGATACCGACGATGTCGACACCTGCCGCCCACCGGTCCGGCTGGAAGGCCAGGCCGGCGAGCACCAGATACCCGCCGTACGACGCCCCGTACAACGCGGCACGGCGTTCGTCGAGCTCCGGTTGGCGTGCGATGAACTCGTGGACCGCGGCGAGGTCGGCGACCGCGTCCATGCGCCGCTCGCGATCGTCGAGGTGCTGAAAGCTGCGGCCGTAACCGGTCGACCCACGAACGTTGGGCGCCACGACCGCGAACCCGTTGGCGACCAGATACTGCGTCAACGGCGCGAACGACGGCCGGTACTGGCTTTCTGGCCCGCCGTGAAGCACCACCACGACCGGCGCGGGAGCGGCCGCGGACGCGCTGCGCGGCCGGAACACGAACAGCGGGATCTCCAGCCCGTCGAACGAGGTGGCCACGGCTGTTTCGGCGTCGACGAACGTCGAGGTGTCGACCGGGCACGGGCTGGTCGTCAACCGTTCGAGCGCGCCTCGATCGAGTTCGTAGCACCAGACGTCACCGGGAACCAGCGGTGACGAGTAGGCGAACGCCAACCGGCGGCCGTCCCGGCTGAAGCGGAACCCCGAGGCGACTCCGTCGCCGGGCAGCGGCACGTCCAGGGCACCGTCGCCGGACACCGGATCGTGCAGCCGTGCACGCGACACACCCGCCTCGTTCCAGGCGACGAGAAGGCTGCGGCCGGTCCAGTCGACCGCGCATCCCGACGGCCACCCGGTGTCTATCTCGGTCTGCCAGACGCCGTCGGGGGTGCCGCGCGCGACGATCGACACCTCGCGGCCGACGTCGGTGGCGAACCAGAACGCATCACTGGTGGGCAGCCACGACGGCGCACCGACGGTTGCGCTCGTGTCGTGCTCGGCGAGTTCGACGACTGACGGGTGCCCGGCGCCCGCGAGGTTTTCGTCCGGACCGCCCAGCGCGGCGAGGTCGACCAGGTGCATGCGGTTGTCACCGGGGCGGCGTGTCAGCTCGCTCACCGCCAGGTAGCGACCGTCCGGGGAGAAGCCGGCGGCGCCGGCAGCACCCTCCGGGGCGAACACGGCCAGGTCGTCGCCGGTGCGGGGGCCGGCGAGCTCGCGCAGGTGGATGGTGAACCGCACCCCGTCCCGGCGGTTGGTCGCATACGCCAACCGCAACCCGTCCCGGGTGATCCCACCGGCGCGGTGGATGTGGTCGTCGTCGACCACCAGCGGAGTGAGCTCACCGATGTCCCGGTAGGCCGGATCCGGGTCGTCACCGGCCGTGTAGAGCTGGGTGCGTTCGTTGCCGTGGCGGTCGGCGACGACGAGCACCGACGCGTCGTCGCCTAGCGCCACCGGCAGGTAGGTCGCCGCGACCGGATCGTCGAGCGCGGTGACGGCCGGCAGGGCGGCGGCGTCCCAGGGGGCGTCGCCATCATCGAGATCGATGCGGTGCGCCTGCGCGGTGCCGGACACGTTGGTGGAGACGAGCATCCTGCGGCCGTCCGGCGACCACGCCGCCGGTGACGTCGAACGGATCTCCAGGTAGCCGCGGACCGATGCCGGCCTCATGCGGTGTCGAGTTCGCTGACGAGGTCACGCAGCCGACGCACCCGGAAGTCGGCATCCTCACCGGCGAGCGCGAGCCCGGCCAGATAGGTCGACAACGGTGCCGCCCACCGTTCGCTCGTGTGCGCCGCGATACGGGCCAGATCGAGCAGCAGGACCCGTTCGTCGTCGGTGATCTCGACCGATCCGCCCAGCCGGTCGGACAGTTCGGACAGCCAGAGCGCGGGATCCATGTGCACCTCCGACCAGCGTCGGCTTCGACCTTGTTCGTGGCCCTGCACCGGCGACCACCCGGCCAGGTTACGGTGGTCACGAAGCGGGAGGTGAACCCGTGGAGGCCACGGAGAAGGTCACCGGCGCAGTCATGGCCGGCGGGTCCTCACGCCGCATGGGCCACGACAAACGCTGGGTGGCCATCGACGGCGTTTCCCTGATGCAACGTGCGCTCGACTGCCTCGACCGGTTCGCTGACGAACTGATGGTCGTCGGCGGACTCGGCCGGGTGCCCCACCCGGCACCGCAGGTGCTTGCCCAGGCGCGTGTCGTCGGCGACGAGCGACCCGATGCCGGTCCCCTCGCTGGCATCGAAACCGCCCTGCTGCATGCCACCGACGGGATGGTCGTCGTGCTCGCGGTCGACCACCCCTGGGCACGGCCCGCGGTGCTCGAACTGCTCGTGGCACGCCTCGGCGAAGTGGCACACGCCGACGCGGTGCTCCTGGGAACCAGCCGGGGCCCCCAGCCGCTGGTCGGCGCCTACCGATCGAGTGCGGTCACGGTCGTCAGCGCGCTGCTGGACGCCGGCGAGCGACGGGCGACCGCGCTCACCGACGCGGCGCAGGTAGTGGTCGTCGACCCTGGCGAATGGCGCCGACACGACCCGACGGGAGCAACCGCGCGCGACGTGGACACCCCCGACGACCTGTCACCCCCGCGCAAGGTCTCGTGATGGCCGCACCCCCCACGTCGAGCTCCCAACGCCGCCAGCGCGACGTCCGGCTGGTGCGTGCCACGCACGAGGGCGCATGGCCGGTCGAGGACACGGTGGTCGTCGAGGAGCCGCTCGAGATCGTCGCCCACGGTCCCGGGCAACCCGAACACACGCTCGTCACGACGTTGCGCACCCCCGGCCACGAGGCGGAGCTCGCCGTGGGCTGGATGTTCAGCGAGGGCCTGCTCGTCCCCGGGGAGGTCGCCCAGGTCTCGTTCGGCGATCCGGTGACGATGGCCCAGCCCGAGGACCGGATCGTCGTGGAGCTGACGCGTCCGCTCGACATCGATGCCGGCGCACGACGGCACGCGACCGCCACCGCATCGTGTGGCGTGTGTGGAAGGGCCGCCATCGACGAGCTGGCGCTGCGATGCGCACCGGTGGCGCCCGACGCACTCACCGACCCGCCGGTCGCATGGAGCCTCGTTGCGAGCCTGCCCGACCGGCTCCGTGAGGAGCAACAGCTGTTCGGCAGCACCGGCGGGCTGCATGCCACGGGGATGTTCACCGCGGCGGGAACACTCGTGACCCTGCGCGAGGACGTCGGTCGCCACAACGCACTCGACGCCGCGATCGGGGCACACGTGATCGCCGACGACGTGCCCATGGACCGTTACATCGCCGTGCTGTCCGGCCGGGTCGGTTTCGAACTGGTCGTCAAAGCGGCGGCCGCTTCCATCCCGATGATCGTGGCCGTGGGCGCGCCGACCGACCTTGCGGTGCGCACCGCAGAGTCGTTCGGCGTGACCGTCGTCGGGTTCCTGCGCAACGGCGCCGGCAACGTGTACACGCATCCGCACCGGCTCGACACGGACCGCTGACCGATGGTCAGGCGATCACCGGTTGTCAGGCGCCCTCACCACCGGTCGAGGAGCGGGCCGCGCGCAGCACCTCGTCGATCGGCGTCGTCGCAGGGTCACCGAACTCCTGAACGTAGTCGTAGCCGAACCGCCCCTTGATGCACAGATGGCCTTCAGTGACGTCGTGATCCTGCGGTGAGGTGACCTTGACGATCCGGTCGTCCTGCACGTGGAGTTCGAGGTTGCAGCCGACCCCGCAGAACGAGCACACCGTGCGGGTGACCTCCTGGTCGTCCTCGCGCCACATGCCCGCCTGCCGCAGTTCGTACTCGGAGCGGAACATCAGGGCGTCGGTGGGGCACACGTCGATGCAGTTGCCGCAGTAGACGCAGGCGGAGTCGGTGAGCGGCGCGTCGTGCTCGGTCGAGATACGCGCGTCGAACCCCCGTCCGGCGACCGCGATCGCGAACGTGTTCTGTGCGTCCTCGCCGCACGCCTCGACGCACTTGTAACAGAGGATGCACTTGCTGTAGTCGCGGACGTACAGGTCGTTGTCGACCTTGACCGGCTGCTCGCGGGTGGCCGCGGTCGCACCGTCGACCGGCGCGTGGTGCCCGGCGTGCGCCGCGTCGCGATCGTTGCGTGCACCTTCGCCGGGCCCGAACCGGTCCGGCTCGGCGCCGTACTCGCGCATCCAGTCGGCGACCTCGCCGGTCAGGCTCAGGTCGACCGACGAGCCGAGCAGCTCCAGCACCATGCGACGCGCGTGCCGGACGCGCTCAGAGTCGGTGGCGACCACCATGCCCTCTTCGGCACGCCGTGAGCAGGACGGCACCAGCGGACGGCTGCCCTCCACCTCGACGACGCACACCCGGCAGGCGTTGACCGGTGTCAGCGTCTCGAGGTAGCACAGCGTCGGCTGGTCGGCGCCGACCGACCTGCAGGCGTCGAGCAGCGAGGTGCCGTCGGGAACCGCAACCTCGTCGCCATCGATGGTGACCCGAACGGTTGCGTCCGGGCCCTGGTCGGAAACCGCCTTGGTCATACCAGCCCCAGTTTGATCGCCGAACGGACCGCCGAGGCGGCCGTCTGCCCCAGCCCGCAGATCGATGCGTCGGTCATGACCCGGTCGATGTCGTCGAGCAGCGCGAGCTCGCGTTGGTCGCGACCGCCGTCGAGGTAGCGCGCCAATGCCTCTTCCTGGCGAACCACACCGACCCGGCAGGGAACACACTGCCCGCAGGTCTCGTCCCGGAAGAACGCGGTGATCCGTCGGACGATCTCGCCCATGTCGATGCCGCCACCGAACGGCATGACCACGCCGGATCCGAGCGCGACACCGGCCGCACGCGAGTCCTCGAAGGTCAACGGCAGGTCGAGCTGGTCGGCGGTGACGAACCCGCCGGCGGCACCGCCGAGCAGCACCGCCCGCAGGTCGTCCGGTCCACCGCCGGCGAGCTCGATGACCTCGCGCAGGGTCGTGCCGAACGCCACCTCGTACACCCCAGGATGCGCGACCTCACCGGCCAGGCAGAACAGCCGCGTTCCGGTCGAATCGCCGGTGCCGATCGCCCGGAAGGCATCCGGACCATCGAGCACGATGTGCGGCACGTTGCACAGCGTCTCGACGTTGTTGATCACCGTGGGCTGGTCGAACAGGCCGTGGGTCGTCGGGAACGGGGGCTTGTTGCGCGGCTCGCCGCGATGCCCCTCGATCGACTCCATCAGGGCGGTCTCTTCACCACAGATGTAGGCGCCCTGCCCCCGCCGAATCTCGATGTCGAACCCGCGTCCGGACCCCATCACGTCGTCGCCGAGGTAGCCGCGGCTCCGCGCCTGGTCGATGGCGTGCTGCAGCCGCACGGTCGCCGCCGGGTACTCGCCCCGGATGTAGACGTAGCCACTGACGCACCCGATCGCGGTGCCGGCGATCGCCATCGCCTCGACGAGCGCGAACGGATCTCCTTCGATCAGCACCCGGTCCTTGAACGTTCCCGGTTCCGACTCGTCGGCGTTGCAGATCAGGTGGCGCGGCCCTTCGGGGGCGCCCGCCACCGCCTCCCACTTGACCCCGGTCGGGAAGGCCGCACCACCGCGGCCACGCAACCCGGAGGCCTTCACGGCCTCGATGACCGCATCGGGGCCCATCGCCAACGCTTCGCGCAACGCGTCGAAGCCACCGGTGGAACGGAACGCGTCGAGATCCGCCGGGTCGACCACCCCGACACGCCGCAGCAACCTCAGGCCTGGCTCGCCCCGCTGGGGAACACTCACCTCGGCCGGAGGGGCGGAGTCCTCGCGCAGCGCGGCGAGGACCTCGTCGGCGTCGGTGTGGCCCAGGACACGGTCCTCGACACCGGCACGCTGCAGGTAGACCGCGGGCGCCCGATCGCACTGGCCCAGGCACGGGCTCGGTTTCCACGCAACGCCGTCGGAGTCCTGCTCGGCGGGACCGATCCGATCGGTCAACTCCCCGGCGAGCACCTCAGCGCCGAACGCTCCGCAGCCGACGTCGTCGCACACGTGCGCGACCCGGGGTGCGGCCGGTTCGGTCGTGATCAGCGCATAGAAGGTGGCCACGCCGTAGGCCTCGGCCGGGGGGACGGACAGGCGCCGGCAGATCTCGTCGAGTGCGCCGGGGCTCACCCACCCGAACTCGGACTGGACCGCGGCCAGTGCCGGAAGCAGCAGGTGGCGCATGCCGCGCGCCCGGTGACCGCCACGGACGACCCGGCCGGGTTCCTCGACGATCTCCGCCGGCGGGACCACCGACGCGATGACGGCGCGTTCGGCGTCGGTCGCCTCGGCACCGGTGAGCTTGA
>JBJHDB010000029.1:0-14297 GCA_050486325.1 Nitriliruptoraceae bacterium | reverse complement strand
AAGTAGTACTCACCCTGGAAGTAGCGGCCTTCGGCGAAGAAGCGCCAGCTGATCCCCAGGATGGCGAGCAGGCTGCCCAGGAACAGCAGCTTGAACACGTTCGTGTAGTCGTTGACGACGAAGGTGCCACCGAAGGTGCTGCGCTCGTCGCCCCACAGGTAGAGCACGAACCCGATCGACACGAGCGTGCCGATCACCGCCACGGGGTTGATCAACTGCTTCGCGTTGCCCCGCAGCGCGAGGTCGACGGCGAGCACGAGCAGCGCCGTGACCGTCAATGCGATCTCCGGCGCGATCGCGACGAAATCGATCGCCATCGTCGTCTCGTCCTCCGTTGGCGGGAAGGCCGTCGGAGCGGAGCGCGGTCGTCCGCGCCGCCGCTCTCAGTCGACGGTCATCCGCCCAGGTAGCCCATCAGGTTGGTCACGGCGGCATCCTGCACCCCGAACACCAGCACGGGGAAGATGCCGAGCAGCAGGATCAGTACGAGCAGGGGCGCCCAGGACACCCATTCGACGCGCATCACGTCGTCGAGCGGCTCGGCCGCCCATTTCGCCGGTGGCTCGCCGAGGTTGACGCGCTGAATCAGCCACAGGAAGTACCCAGCGGTCAGCACGGTCCCGATCGCGGCGAACACGACCAGACCGAGATACAGCCCGCTGTAGCTGTCGGCGAGGCCGAGTCCGGGGCTGATCGCCGCCCACATCGCGGTGAACTCTCCCCAGAAGCCCGCGAGCCCGGGCAGGCCGAGCGAGGCCACCGCGACGTAGGTCAACAGCACACCGTAGCGAGGGATCTTCTTCAGCATCCCGCCGCCGATGACCGCGATCTCCCTCGTGTGGTAGCGCTCGTGGAGGCTTCCGGCGAGGAAGAACAGCATCCCGGTGATCACCCCGTGTGCGATGTTGCCGAACAGCGCAGCCTGGATCCCGGCCGGGTTCATCGCGGCGATACCCAGCATCACGAAGCCCATGTGGCCGACCGAGGAGAACGCGATCAGCCGCTTCACGTCGGTCTGGGCGAGGCAGCACAGCGAGCCGTAGATGATGCCGATGACGGCGAGCACCCCGATGAGCGGCGCGAAACGCAGCGCGCCATCGGGAAGGATCGGCAACGCGATCCGCACGAAACCGTAGGTCCCCATCTTCAGCAGCACACCGGCCAGCAGGACCGACCCGACGGTGGGCGCCTCGGTGTGCGCATCGGGCAGCCAGGTGTGGAACGGCCACATCGGCACCTTGATCGCGAAACCGAGGAAGATCCCCAGAAACGCCCAGGTCTGGAAGGTCAACCCGCCCGGCGCCATCGCCGACAGCTCAAGGATGGACCAGGTCGACGCGCCCGCCTGGAAATAGATCGCGAGGAACGCGACCAGCATGAAGATGGACCCGAACAGCGTGTAGAGGAAGAACTTGACGCTGGCGTAGTCACGGTTGGGGCCACCCCACATCCCGATCATGAAGAACATCGGGACGAGGACGAGCTCCCAGAAGATGAAGAACAGGACCAGGTCGAACGCGACGAACGTGCCGGCCATACCGGTCTGGAGCATCAGCATCAGCGCCAGAAAGGCTTTCGGCTTTCCGGGTGCCGGCAGATGCTTGGTCGTGTAGATGGCGCACAGAAACGTCAGCAGGTAGGTCAGGAAGAACAGCGGCAGGGAGATGCCATCGATACCCAGCTCGAACCGTGCATTGATTGCGGGGATCCATGACACGTCCGTGACGTACTGCAGCTCCCCGCTGCGCGCATAGTCGAAGCCGGCGGTGATCGCCGCGACCAGCGCGAACGCGATGCCGGTCAGCACCACTGCGGCGCGGCGGATGAGCTGGTCGCGCGCGGCGGGCATGATCGCGATCAGCCCAGCCGCCACCAGCGGCAGGAACAGCGCGACCACCAGGGCCCACGAGCCGGTGTTCGGGTCCATCACACGTTTCTCCTCTACCTCGCCGCGGCGAAGACCAGCACGAGAATGATCACACCGGCCACGAGCGCGCCCGCGTAGCGCTGGACGTCACCGGACTGCAGTCGCTTGAGCTTGTCACTCCACCAGGCGGCGCTGAACGCCATGCCGTTGACCCCGCCGTCGATCACCCGCTGGTCGACCACCCGGTACATCGCGGTGGCTGCATGCTTGGTGGCACGACCCGCGCCGGCGACGATCCGGTCGAGTACCTCGTTGCTCGTCCATGTCGTCCAGCGCGCCAGCGTGTCGCGCACGGGGACGACCACCCAGCGATAACCGAACGCGTCGAAGCCGTACTTGTTGACCAAGGCGCTGGACAGCACCCCCATCCGCAACGTCGGGTCCTGCTCGGGCAGACCTCGTCCGTAGAACCGGTACGCGAGCGTGACGGCGACGGCGAAGACGACGAGCACGATCAACAGCAGGTCCAGATGCCAGCTCGGCGCCCCGTGGATGATCGAAGCGGCGGAGGCGTCCGCCGGTACGAACGGATAGCTCAGACCGGCCAGCAGCGGGGTCGCGGTCCACGAGCCGAAGTTGGGTTCCGACTGCCACAGGGGCGAGCCGATGTAGCCGACGCCTATGGACAACACGGCGAGCAGCACCAGTGGGACGACCATCTGGCGACCCGACTCGTGGGGCGGATGGTGACTGCGGTTCTTGCCGGCGAAGATCAGGAAGCAGGCACGCGCCATGTAGAAGGTGGTGACGAACGCCGCCGCGAGGCCGATCCAGTAGACCAGCGAGCCGGTGGTGAACCCTGCCGCACCCCAGTACTGCCCAGCGACGAGGATCTCGTCCTTGGAGAAGAACCCTGCCGTCATCGGGAATCCGGCGAGCGCCAGCGAGCCGACGATGAACGTCCAGAACGTGTGCGGCATCTTTCGTGCCATGCCACCCATGTCGGACATGTTGTTCGAATGCACGGCGTGGATCAACGAGCCGGCGCCGAGGAACAGCAGGGCCTTGAAGAACCCGTGGGTGAACAGGTGGAAGATCGAGGCCGTGTAGCCACCGACCCCGAGCGCGGCGATCATGTAGCCGAGCTGGGAGACGGTGGAGTAGGCCAGCACCTTCTTCAAGTCGTCCTGGACCAGGGCGAGCAGCCCACCGAAGAACAGGGTGATCACGCCGACGATCGCCACCACCGCCATCACCAGCGCGGACTGGGCGAGCACCGGGAACAGGCGGGCCAGCAGGAAGATGCCCGCGGTGACCATCGTGGCCGCGTGGATCAGTGCGGACACCGGCGTGGGCCCGGCCATCGCGTCGGGCAGCCAGACGTGCAGCGGCATCTGACCCGACTTGGCGATGCAGCCGACGAAGATCAGCAGCATGCCGAGCACGATGGTCGACGTCGCGATCTCGCCGGCGGCAGCGGCGGCGTTGAGCTCGAGGATGTTGAACGGGGTGTCGGTCATGCCGAACATCGCCGCGGACAGCACGATCACACCGACGATGAGGCCGACGTCGCCGAACTTCGTGGTCAGGAACGCCTTGTTGGCCGCGTCCTGGTTCGACTTGCCTTCCCAGTAGAAGCCGATAAGCAGGAACGAGCACAGCCCGACGAGCTCCCAGCCGATCACCGCCTGGAGGGTGTTGTTGGCGATGACCAGCAGCAGCATGGAGAACGTGAACAGGCTGAGCATCGCGAAGAAGTAGGTGAACCGCGGCTCGCCCTTCATGTACTCACGTGAGTAGATGTGGACCATAAGCGAGACGAACGTCACCAGCAGGAACATCATCGCGGTCAGCCCGTCGACGAGCATGCCGAGCTCGAAGACGAATCCGCCTCCCAGCGGCGACCACGCCACAGCTCGCTCGAACGGCTCCATCGGTGCGGCGCGGAACGTCTCCCATGCGACGGCGGCGGCGAGCACGAAACTCACCGCGAGCGAGGCGATGCCGAGCTCACTGCCCTTGCCCGGCATGAGCTTGCCGAACATGGTGATCAGTGCCGCCGACACGAGCGGCAGCACCGGCACCAGCCAGGCGTACTCGATCACCGACACGCACGTTCCTCCATCGTCGGCCCCCTCACCAGCGCATCAGTTCAGCGTCGTCGACGTCGACCGACGCGCGGTTGCGGAACATGTTGAACACGATCGCGAGGCCGACGCCGACCTCGGCGGCGGCGACACCGATGATGAACAGGGCGAACAGCTGCCCGCTGATGGCGACCTCCGCCGGGAACAGCAGGTTCTGGAAGGCGACCAGGTTGATGTTGACCGCGTTGAGCATCAGCTCGACGCTCATCAGGACCAGCACGGCGTTGCGCCGCGCGATCACGCCGTACACCCCGACGCAGAACAGGAACGTCGCGAGCAGCAGCGGGCCGAGCGGACTCATCGCACCCCCCCACCCGGTTCACCCGACGGCAGCTGGGCACGTTCGGTTTCGTCGTCGGCGAGCTCGATCGGCACGAAGACCGCCTCTTCGCCGGACTCACCCGCTTCACGACGGGCGAGCAGGATCGCTCCGATCAGTGCCGCCAGCAGCAGCATCGACAGCAGCTCGAACGGAAGGACCCAGTACGCGAACAGGGCGATGCCGATCTCGGCGATCCCCGGTCCGGTCACCTCGACGGCCGGGGCGTCACCGAACGCGGCGACGATCAGCCCGGCGAGGACGACGAACAGCGACCCGGCGACGGCGAGGCCCATGCCCCGGTTCTGGCTGTCCAGTGCCTCGCGCCCGATCGGCGCCCGGGTCAGCATGAGCCCGAACAGGAACAGCACCGCCACCGCGCCGACGTAGACGATCAGCTGCACGAGCGCGAGGAAGTCCGCGCGAAGCACGACGAAGACGCCTGCGATGCCGGCCAGAGCCGTCGCCAGGAACAGCGCGGCATGCACCAGGTTGCGCGAACTCACGGTGAGCACGGCTGCCGCCCCGGTGAGCAGGGCCAGCAGCACGAAGACCACTTCGTGGCCGGTCACTTCTCGCCCCCCTCGTCGAGGATGCGCTGCTTCTCTTTGCGCACCCAGGCGGCCTTGGCCTTGGCACGAGCCATGCGTTCCGATTTGCCTTCGGCGATCAGCTTGTCGTAGGTCTCCTGGTCGATCTCGCCCGCGTCGACGTGCACGTCGGCCTTCTTGGGCTTGGCCGGCTCGGCCGCCTGATCTGCGTCGCGGGCCGCCTCGCCACCGTCGTCACGCGCCGAAGCGGACTCGGCGGCGCTGGCCTGCTCGATGGCCTTGGCCTGCTCCTGCTCGACCTTGGCGATCGCGTCGGCGACCTCGGCCGGCGGCACCGCGCCGTTGTCGAGCGGCGGTGGCGGCGGAACCGTGTCCATCCAGTCGCGCAGACGGTCCATCTCGTGCAGCATGCCGTCGATGTCGTACTCGGCGTACTCGAACTCCGGTGACCAGAACAACGCGTCGAACGGGCACACCTCGACGCAGATACCGCAGTACATGCACAGCGAGAAGTCGATGGCGAACCGGTCGAGCACGTTGCGGGTCCGCGCCCGGCCGCCTTCCTTGGCCGGCGGCACCGTCTCCTTGTGCGAGTCGATGTAGATGCACCAGTCCGGGCACTCGCGGGCACACAACATGCACACGGTGCAGTTCTCGTCCATCAGCGCGATCACGCCGCGTGTGCGGGGCGCCAGATCCGGTCGCTGCTTGGGATACATCTGGGTCGATGGGCGCTTCGCCAGATGCTTGATGGTGACGCCGAGTCCCTTGAGGAGTCCGACGCCGGGAGGCGAGGTCGTGGTCATCTAGAACACCACCTTGGCGACGGTCACGGCGGCGAGGTTGAGCAGGGCCAGCGGGACGAGAACCACCCAGCAGAACCGCTGCAGCTGATCCTCGCGCAGACGGGGGTAGGCGACCCGCAGCCACACCATCAGGAACACCACACCCATGATCTTGCCGAGCGTGACGAGCACCCCGACGATCGTGCCGAGCGGCCCGCACTCGAACAGCCCGGCGGTGCCGTCACAACCCGGCAACGGCACGCCCGGCAGGGGCTGCCAGCCACCGAGGTACAGCACGACGATCAGCCCGGACATCACGATCATGCCGGCGTACTCGGTGAGCAGATACATCGCGAACTTGATGCCGGTGTACTCGGTCATGAAGCCGAACACGAGCTCCGAGTCGGCGATCGGCATGTCGAACGGCGGCCGTGACAGCTCCGCCATCGCCGCGGTGAAGAAGATGGCGAGCCCGACGATCTGCGGGAAGGCGTACCAGAGATTGATCTCGGTGCCCGGGATCATGAAGGTCGCCTGGGACTCGACGATCCCGACGAGCGACAGCGTGCCGGCCTGGACCGCCACGGTGATCGCCGCCAGGATCAACGGCAGCTCGTAGGCGATCAGCTGCCCACCGGCACGGAGCCCGCCGATGAGTGAGAACTTGTTGGCCGACGCCCAACCGCCCATCAGGATGCCCAGCACCGAGACCGACCCGGCCGCCAGCGCGTAGAACAGGCCGAGTTCTAGGTCGAGCGCGAACACCCCCGGACCGAGCGGCAGTACCACGAACATCAGCAGTGTGGGCACGAGCGCGATGCCGGGGGCGATCGCGAACACCCACCGGTCCGCGGCGCGCGGGATCACGTCTTCCTTCTGGATGAACTTGATCCCGTCGGCGACCAGCTGCAACGTGCCGAACGGGCCGGCCTCTACCGGACCTCGCCGGTGCTGCATCCGGCCCATGACCTTGTGCTCGAGGTAGCCGCCCACGAGCGGGACGACTAGGAACATCCCCAGCACGAGCGCCACTTTGAGCGCCGTCGAGACGAGGAAACTCTCCTGCGTCAGCAGGGACGGGTACTGAGCGGCGAACGTGGACGCCGTCGCGGATATCGGGGCCGTCATCGGTCGATGTCCCCGACGACGAAGAACACGCTGCCGAGCACCGCGATCGCATCCGGCACGAGTACGCCCCGGAGGAGGTAGGGGATCGCCTGGACGTTCGAGAACGACGGTGTGCGCATCTTCAACCGCCACGGCGTGCGCCCGCCGTCGGACTCCAGCCAGTAGCCGAGCTGTCCCAGCGGATTCTCGGTGCGCACGAACGTGGCACCTTCGGGGGCCTTGACCATCTTGGGAAGCTTGGTGTTCACCGGACCGGACGGCAGGTGGTCATGGATCTGGTCGATGATGTCGAGCGAGGCGACCACCCGGTGCAGCAGGCAGGAGAACCGGTCGAACGAGTCGCCGTTGTCCCCGACCGGAACGGTCACGTCGATCTCGCCGTACTTCAGGTAGGGCTCGGTGACCCGGCTGTCCTCGGCGAGGCCGGTGGCGTGCAGCGCCGGCCCGGTCACCCCGTAGGAGAGTGCGACCTCGGTCGGCAGCGGACCGACACCCTTGGTGCGTGCCTGGAAGATGTCGTTGCCCAGGACAAGGTCGAAGTAGTCGTCCATGCGCTTGCGCAGCAGAGTCGACAGGCCTTGTGACTGGCGCAGGAACCCATGGGGCAGGTCGATCTTGAGCCCGCCCACCTGGTTGTAGGTGAAGTGCAGCCGTCCACCGGTGGCCGACTCGAGCAGGTGCTGGATGTCCTCGCGCTCCCGGAAGGCGTAGAACATCGGCGTGATCGCACCGAGCTCGATGGCGAACGAACCGATGAACATCAGATGGTTGAGGATGCGGTTCCACTCGGCGAGCAGCATCCGGATCCACTGTGCCCGGTCGGGAACTTCCATCTCGAGCATCTGTTCGACCGCCAGCGCGACACCGAGCTCGTTGCTGAATCCGGACAGCCAGTCGTGACGGTTGACGAGCGCCTTGATCTGCCGGTAGTCACGGTGTTCGGCGAGCTTCTCGAACCCACGGTGCATGTAGCCGATGACGGGACGGGCGTCGGTGACCCGCTCACCGTCCATCTCGAGGATGATGCGGAACACACCGTGCGTGGCCGGGTGCGCCGGACCGATCGACAGCGACATGTCGGCGGTGTCGAACTCACCGTCGCCCCGGAGCTCGAGGTGGATGTCCTCGCCCGGTGCGGTGCCCGGGTGGATCTGTTCGCGCGTCGAGAGGTCGCTCATGCGTCCTCCTCGCCGCCGCCCGAACCATTGTCCGAGCCGTCACCGTCGGACGGTTCGTCAGTCGCCGCCACCGCCGGCGTGTCGTCGCCGGCACCGGCGCGCTGGTTGACCGCCTTGGCCTGTTCGGCGATCGCCTTGTCGAGGTCGTAGGGGCCAGGGGCATCGCCGATGCCGGCCTCGCGTTCGATGACGTTGCCATCTTCGTCGAGCTCGACCGGTTCCTTGACCCCCGGCCATGGCTTGGCCACCCGCGAGGCGAGGTGGAAGTCCTTGCGCAGCGGCCAGCCTTCGAAGTTCTCGACGGTGAGCAGGCGGGGTGCCAGCCCAGGGTGTCCGTCGAACTCGATGCCGAACATGTCCCAGGTCTCGCGTTCCATCCAGTCGGCGCCGCGGTAGATGTCGGTGATCGACGGGCAGTGCGGCTCGTCACGTCCCCCGGCGCACCGGGTGCGCAGCGCGATCCGGATGCCAGTGGACGTCGAGTACAGCACGGCGACGACGTCGAACCCGTCTTCGCGGGCGTCGATGCCGAACAGGCAGTCGAACATGTCGAAGGCGAGCGCGGGTTCGTCACGCATGTACCGCGCCGCTTCCGCCCACACACCCGGGTCGAGCCACTGGGTGAACGTGCGGTACTCGATCGTCGATTCCCCGACCGAATCGCCGAAACGGTCGCGCAGCAGCGCGGTGATCGCTTCGGGGGACAGCGCCTCGTCGCGGCGCAGCAGGACCTCGGTCACCTCAGCCCTCCAGCACCAGCGGCGCGTCCGCACCGAGCGTGATCGGGTCGAGGCGTCGGGCCGCGATGCGTTCCTTCAGCGACTCGTTCTGGATGCGGTCCTGAAGGGCGATGATGCCGTCGAGCAGCGCCTCGGGACGTGGCGGGCAACCCGGAACGTAAACGTCCACCGGGATCACCTGGTCGACGCCCTTGGTCACCGAATAGCTGTCCCAGTAGGGGCCACCGCAGTTCGAGCAGGATCCGAACGAGATGACGTACTTGGGCTCCGGCATCTCCTCGTAGAGACGCTTCACCGCCGGTGCCATCTTGTCTGTCAACGTGCCCGACACCACGAGCAGGTCTGCCTGTCGTGGCCCGTGAGCGAACGGGATGACTCCGTGCCGGATGAAATCGTGCCGGGAGGTCGATGCGGCGATGAACTCGATCGCACAGCAGGCCAGGCCGAAGTTGAAGCACCACAGGGAGTACTTGCGCCCCCAGTTGAACACGTACTTGATGGGCTTGGGCAGTTCGACGCGGTCGATCACTCCCATCGCAGCACCCCCTTCTTCCAGGCGTATGCCAGTCCCTCGAGGAGGGTGCCGACGAACAGGAACATGGCGACCACCGCGAACAGCGCCGATGGCGTGGTGGTCGCATCGAGTTGGCCGACGATGACCGCCCACGGAAACAGGAAGATCGCCTCCACGTCGAAGATCACGAACAGGAACGCGAAGACGTAGTAGCGGATGTTCATCTGTGACCAGCCGGACCCGACGGCCTCGACGCCGCATTCGTACGTCGTCAGCTTCAACGGCGAGGGCACCGACGGGCGCATGAGCCGGCTGAGCAGCATGATCACGGCGTACAGCGCGCAGCCGACCAGAAGGACGACGGCAAGCGTGCCGTACTGCTCCTCGAAGGTCACGCGGTCCTCCCCATCGGGAACCGGCGCCGGCCGCACCGTGATACGGCCCGTGGCCGGGCCGCGGGGCGCGATGCTAGCAACCTGTCGGACCTGCCCCCAACGGCGCAGAGGTTCATGGCAGACGCCAGTCGATGCCCTCGCCACCCTGGGCCTTCAGCGCGGCGTCGGCCTGCGAGAACGGACGCGAGCCGAAGAACCCGCGGTCGGCCGACATCGGGCTCGGATGCGGTGCGGTCAGGCAGGTCACCCCGGCCAGCCTCGGCTCGAGGCCGCGCGCGTCCCGTCCCCACAGGATGGCGACCAGCGGGCCGCCACGCGCGGCCAGCGCATCGATCGCCGCGTCGGTGACGGCCTCCCAACCCTTGCCGCGGTGCGACGCCGGCTTGCCCGGCTGCACCGTCAGGCAACGGTTGAGGAGCAGCACCCCACGGGACACCCACGGGGTGAGGTCGCCGTTGGACGGCGCGGGCAACCCCAGATCGTCCTGATACTCCCGAAAGATGTTGGCGAGGCTGCGCGGCAGGGGGGAGACCTGTGGCGCGACCGAGAAGCACAGGCCGATCGGATGGCCCGGAGTCGGGTACGGATCCTGGCCCACGATCAACACGCGCACGTCCTCGAGAGCAACGGCGAACGCGGCGAACACCCGGTCGCCAGCCGGCAGGAACGCACGCCCCGCAGCCTGCTCGTCACGCAGGAACGCACCCATCGCCCGGATGCGGTCCTCGACGGGCGTGAGCGCAGCGGCCCACGACGGGCCGACCAGTTCGTCGAGTGGCCGGATGGCGGTCAACGCGGCCGGCCTAACCGGCCCGGTCGAGCGCGTACTCGGCCAGCCGCTGCAGTGCTTTGGTGACCGGACGGTCGCCAAACGACGCGAGGGAACCGACCGCGGCGTCGACGTAGCCGGCGGCGACCGATCGGGTTCGGGCGAGCGCATCACCTCCACGTAGCAGCTCGATGGCCCGCTGCAACTCTTCGTCGCCCAGTGGTCCGTTGATCAGCGTGGCGAGCTCACCGGCCGGGTCCCGCTCGAGAGCCAGCAGGACGGGGAGCGTGCGCACGCCTTCGCGCAGATCCGTTCCCGGGATCTTGCCGGACGCGGCTTGGTCGGCGGCGATGTCGATGACGTCGTCGGAGAGCTGGAAGGCCATGCCGACGTTCCACCCGTAGGAGGTGGCGGCGTCGACGCCCGCTGGATCGACCCCGCTGAGCAACGCCCCGTACCGGCACGCGGTGGCGATCAATGACGCGGTCTTGCCCGAGATCACCTCCAGGTAGTGCTCCCGCGTCGGCTCCAGCTGCGGCACCTCGGGAGGCAGCGCGCCGAGCGAGCCCTGCACCTCGGTGATCTGGCCTTCACACAGCCGTGCCAGTGTGCGTGCCATGATGCGTGTGACCTCGACACCGAGATCAGCCGACAGGTCCGAGGCGCGGGCGAACAGGTAGTCGCCGGTGAGGATCGCGACCGTGTTGTCCCAACGGGAGTTGGCCGACGGCGTTCCGCGTCGCGCGGTGGCCTCGTCGATCACGTCGTCGTGGTAGAGCGTCGCCAGGTGGACCAGTTCGACGATCACCCCGGCATCGACGAGCTCCGGCCGATCCGGGTCGCCGAGGTGGCCTGTGAGGGCGACCAGCAACGGGCGGAAGCGTTTCCCACCGGCGGTGATCAGGTAGCGGGCGGCCTCGTCGACGAAGGCGTGCGACGAGGTCACCTGCGCGGCGAGCCGCTCCTCGACCGCATCGAGCACGCCGGCGACCGGCAGCCCGTGCGCTTCCAGCTGTTCCAGCACGGGCGCGGGGATCGCCAGCCGCGCGCCGCGCGGCGAGTCGCCTTTGCGCGGCCGGCTCACCGGACCAACGCTGCCGCGGCGTCGGCGAGTTCGAGCATCATCTGCGGCTTCACGCCGAGGTAGACCACGAACGCGACGCTGACGGCGACCCCGGCGGAGATGCCGGAGGTGACCACCGGCAGTCCCCGGCCGAGATCAGGCTCCTCGAGGAACATCATCCCGGCGATACGCAGGTAGAAGAAGGCCGCGATCACGCTGGCGGCAACACCGATCACCACGAGCCAGGTCAGGCCGGCCGCGACACCGGCCTGGAACACCATGAGCTTGCCGACGAATCCTGCGGTGGCGGGGATGCCGGCCAGGGACAACAGGCAAAGCGCGAGGATTCCGGCGAGTGCCGGTGCGGTGCGGCCGAGCCCGCGCAGGTCGTTGAGCGTCACCTCGCCACGGCGCCGGCGCTCGACCGCGATGATGCAGCCGAAGGCACCGATCGTGCCGACGGCGTAGGTCAGCAGGTACCACAACGTGCCGGACAACCCTGCATCGGAGTTGGCCACGAGACCGATGGTGGCGTAGCCGGCGTGGGTCACCGACGAGTACGCGAGGATGCGCTTCAGGTCGTGCTGAACCAGCGCGACGAACGCGCCGTACAGCATGGTCGCCGCGGCGAGCACTGCCAGGATCGGAATCCACAACCCGCTGAGCGAGGGGAACGCCACCAGGTAGAGCCGCAGCACTGCGGCGAACGCCGCGGCCTTGGTGGCCGCAGCCATGAACGCGGTGATGCTGGTGGGCGCTCCCTGATAGACGTCGGCGACCCACAGGTGGAACGGCGCGATGGCGATCTTGAAGCCGACGCCGACGGTGACGAGCGCCAGCCCGAGCACCGCAACGACCGGCTGAGTGGTGACCAGTCCGATCGATGCACCGATGCTGGCGAGCTGAACGGTGCCGGTGGCCACGTACACCAGCGCCATGCCGTACAGCAGGATCGCCGAAGCCACCGCACCCAGCACGAAGTACTTGAGCGCGGCCTCCTGGGAGCGCCGGTCGCGCCGCGCCAGCCCGGACAGGACGTACAGCGCCAGCGAGAGCAGCTCGAGTGCGACGAACAGGGTGATCAGGTCGTTGGCGGTCGCCAGGGCGACCATGCCCACGGCCGACAGCAGGATCAGCGACTCGACCTCGGCACGGTTGACCCCGCGGTCGTTGAGGTAGCCGTAGCCGAGCGGGATGACCAGCAACGCCACCAGATAGACGGTCAGACGGGCGAACAGCGCGATGCCGTCGTTGGCCACCGACCCCGCCAGCGCCGCACTCGTCGCCATCGGCGCACCCTGGGCCATCGGGGCCATGAGTTCGGTCGCCTGCCATCCGGTGAGCACGAGCGCGGCACCCAGCGACAGGGCGGCGCCCCATGCCTGGACCATCGTGGCCCGGCCGGGGAACGCGATGACGAGTGCGGGCAGGGACAGGCCGAGCACGACGGCTACCGCGCCAGGGACGAGGTGACCGTTGGTGATCAGCCACACGCCCAGGCCGACCCCGATGGCGGCCACCGGGACCGACACGACGTGCGGACGGCGGCGCGCGATCGCGACCAGCAGCAGGACGAGGGCCGCCACCGTCGGAGGCAGCTCCGGTGCGATCGCCGACCACTCGATGACGGGAGGTGTCACCTGTGCGACCAGCCCGGGCGTCAACGGCGCGCTCATCGTGCGTCCTCAGCGGTGTCGAGGGCCAGTCCGGCGACAGCCGCCTGGCCGTCGGCGACCTCGGCCAGGACGCGGTCCACCGACGGTTCGACCAGGTCGAACACGGGCTTGGGGTAGATGCCGATCGCGACGATCACCACCACCAGCGGGGCGAGCACCCCGATCTCGCGCGGCTTGAGATCGGTCGTGTTGGCGTTGTCGGCGCCCTCCAGCGGCCCGTGGAACATCCGCTGGTAGGCCCACAGCAGATAGAGCGCGGCGAGCACCGCACCGAACGCGGCGAGCACCGCCGCGGGGCGGTTGACCTGGAAGGTGCCGAGCAGGATCGGGAACTCGCCGACGAACCCGTTCAGGCCCGGCAGCGCCAGCGACGACAGGGACACGACGAGCCACAGCCCCGCCATCACCGGGACCTGGCGGGCGAGCCCACCGAAGGCGGCGATCTGGCGGGTGTGCCGGCGCTCGTACAGGAACCCGATGAGCAGGAACAGCGCCCCGGTCGACAGGCCGTGGTTGACCATCTGGACCACCGACGCCGAGGTCGCGGTCGCGTTGAGTGCGAACAAACCGAGCACCACGAAGCCCATGTGGCTGACCGACGAGTAGGCGATGAGCCGCTTGATGTCGGCCTGCATCAGGGCGACCACCCCGCCGTAGAGCACCCCGGCAACCGCGATGGCCAGCAGCCACGGCGCGTAGGCGACGGTCGCGTCGGGCAGGATCGGCAGGGCGTAGCGCAGCAGCCCGAACGTCCCGAGCTTCAGCAACACCGCGGCCAGGAACACCGAGCCTCCGGTGGGCGCTTCGGTGTGTGCGTCCGGCAGCCAGGTGTGCACCGGGAACAGCGGGACCTTGACGGCGAACGCGACGAGGAACGCGCCGAACAGCCAGCGCTGCTCGGTCGGCCCCAGCGGCAGCTGACGGATCGCCTCGTAGGAGAACGTCCCGGCCTGGCTGTAGAGGTAGAGGATCGCCACGAGCATCAGCAGGCCGCCGAGCAGCGTGTACAGGAAGAACTTCACCGCGGCGTAGCGGCGGTCCTTGCCCCCCCAGATCCCGATGATGAGATACATCGGGACGAGGCTGAACTCGAAGAATATGTAGAACAGCAGGAGGTCGGTGGCGGCGAACACCCCGATGACGGCCGCCTCGAGCACCAGGAAGG
>JBJHDB010000028.1:0-14330 GCA_050486325.1 Nitriliruptoraceae bacterium | reverse complement strand
CCGACATCGGGTGCGTATCCGTCGTTCACGACGAGCGACTCGGGCACGGAAATATGCCGCCGTTCGAAACCCTCTCTGAACCCGGCCAGCCGTTCCCGCGCAGGCTTGATGCACTGGGGGCCGGTCATGAGTGCTATGCGTCGGTGGTTGAGCTCAAGGAGGTGCTCGGTAGCCCGGCGCACTCCCGTTCGGTGATCCGCCAGGACGGAACTGGCATTCGGTGCCAATCTTGTGGAGCGGTCAAGGAGTACGACTGGGACGTCGAGTCGCTCGAGTTCCTGGATCGTTTCCACCCGCGTGTCGTCGGCGATCGAGATGATCATCCCGTCGACTCTTCGGCGACGAAGCAGTCGGATGCTTGCGACGTCACGGGTCGACATCCCGTCAGAGTGGGCAAGGATCACCGAATGACCCGCGACTCGCAGAATTCGTTCTGCGCCCTTCAGGATCTGGGAGAACAGCGGGTTGACGATGTCGCTGACCATGAAGCCGATCGTCATCGTCTTACCGCGACGCAGGCTCGACGCGAGCAGATCACGCTCGTAGCCGAGCGCTGCGACCGCCTCGAGAACCTTGACGCGCATACTGTCGCTGACGTCGGGGTACTCGTTCAATACGCGCGACACCGACGACGGTGCGACGCCCGCATGCTCGGCAACCTCTTTCATGGAGGGGGATACCGGCTTGTCGCGCATCTCACGTTGCCTCTTGTGGGATTGGCACTTCTATGACGCCAATCCATCCATCGCCGGCAGCCGGTCGCCCCACGGGGTTACCGGTGGGAGTGCAGTTGGAGAATGCAAGCCTGGAGGTAACGCCAATGCCCACGGGATGGTGTTGACCAGGCGGGCTGCGGTGACCTGAACGGCCTGACAATTCGGGCGCAACACCATTCTCAGTGGCGGGTCGTCCACGATCTCAATCGTATCCTGAAGCTCCCAGCCCTGGCTCGCCGGGTCGATGTGCAACTGCAGGTCGAACTCAGCCCATCGGCGACCGTCCGCCCATGCCGTCGCCTTCTGGATGACGCCTGCGGAGAGCCCGGGCGGTATGGTCCAGTCACGGTGCTGGTGACTATGCGTCGCATAGACGGGATCCAGTTCCTGCTCCACCTGGTCGACCTGGACACCCATGGACCGTGCAATCATCTCGATCGTCTCTGGGAAGCCGATGTGACCCCATATCAGTCCATCAGCAACCGCAGCCTCGAACTCCCCAGGGGCGTATCCGAGCCCCAGATTGCGTTGGACAGCCCGACCAAACGCTGATGCGTCAAGAACGCGCGAGCAGCGAATCGCCTCGGGACTCCATGTCGCACCGAGGAGCGCGTTAACCATCACGTCAAAGATGAAGCCCGGGTTCACCCCGGCACCGACGAGTGCGGTGCCTGCTCGACGGGCCCGAGCATCAAGCGATGCCGCGATGTCCGGATGTTGGGCGGAGGCGCATGACAGTTCCTCGCTCGTGGAGATGACCGTTGCACCAGCATCCAAGCAGCGCTCGAGTTGCGGTTGAACGTCCTTCAGCAGCGATGTCGTCGCATGGAGGACGACATCTGGTGAGTGGCGCAGCATCTCGTCAGGATCCTCGCTGAAGTTCAGATCGCCCGGTGCGGCCGGCTCGACCTCGGCGACGCGGTTCGGCCGGTCTGCTGATCGGACGATGACGCCGACGGGCTCCAAACCCGTGCGTCGCACGCTGAGCCGCATTGCCGCTCGCCCGACATTTCCAAATCCATAGAACGCAACTCGAATGGGCATTGGGTTCTCCTCATCGCACTACGACTTGTGTGTGGAGGTTCGCCTCGCTTGGTGGCCCGCACGGCAAGACTCGTTGACGACGTATGGTCCTCGCGGTGCAGTCTCGCATCCACTGATCCAAGTTCTGCTCCACCGTGCAGGCGCATGCCACTCGACACGATCGCGATACCGGCCCACATCGTTCGGGCCTGTGAAGTTGCTCCAAGCAGGTGCATCTAACGTCACGACAACACGATCATCAACGCGCTTTGGCGCGCTGGAAACGAAACCAGGAACGAAACCGATTTGCACGCTAGCGATTCCCGAGCGGTCGGATTGGATCGGCCAGCCACGCCTCACGTTGGAACCCCTGCGCTCGAATCCCGGAGGCTGAGCTGCCTCGGCAGCGGACAACCCTGCTCGACGACTGGCGTTGGCGTACCTGCGCTCCGGATATCCGTGAGTCTTGGTGTCGGTGCTGAGCGAGCGATTGCGATCCACGGCTGACGGCTTCAGGTCGCAACGCTGTTCATGCCGCATGCCCTCTTTCCAAGAGAGGGGCACAGCTTCGGCGGTACCCACGGATGCGTCGGGCAGGTCACGCTGCGGGTGCAGCAATCTTCTCCTTGGCACGGATGGGGCAAAATGATACGATCCCGAAATCGTTACCGACATCGTTACCGACGAAATCTAGAGGAATGGGCTGTTGATGGCGGCGAACCGAGATCCAGAAGGCAGGTCAAGCCCATATTCCAAAATCGAATTCGCAGTGACCGATGCCGTCACGGCGGAGGGTGCCAGCACCTGTTGGCACAGGTCTAGTCACGATGTTCTCGCGGTACATGGTCGCAGAAGCGTCAGTGCGTAGTGGAATCACTGCGCAGCAAGTCAGGAAGCATTGGGATGGATCTGCACGTGCGATGGCGTCAATTGGTGTCTTGGTTGACGAGGGTTGTCACTGCAACAGCATGGCAGGGTTCCACCGGGAGCGCTTGCGAAGGCTCTTTTGAATCGAAGGTACGCACCGAGGCTGCGGGTCTATCGAAGGCCGGTGGTGCTTGGGCAGTCATTGTTGCCTGCCGAGCCCGGTTTCGGCCGGATTCCAGCAACACGTTCATGGAGAGCACTGCGTTCGTACAAAGACCGACGCATGGATAGGGAGAGTGATATGACTGAGTCCCACGAAGCCGACTCGAGAAGGCCTGGCCTGTCTCGGATGATCGGCGTACTGATGCTCGTCGCAGCATTGGTTCTAGCTGCCTGTGGTTCCGGCGACTCGTCATCCGAGGATGATGGTGCCGGATCCGGAGGCGACACCGCGCCATCAGACGAAGGCGATGACAACGGTGGCGCCACCGACCCGGAGGACCTTTCGGGAGAAATCACCCTTTGGGCTTGGGGAGCCGGGCTGGAGGGCGAGAAGATCCAGGAGCGAATCGAGTACTTCAACAGCATCTATCCCAACGTGACCGTCAACTGGGAACCGTTGGCCCGCAACGGATACGAGGAATATCCGCAGCTGCTCTCGCGCTTCGCAGCTGGCAACCCGCCGGATGTCATGCGCGTACTGAATTTCCAGCCGACCCAGTTGGTCGCCGAGGATGCGTTGTTGGCCCTCGATGACTTCATCGCGGCGGAGACCGATCTCAACATGGACGACTACCTCGAGACCACGGTCGAGGGCGCAAAGGTTGACGGGGTCATGTACGGCTTGCCGGACAACGCGGAGCCTTACGTGATCTATTACAACCGGGATGCCTTCGAGGCTGCCGGTCTGCCCGACCCGCAGGAGCAGTTCGAGGCCGGGGAATGGGATCAGGCTGCGATCGAAACGGCCATTGACGGCCTCATGTCCGATGGTGGGATGCGGTTCGGTCTGGCGTTCGAGTCGTGGAACTACGACACCTTCTGCTTCATGGGTGGTGGAGACATCCTTCAGGACGATGGCGTAACACCGGCGATAGACGAGGGTGCGTGTCCGGACATGCTCCAGTGGTTCGCCGACCTAGTGGCGGACGAGAAGGCCCCAAGCCCGATCGTTGGTGGCGGTGCACAGTTGGAGGCCTTCCGGAACGGTGAGGTCGGTATGTATCTCATGGGTCCGTGGTGGTACGGCGCCCTCGAGGGAACGACCGATTTCGACTACGACGTGACTGGCCTGCCGGCGTTCAACGGTGTGACTGCTGGCAAGATCGAACTCGGGTCCCTGGCCATCGCCAGGGACTCCCAGAACCCCGAAGCCGCCTGGGCGTTTGTCAAGACGGTTACGGACACAGAGGGGCTGCGAATCTGGAGCGCGGTGGCAACGCCAACCCGACGGTCGGCGCTCGAAGTGGCCGGCTTCAACGACGATCCATGGAAGCGGCACGTGGTGTCGATGGTCGAGAACGGCACCTGGACGCCGTTCACGACCAGTGGCGCGGCGGTCGACACTGCGGCTATGACGGCGCTTGACGACCTTTGGTCGGGGCGTTCGACAGCCGCTGATGCGACAAGGGCGGCGGCTGACGCCATCGCTGATGCGCTGAACGACTAGTGTCGACATCAGTCGACTCGCGGCTGGGGGACGGGCGCGGTGTCCGTCCCCCAGTAGCCGCACCGGCGCGGTTCCAGCGATGGTTCAGGCGGGAGACGCTTGTTGCCTACGCGTTCCTGGCGCCGTGGGTCATCGGCATGCTCGTCTTCTACATCGGTCCGATGGCGGCGTCGGGGGTGTACTCGTTCACTGACTACTCGGTCATCTCCAGTCCTCGTTGGACCGGCCTGGCCAACTACCAGCGCATGACGACCGACACCCAGTTCCTCACCTCGGTCCGGGTGACCCTGGTCTATACGATTTTCGCGCTGCTCGGTTACGTGGTCTTCTCGCTGGCACTGGCCCTGCTGTGCAACAAGCCCGGGAGAGGTGTAGCCACAGTCCGCCTCCTTGTCTTCCTCCCGAGCCTCATCCCGCTGTTCGCCGCTGCCGTGCTTTGGGGTTGGATGTTCAACCAGAACTTCGGACTTGTGAACTTCGTTCTGGGCTCGCTCGGACTGCCCCGCCAGGGGTTCTTTCAGGATCCTGGTCAGGCACTCGCCTTGATGGTGACCATCAGTTTCTGGATGGTCGGCAGTGCCTTCCTCGTGTATCTCTCCGGCCTCCAGTCCATCCCCAACGACCTGTACGAAGCAGTCACGATCGATGGGGCATCCGCTGGGCGCCGGTTGTGGCACGTGACCCTTCCCATGCTGAGCCCCGTCATCCTCTTCAACCTGGTCATCGGCATCGTCCTGTCGTTCCAGGTGTTCGACATTGCCTGGGTCCTGACCGGCGGTGGGCCCAGCGACAGCACGTTGTTCTGGGTGTTGCTCATCTTCCGGCGTGCGTTCGAGGACTTCCGGATGGGGTACGCCTCGGCCCTGGCATGGGTGCTGTTCCTGGTCGTGGTGACGATCACGGCCATCATCTTCAGAACGTCTCGTTGGTGGGTCCACTATGAGGGGAAACGCTGATGGCTGCACCCACTACCACGGCATCGACCGAGCGGAAGCACGACTATTCGACCCGCCCGGACTCAGAAGGGCACGAAGATCGCGAGCCCATTCGGCCCTGGGTGGTTCTGCGTCCTTTGATTCTGGTCCTCGTCGGCCTGCTCGCCATCCTGCCGATTTACTACATGTTGTACTTGGCGCTGTCAGCTCCGGGTCGCGAATTCGCGTTTCCACCGACCCTTCTTCCGGATCCGCTGTCCCTGCGCAATGTTGTGGACGCACCGACCGCCGGAACCATCCCGTTGTGGGGATACGCGCGCAACAGCATCATCTACGCCGGCGCAGCCACACTCGGTTGCCTCGTCACCCAGTCGATGGCTGGATACGCGTTCGCACGCCTTCGCTTCCCAGGACGAAACGTCCTGTTCGCGCTGACCGTCGCGATGATGATGATGCCGTTCGTGGTAACGATGATTCCACGGTTCCTGCTGTTCGCGAACTTCGGCATGATCAACAGCCTTTGGCCGCTGGTTCTGCCCTGGTGGTTTGGCGGGTCCCCGTACGGCATCTTCCTCATGCGGCAGTTCTTCCTGTCGATCCCTCCCGAAATCGACGAGGCCGCTCGGGTCGACGGGGCCGGACACTGGCGCACACTCTGGATCATCCTGATTCCTCAGGCAACCCCTGTTCTGGTCGCCCTGGGAATGCTCCATTTCGCCTACTTCTGGAACGATCTGCTCGGCCCCCTCATCTACTGCCAGTCCCATTCCTGCCAGACACTGCCGCAAGGCATTCTGTTCAACTACCAGTCCAACTGGGACCCGCAGTGGGCGTTGTTCATGATGTCTGCGCTGTTGATGATCCTCCCGGTCGCGGTGACGTTCCTGGTTCTCCAGCGCAAGTTCAAGCAGGGCTTCCTCTTCTCGGGACTCGGGGGGCGCTAGATGGGAACAGCCGGGGCAATGCTGTTGACGAGAGTGGCGGTCAGGGCGGGCGAATTGGAGCCTTTCGATTCCTGGCAGCGTTCGAAGCACCTCGTCGAACTTGCTGCCGTCGACGGGCTCGCCGCTGTCAGCTACTACGCGGCGCGAGCTGCGGAGATGACCGTGGAACGCAGCGCCAACCGCATGGCCGCCTACTGGGCATCGAATGTGGCGGGATTGGCGCAGTTCCTCGAAGACCCACGTCTCGAAGCAGCCGTGCAGGACGGTTCGTCGTTCTTCGGGAGTTTCGAACCGCTCGATGGCGCCGAGTACACCGGCAATGTCTACGAGTTGGATGCTGCCGGGTTGCCCCCGATGAAGGGGCCGCTCGTGGTCCAGCGCGTTGAGGTTGAGCCCGACGTCGCCGATGTCGTCGACCGTCGTTTGCGCGACGAGTTGTCGTCGGCACTGCGGGACCTGTCGGTGACGTGGAGCGCTATCGGACGTCGCGTCGACCTGCCCACAGCGGTGCCCTACTACGGCTCCCCTGGCAATCGGGCCGTCTTGGCGGAGGCCGCCGATCAGGGCCACGCCGAGGACATCATCGCACTGCTACGTGCGTTCCGTTGGGGATGCGTTGGCGCCTATGACCGCCTCGAGGTCAACGACGTGCTCGTTGCTTTCGAGCATCCACCCGCGAATCTGGAGACCACATCGTGGCAGAAGTGAGCCTCGTCAGCTTGACCAAGCGGTATGAAGATGGGACCGAAGCTGTCGATGAACTCGACCTCGAAATCGCTGATGGCGAGTTCCTAGTGATGGTCGGACCGTCGGGATGCGGCAAGTCGTCGACGCTACGAATGGTCGCCGGTCTCGAGGAGGTCACCAGTGGTGACGTGCTGATCGGCGGCGAACGTGTCAACCATGTGTCGCCCGCCAAACGAAACATCGCCATGGTGTTCCAGAACTACGCGCTCTACCCGCATATGACCGTGCGCAAGAATATGGAGCTCAGCCTCAAGCTGCGACACGTTCCAAAGGCCCAGCGACGGAAGGATGTTGAGGACACTGCCGAGATCCTGGGTCTTTCCGAGGTGCTCCACAGGCGGCCCGCGCAGTTGTCAGGTGGTCAGCGCCAGCGGGTTGCCATGGGGCGGGCCATCGTCCGGCAACCCACCGTGTTCCTGTTGGACGAGCCTTTGTCGAACCTCGACGCGAAGTTGCGGACCCAGATGCGTACAGAGATCCGTGAACTGCAGCAGAGGTTCTCGACAACAACGCTCTTCGTCACACATGATCAGGTAGAGGCCATGACCATGGCTGATCGCATCGCGATTCTGCGACGTGGCGTCCTGCAGCAGGCTGGCCTTCCCCGGGATTTGTATAGGCGGCCGGCGAACCTGTTCGTGGCAGATTTCATCGGGTCGCCGCCCATCAACCTGTTGCGCGGCCGGCTGTTCGATAGCGGCGATGCCTATGTCCTTCGCTATGGCAACGAACTCGAACTCCGGCTCGCGACAGACGACATCGCGTCAGCTGCCGGAACCCCTCCACCAGGCGGTGTCGAAGTTATCTTCGGCATCCGGCCGGAGCACCTGCGCCTCGGGCCACCCGGGAGTGCACCCGAAGGCATCCCAGGAATCGTGCGCATGACCGAGGAGCTCGGAGACGAGTACCTCATCCACCTCGAAGTCCCCGCGCCCACCGTTGTGACAGATGAGTTGCGTGACGTCGCCAAGGATGTTGACGAGACGGTTCTGCGCGAACTCGAGGAAGCACAACGATGCCGGTTCGTCATCCGCGCGTTCGGCGAGTCGAACATTCGTGTCAACGACGCTGTGACGATCGAGATCGTCCCCGGCGGTCCGCTGTACCTGTTTGACCCTGCGCGTCCTGGCACCCCGGCCTGGGCCGCCGAAATGGAGGCTGTCCGATGAGCGTGCCAGAAAACATGTCTCGTCTCGCCCTGGGCTGCTACCCGCTCGGTGGCGGCTACGGCCCGGTCGACCTCGACAACGCCCGAGCGACCGTCGACGCCGCTCTCGATGCTGGATGGACCTTCCTGGATACGGCCGAGGGGTACCTCGAGTCGGAGGTCAGGCTTGGGACGATTCTCCAGGGCCGGCGAGACGAGGTGTTCCTCGCCACGAAGGTCTTCCCGTGCGAACCGTTTGCCTACGAGAACATGCGACGTGCGTTGGACAACAGCCTGCGCAAGCTTCAAACCGACCGGATCGATCTGTACCAACTGCACGGTCCCCAGAACTGGGTCTTGACGTTCGAGGATGCGCCATCCATGGCTGAAGTTGGTGAGGCACTCGGGAGGCTCAAGGACAGTGGTGACATCGTCAACGTCGGCGTCTGCAACCTCCCGGTCGATCAACTCGATGAACTGAGCACGACCGTCGAGTTGTTCTCGACGCAGAACCTGTACTCAATGCTCGACCAGGGATCGGAGGACGACAGCATCCACCTCCCCGTCGGGCAGTCAGTCATCCCATGGGCGCGTGAGCGCGGTGTGCACGTCCTCGCCTTCAGTCCACTGGCGCGGGGACTACTCGCTGACGGTCTCCAGCGTGACCGCCAGTTCCAACCGGACGATGAGCGCCACTACCTGCCGCGCTTCCAGCCCGAGGTGTTCCCGCACTACGCCGACCTGGCGAACCGCCTGGAAGCCTGGGCCACCGACCATGGGCGCACCCTCGCCCAGCTGGCCATCGCCTGGACATTGGCGACGCCGGGTGTGACGTCGACTCTGGTCGGAGCCAAGAGCCCGAAGCAGGTCCAGGCAGCTGCCGGAGCAGAGAACTGGGTGTTGGGCACCGATGAACTCGCCGAGATCGATGAGATCGTTGGCAGCCTGCCCCCTCATGCCAGCGAGGCCAAGTCCATCGTCTGGGATCACTTTCCCCCCGAAGCCGTACGTGCCATGCGGGATCGCCGACACACCGACCCCGTTGATTCGTAAGCGACCACCATCAATACAGGAGGTAATGCCATGCTCTCACCCGACGAACGTCCAATTCTCGTCTGCAGGATCGAGAATCCGCCGCACATGGCGGAAGGTGTCGATGAGTGGATGCCGAAGCACTTCGACGACAGCTTGGACCACGAGGCGGTCACGTCCGTGGTGTCCTACCGCGTGACACAGGACTTCGATGCGGATAACGGGCTGCCCTGGATCCTGAACGGCCACGGCAACCGGTTCATCGTGTACGTCGCGGACTCGATCGAAGGACTTGCCGACTGGATGGACAGTCCACAACTGCGTGAGGCGATCGACGATGGCGTCGACCGAGAGTCCGCCTTCCCGGAGTTGGACGCTGAACCGTTCATTGGCAACGTCTACGAAGTGACTCAGGTGCACAAGCCGTTGGATGTCGATTTCCCTGGCCCGACCGCCATTCTGGTCGAACGCTTTGAGGTCGGCCCGGAGCACGAAGAGGAGTTCACGGCCTGGTTGGAAGGACCACACGCGCAGGGTTGGGCAGCGCTCGGCGACGCCATGCGCGTGCGCACGTTCCGCCAGTACCTCGATCTGCCCAAGGAGTTCCCCTTCAACCGGTACCAGTCCAAGGGCAACCGGATGATCATGGTCGAACTGCCACTCGATGCCGATCCGCGTGCGCTCGTCCGACGCCCTGAGGTCAATGCGCTTCTAGCTGACTCGCTTCGCTGGGATCTCGAGCTTCCGTACGTGCGGCGTGAGTTCGCTGTCAATCACGTCATCCGTGACAAGAAGGATGCGCAGGAGACGTTCGAGGCACGCCGTGCTGAAGCGGCGGGATAGCCGTGATGTCTGCTGATGAACGGCCGCTGCTCGTGTGTCGCATCCACTGTCCGGAGCCGATGCAGCAGGATGTGGATGCGTGGATGCCGAAGCACTTTGACGACAGTCTGGACCATCCTGCGGTGACGAGTGCCGCGTCCTACCGGGTGGTCCAGGACTTCGATGCGGATAACGGGCTGCCCTGGATCCTGAACGGCCACGGCAACCGGTTCATCGTGTACGTCGCGGATTCGCGCGGAGGACTGCTCAACTGGTTGGACAGCCCGCAGGTTCGGGAGGCGATCGACGACGGAGCTGATCGTGAAGGCGCCTACCCGCAACTCGACGGCGAACCGTTCATTGGCAATGTCTACGAGGTGAGCCAGGTGCGCAAGCCATTGGGAGTGGAGATCCCCGAATCAGCCACCGTTCTCGTCGAGCGCTTCGAATCGAGCACAGACACCGACGCTGAACTGACGGATTGGCTCGAGGGCCCATACCTCGAGGGATGGGCCGGCCTCGGCGACACCATCCGTGTCAGGACGTTCCGCCAGTACCGAGACCTGCCGAATCGGTTCCCCTACGAGCGTTACTGTTCGAAAGGCAACCGGATGGTCATGATCGAGTTGCCATCTGACGTGCAACCCAGCGAGTTCGTCCGGCGAGAAGAGGTCCGCCGCCTCCTTGCCGACTCGTTGCGCTGGGATCTCGAGCTCCCGTACGTGCGTCGCGAGATTGCGGTGAATCAGGTCATCCGTGACAAGAACGACGCCAAGGCCACGTACGCGGATAGACGCAAGTGACGCTCTACGTCGAACTCGACCCGATCATCGAAGAATCGCTCGGTGCGCTTCGCGGCGGAGGCAGCGAGCGGTTCCCCCTGACCGATGGCAGGATTGTCCACATCCTTGCGACGCCCTCCGACGGGACATCGACCGAGATGGCGACGGGCATCAGCGTCCTGCCTCCTGGACTGCGTACCCCCGAGCACCAGCACCGAGCCGAGGAGATCGCGCTCATCCGTCGAGGTCGCGGCGTGATATCCGTAGATGGACGCGACTACGAGGTTGCCGAAGGGTCGGTTGTCGTCGTACCCCCAAACGTGCCGCATGTGACCGAGGCGGGGTCTGATGGCCCGATGGTCGTGTATTGGCAGTACGGCCCCGCGGGGTCTGAGGCGCGCTGGCGCAAGGATGATGGTTCGGATGGGTGATAGAAGGATCCGGGTCGGCGTGCTCGGTGCCGGGTCGTGGGCCGTCACGAACCACATCCCCATTCTCGCCGCGAGGTCAGATGTCGAACTCGTGGTTGCATGCCGCAAGGGTGTCGACGAACTGCATGCTGTCCAGGAACGCTTCGGCTTCGCGCACGTCACCGAGGATGCAGTCGAGGCGACGGACTACGGTCTCGACGCGGTCGTCGTAGCGGGGCCCACGGCATCACATTACGAACACGTGCGGCTGGCGCTGGACGCCGGTGCTCATGTCTTGTGCGAAAAGCCTTTCACGATCCATCCGAGTGAGGCGTGGGACCTCGTTGACAGGGCACAGCGGAGTGAACGGCATCTGGTCATCGCCTTCGGTTGGAACTACCAGCCCATCCTTCGGGAGGCCAAGAAGCTGCTCGACGAAGTCGGCATCGGCAACCTCGAGCACGCAATGGTTGCCATGGCATCTGCGGTCCGGGAACTGCTCCGCAACACCGACGCGATCGCACACTCGTCGTTCGAGGCTGCTTCCGATGATCTGACTCCGGATCCTCGGACCTGGACAGATCCTGCGCTTTCGGGTGGCGGTTACGGGCAGGCCCAGTTGAGCCACGCCCTCGGCATGCTGCTGTGGCTCACGGGCGAGCGGGGCGAGCAGGTGTTTGCACTTATGAACGCTCCCGGCGCACCGGTGGACATGTATGACGCCGTCGGTGTCCGCTTCATGTCGGGAGCGACCTGCTCTATGTCAGGCGCGTCGATGCCGAGGTCGGCGAAACTGGTCGATGCCGATCCTTATCCGCGGCACCAGATGCAGGTGCGACTTTTCGGTTCCGAGGGTCAGCTCATCCTGGACCTTGAGCGCGAGCTGTTGTGGGTGCATCGTGACGACGGCACGGACATCCGAGTACCGATGTCGAACGAGGCCGGCCGCTATCGCTGCGACGGTCCACCCAACGCGTTGATCGACCTGGCCCTGGGTACGCAGGACACCAGTGCGTCGCCGGGTGAGCTGGGCGCTCGCACCGTTGAGGTGCTGTCCGCTGCCTACCAGAGTGCTCGGACCGGCGCGATGGCTCGGTGCGCACCGACAACGAACGCAACGACTGCATGAGGGCGTGACGATCACCACGGACCTGATGCATGACGTTTCCGCTCAGCCCAGGACGAGGGGTGATCTGTGAGTTGGCATCTGGGTGAGGGCCTTGCCGACCGTGGCGCGCTCGTGACTGGTGCAGCGAGCGGCATCGGTCGTGCATCGGCACGGTTCCTGGCGGCGGCGGGCGCTCGAGTCGTTGCACTCGACCGTGACGGCGACGCGCTCGCGACCACGGTGGCGCAGTTGCCTGGGGGGGACCACCACGCGTTGACCTATGACCTGCACGATATTGGAGGACTCGAGAGTGTCGTCGACGAGGTAACCAGGCGTCTCGGTGACATCTACGTCCTCGCACACGTCGCGGCTGCACTACGCCGCCAGCCGCTCGATGACGTCTCCGAGGAAGATTGGGACCAGCAGCTCGATGTGAATCTCAAGGCCTCGTTCTTCCTGAATCGAGCAACGGGACGACACATGATTGCGCGAAGGACCAGGGGACGCATCATCAACTTCACGTCGGGTTCGTGGCTGATCGGGCCAGCTTCAGGCAGCCACGCCTACACTGCCAGCAAGGGCGGTATCGTGTCGATGAGCTACGGATTTGCCCGTGCGTACGCGCCGTACGGGATTCTCGTGAACGCGATATCTCCGGGCCAGATCGACACACCGATGCAGCACGATGACAACCCGCGCGACGTTGTCGAAGGAGCTGCCCGAGCGTGCCCACTGGGTCGAATGGGACACCCCGATGAGGTGGCGGCCGCCGTGGTCTTTCTCGCCTCGGACCACGCCAGCTATATGACGGGAGCCACCCTCAATGTCAGCGGCGCGGCAATCCTGTACTAGACCGGATGTGGCAATGCCGGTCTAGTACATCAGGGCACCGCCGGTCACATTCAGTGATGCACCTGATACGAATGAGGCGTGGGTGCTCGCGAGGTAGACGAACACATTGGCGATCTCCGACGGGTCTGCCAAACGACCAAGTGGCACCGCATCGATGAGCTCGCTTGTCTCCCGGTCGGATCGGTCGTTGCGGCGGTTGGTCGTTTCGACGACGCCGGGCGCTACGCAGTTGACCGTGATGGCGTGAGGTCCGTAGGTGCGCGCAAGGCCCCGGGACAACGTGGTGATCCAGCCGTTCGTGGCCGCATCAGCGATGTCTTTGCCAACACCTCCTGACTGCCACGATCGGGATGACAGGAGGACAAGGCGGCCGCCTCGGCCGGTCACCTTGAGGTGCTCGGCCACCGCCCTGGCCAGGAAGTAGGTGGCTTCCAGGTTCGTGCCGTATCGGTGTTCCCAGTCGTCGTCGGTGAACTGGCTGGAGTGGTCGCAACGAGGCTGGGCGGCTGCAAGGTGCACAAGTGCCCACAGGTTTCCCAGCTCCTCAGTCGCACTGCGAACCAACCTGGATCGATGGTCCGGATCAGCAAGGTCCGCCGCCTCGATGCGGTGCCCGCTGCCGGGAAGCGCGCTTCGTGTTTCGGCGAGCGAATCAGCGGTCACGTCAGTCGCGAAGACCACCGCGCCGGCTGCAGCGAAGGCACCGCAGACGGCGTATCCGATCTGACTGCCGGCGCCGGTGACGATGACACCCCGGCCGGCAAGACCACTGTCCAGGTTCGCGGCGTCAGCCAATGAAGTGCTCGCAAGGCCAACGTCCGAAGGTTTGCGTTGGCGTCAGGCGAAAATCAACGGATTCCAGCTGTCCATGCCGATCTGTTTGACCAACCTCCCGAAACCTGTAGCGGCATTTGAACAAGGTCGGTCCGGCCATGCCGCCCGTGAAGGTTGTCACCGGACAGCGACCACGTCCGGTGCCGGCAGCCTGGATGCGACAGTGTCGGCGATTCAGCATGCGTGACATGAGGGACCTGACGTGGGCACGTCTGCGGGGTCGCAGATCTGAGATGTGGCGAAATGCCACGCCGGAATCGATTGCAGCATCGAATGGTATGGTAGCACTGCGGCGTGACCAACACCGTGATCAACACGTTGACCACCGTTCGGGCGGCAAGGATCGGCGCCCTTTAACCCCGTGCAGGAGGCTGCGTATGCCACCGGTCAACACCGTGCTCGGCCCGGTGGATTCCACGGATCTTGGCGTGGTGCTGCCACA
>JBJHDB010000027.1:0-14526 GCA_050486325.1 Nitriliruptoraceae bacterium | reverse complement strand
AACCCGGCGCAGCAGGCGGTTGGCGATGCGCGGGGTGCCCCGGGAACGGGCGGCGATCTCCTGGGCGCCGTCGCCGGAGAGCGCGATGTCGAGCAGGCCGGCCGAGCGCACCAGGATGGCGTGCAGCTCGTCGGTGTCGTAGTGCTCGAGGTGGGCGGAGAACCCGAAACGATCCCGCAACGGGGCCGAGATCAGTCCGCTGCGTGTGGTCGCGCCGACCAGCGTGAACCGGGGCAGCTCCAGCCGGATCGAGCGTGCCCCGGGGCCTTTTCCGACGACGATGTCGAGAGTGAAGTCCTCCATCGCCGGGTAGAGCACCTCCTCGACCGTCCGTGGCAGGCGGTGCACCTCGTCGACGAACAGCACATCGCCGGGCTCGAGACCGGTGAGGATCGCCGCCAGGTCGCCGGGGCGTTCGATCGCTGGACCGGAGGTCGCACGGAACTGTGCACCAACCTCAGCGGCGACGATCGCGGCGAGCGTGGTCTTGCCCAGACCCGGCGCGCCCGACAGGAGCACGTGATCGGCTGCGACCTGCCGCTGCCGGGCACCCGCCAGCACCAGCTCCAGCTGACGGCGCACCCGCTGCTGACCGACGAACTCGCCGAGCGCCGTCGGTCGGAGGCTGGCATCGACGTTGTACTCGTCACCCAAAGCACGCGGTGCGAGCACGTCGTCACCGTGCGTGTCCTCGACCATGTCATCCACGACCAGCTCCCTGGGTGCGCATGCTGCCGAGTTGCTGCAGGGCCTGCCGAAGAAGCTGTGCGGTGTCCACCGAATCCGCGGCAGGATCGTTGCGTTGCACCGCATCGATCGCGGCCGCGACCTCCCCTGTCGAGTAGCCCAGGTTGTGCAGGGCCTGGCGCACCTCGGCGGTCGCGTCGCCATCGATGCCTGGCACGACCGCTGCCGGTCCACCGTCGACGCTGGCCACGGTGCCGACCTTGTCACCCAGTTCGAGCACCATCCGGTCGGCAACTTTGCGCCCGACCCCAGGGATGGCCACCAGGGTGTCCACGTCACCGCCGGCGATCGCGGCCAGCAGCACCTCGGCACGGTGAGTCGACAGTGCCGCCAAGGCGAGCTTGGGGCCCACGCCCGACGAACCCAGCAGCAGCTCGAACGCGCGCAGCGCGGCGACGGTCGCAAACCCGTAGAGCGTCAGCGCGTCCTCGCGTACCTGCAACGACGTGTGGAGCACGATCTCCTCACCGCGGGCGCCGACAGGCGTTCCGGCCGGCACGTGTACGAGATAGCCGACACCACCGACGTCGATGACCACGCTCGAGGCTGTTCGGTCGGCGACGATCCCCGACAATCGGGCGATCATGAGGTGCGTCTCACGGGGCCACGGACCGGCTGACGCCCTGTCGTCGTCGCAGCGTTCGTCGAGGGCGTACGAGCCTGGTCGATGCGATCACCGAGCACGGCCTCCCATCCACCCCGGCGCGCACGGGCTGCAGCGGTCTGTGCACGATCGAGCTCCGCGGCAGCGGTCGTCCCCGCGGCTGCCCCCGCCAGTCGTGCACGGGCGAGATGGGTGATCGCGACCGCGAGTGCGTCGGTCGTGTCGACCGTGCCAGGCGCGCGCTCCAGGTCCAGCTGGGCGACCACCATGCGGGCGATCGCGTCCTTTGCTGCCGACCCGCTGCCCGCAACGGTCAGCTTCACCTCGGTCGGCGTATACCCGACGACATCGACACCGGCCTGGGCGCCGGCCAGGAGAACGACCCCGGCCGCCTGGCCGGTAGCCATCGCGGTGCGGACGTTGACCGAGAAGAGCACCTGCTCGACGGCGATCACCGTGGGCCGGTGGGTCGACACGATCGCGGTGATCGCGGCGTGGAGCCGATGAAGGCGTTCGTGGACGGGCAGGTCCGGCGGGGTGCGGACACAATCCAGGTGCACGGCGCGCGGTCGCGAAACCGGTCCTTCCACGATGCCCACGCCGCAGCGGGTCAGTCCCGGATCGACGCCCAGGACTCGTGGCCCGACTCCACTGCGCACGAGTTTCGCCTCGATTCCACGGTCGTTGTCGTCATGTTCCTGCGCCGTCGCCCGGCCGTCGCTCTGCGGCCTCGGCGTCTCCGGCACACCGGAAACCGTACCGAACATGCGTTCGTGATCGAAGGAGGTGGTGCGAAACGACGTGTCGGCTGGTGCCGTTCAGACGTCCAGATCGGCCATCGCCGAGTCGTCGAGTTCGAGGTTGGCATAGACGTCCTGGACGTCGTCGTTGTCCTCAAGTGCGTCGAGAAGGCGCAAAGTCTGTCGGGCTTCCCCCGGGTCAGCGACGAGAACCGTCGAAGCTGGCACCATCGTGCTGCCCGATTCCAACACGGTGAACCCGGCTTGTTCGAACGCCGCACGCAGCTCGGTGACCACCGACGCGTCGCACCAGGCGACCATGGTCCCTGCGTCGACTTCCAGGTCCTCGAGCCCTGCGTCGATCCCGGCGGTCAACACCGCATCCTCGTCGACACTGGTCGCGTCGATGAGGACCTGGCCCCGACGCGAGAACAGGAACGACACCGCACCCGGTTCGGCGAGGCTGCCTCCGTTGCGGGTGAAGGCGCTGCGCACGTCGGATGCCGCGCGGTTGCGATTGTCCGTCAGGCACTCGACCAGCACCGCGACCCCCCCGGGGGCGTATCCTTCGTATATCGCGGACTCGTAGGTCGCCGCCCCGTCAAGCTCGCCGGAACCCCTCTTGCACGCCCGTTCGATGTTGTCCTTGGGGACGTCGGCGTCCTTGGCCTTCTGCACGGCCAGTGCCAGTGCCGGGCTGGTCGCCGGGTCGGCACTGCCCGCCTCGCGAGCGGCTGACTCGATCGCGCGAATCAGCTTGGCGAACTGCTTGCCACGCTTCTTGTCCTGCGCGGCCTTGCGGTGCTTGATGTTCGCCCATTTGCTGTGTCCAGCCACGGCGCTCGCCTTCCGGTGCCGATTCGTCGCGTCGACACGACGATCTGCTCCCAGAGGCTATCGCCGGCCGCGATGGGCTCCTTCGCTCGAGCGGCGAACTCTGGCACGTTCGACCAACCACCGGTGCATCCGGTCGTCGCCGGTGATCTCCGGGTGGAACGCAGCGGCCAACTTGGCGCCCTGGCGCACCACGACCGGATGGCCGTCGACCCGCGCCAACACCTCGACGTCAGGAGCCAGCACCTCGACGACGACCGGGGCACGGATGAACGACACGTCCATCGGATCGCCGTCGATGCCGCTGATAGACAGGCGAGTATCGAACGAGGCGGTCTGTCGACCGAACGCGTTGCGTCGGGTGCGCACGGCCAGGCCACCGATGCGCAGCTGATCCGTCGACTGGTCCAGTTCGTCCGACAACAGGATCATCCCGGCACAGGTCGCCAGCACAGGCAGACCGTCATCGATGCGCGCCCGTATGGGAGCGATCATCCCGAACAGGTCGAGCAGCCGGCCGATGGTGGTGGATTCGCCACCTGGAAGCACGAGCCCGTCGAGGTCGTCGAGCTCGTCGGCCGACCGGACCGGTCGTGCCTCGGCGCCGCAGCGGCGCAGCGCACGCAGGTGTTCGAGGACGTCGCCCTGCAACCCCAGCACGCCGATGGTCGGCGCCCCCGGCACAACCGCTGCCACAGGCGCCGATTCGCGCGTCGTCAGAGTCTCGCCTGGGATCCGCCGTGCCCGGACGGTCAGCCCGTCGCGACGAGATCCGGTCGCTGCCTGGTCACCACCCACGGCCGGCGTACCGGCTTGAGCTGGCCAGTTCGTCGATCTCGATCCCGACCATAGCCTCGCCCAGGCCGCGCGAGACCTTCGCCAGCACCTGGGGATCGTCGAATCGTGTGGTCGCTTCGACGATCGCGCGTGCGCGACGAGCGGGATCGCCGGACTTGAAGATTCCGGACCCGACGAACACCCCGTCCGCACCGAGCTGCATCATCAGCGCGGCGTCCGCCGGTGTCGCAATGCCACCGGCCGTGAACAGCACGACCGGGAGCCGCCCCTGTTCGGCCACTTCGCGCACCAGTTCGACCGGAGCACGCAGCTCCTTCGCCGCGGCGTACAGCTCGGTCTCGTCCGCACTCGCAAGCTGGCGAACCGCACCGGTGATCGCCCGCATGTGGCGGACGGCTTCGACGACGTTGCCCGTGCCCGCCTCCCCCTTCGACCGGATCATCGCCGCGCCCTCGGAAAGCCGCCGCAACGCTTCACCGAGCTCGGTCGCACCGCACACGAACGGGACCTCGAACGACCACTTGTCGATGTGGTGGGCGTCATCGGCCGGAGTGAGGACCTCGGATTCGTCGACGTAGTCGACACCGAGCGCCTGCAACACCTGCGCTTCGACGAAGTGACCTATGCGTGCCTTGGCCATCACCGGGATGGACACTGACTCGATGATCTCCTCGATCATCTCCGGGTCCGACATTCGGGCGACTCCACCGTCCGCCCGAATGTCGGCGGGCACACGCTCGAGCGCCATGACGGCGACCGCGCCCGCCTCTTCGGCGATACGGGCCTGCTCGGCCGTGACGACGTCCATGATGACGCCGCCCTTGAGCATCTCGGCGAGCCCCCGCTTCACCCGGGTGGTGGCCCGCTGCGGTATCCCATCGGTCATGTCTACGGCTCCACGATGATCACCCGGCGACGGCGACCGGTCAGCCGATCGGCGCCGGCATGTCCGTCGTCGAAGGCAGGTGGATCCAGGTCGGTCCAGGCTTCAACGGGAACGGCTGGCCGTCGAGCGTCTGGAGCTCGATCGGGTCGGACGCGCTCGGCTTGACCCAACGCGCCTCGTACCGGTTGCCGTCACGCAGGATGATGGCCCGCTCACCTTCGACCGGCGTCGTCGCGTCGGTCTCCGGATAGCCGGTCGGCCCGATGTAATGGCGGGTACCGAGGATCACCACGTTGGCGGCGCCGATCTCCCGGTCGCCCGGGATGCCGACCTGGCCACCCTCCGACACCACGAACGGCTGGCCGTTCTGCAGTCGACGGTACACACCTTCGGCGTCGTCGTACACCCAACCGGTGAGAAACGTGCTGGACATGTTGATCGTGATCTCGGCACCAGGGTCGTCGCAGTCGACCGCGCCGACGGGGCATGCGTCCTCACCTTCGGGAACGGCCTCATCAAAGGTCCAACCCGGATCCGGGACCGGATCGGGGTCACGAATCTCGGCGGAGATCAGCGCCTCGGCAGGCCGGAAGTAGAGGTTGTGTGGTGCGCGGCGAGTGGTGTCACGGAAGAACGACGAGTTTCCGGCATCGTCAGACTTGCGCAGCACCGGTGTCGGGGCGAGCATCGCCTGGACCTCGGCACGAGCACCAGAGAAGACGAAGATCGACCGGCCCCACGAACCAAGCAGGTCGACGTCGACCGGACGTGCCGAGCGGATCGGTCCGGCGATCTCGGGCAGGTCACTGTGGAGGAACACCATGAACCGGGTGATGCCGAACTCCACGACCTCTTCGATGACAACGTCGGCGTAGTCGAGACCGGTCTGTGGCCGGGCCTGCGGGGTGTTTTCGATCTTGACGATCAGTAGCGGCTGGTCGTGCGCCTCGTCCGGGATCGGCACACCCGTCAGCGGCGAAGGCGGACCCACCGGTTCCTCCGGCTCTTCGGGCTCCTCGGGAGCTTCGATTACGGGCTCTTCGACCGGCGCGACGTCAGGCTCCTCCGGGGTCGAGCAGGCTGACAGCAGCAACGCGCCCGCGAGCACCGCGAGCAGGACACGACGAAACACTTGGATCCTCCAGATCATCGCCGGTCGCCCCGGCAGGCGCGAAGAGTACAGATTCGCTTCGGTCGCCGTGTACCTCACGGACACCGTCCGTCAGCCCGGTCCGCGATCACTGTGCGGTACCGGGTGCGTATCCGGGCGGCCAGTCGCTGCCAGTCGTGTTCGGCGGCACGTTGCCGACCCAGCCGCCCGAACTCACGGCGCCACTGCGGATCGTCGACGAGTGCGGCGATCGCAGTGGCGAGTCGGTGGCCGTCGCCCGAGGGGACCAGCAGACCATAGCGCCCGTCGCCGAGCACCGCGCGGAAGCCGGAAAGGTCGGAGGCGACCACGGCGGCACCCGCGGCGAGCGCTTCGAGCAACACGATGCCGAACGATTCGCCGCCGAGGGCCGGAGCGACGACGATGTCGGCGTCGAGGTACAGCGCGACGAGCTCGTCGTCGTCGACGCGCCCGAGAAACGTCACCCGATCCTTCAGCTCCGGCACAACCATCTCTTGGCAACGCTTCCGGTCGGGGCCGTCGCCGGCGACGATCAGCTGCACACTGGTCGAGCGCGGCAATCGGCCGAGCGCATCGAGGAGCACCCGCAGGCCTTTGCGTGGCTCGATTCGGCCGACGAACAGCAGCTTCACGGGACCGTTCGCTCCGGTCCCGGACGCCCCGGTTACAGACGCCGCACCCTGCCCTGTCACCGCAGCGAATCGTGCGGTGTCGACGCCGTTGGGCACGATCGCAAAACGTTGCGCGGAGATACCGAGGGCACCAGCGTGATAGGTGGCGGCGGGTCCGCTGACCGCGATCAGATCCGCCAACCGGCGCACCACCCGCCGTGTGCAGGGCCGCACGAGGCGGTACAAACGGTCGGTGTCGGCGTACGCGTGAAACGTCGCGACAACCGGCGCCGAATCGCCGCGCGTCGCGGCCAGGCCCACGAACGGCACGAACGGTTCGTGGACGTGGACGACCTCGGGCGCGAACGCATCCAGCGCCCGGCGCAGCCGGATGCCAGCTGCCGCGGAGAGTGCGATCGGCGCACGTGCACCGTTGAAAGGCACCGATCGGGATCGCCCAAGCAGCTGCAGTTCGACCGATGGTCCGATCGTGGTCGTGGCTGTACCGGCGCCAGGACCGGTGACCAACACCGCGTCACCACCGGCAGCGAGCGCGTTGGCGAGTGCGATGACGTGCCCCTGGACACCACCGGGAACCGTGAGATCGTACGGCGAGACGAGCGCGACCCTCACCGGGCCGAATCCTGCCGGGTGTACGCACGCCGTTCGGCGCGGGCCAACGCCCGCCAGTCCTCGCCACACCGCCACGCGTCCACCACCGGATGCCGCGGTTCGCGATCGGCGAGCCAGTTCGGCACGAACACATGCCACTGGGCGGGAAACCGCGCGATCAATCGCTCGAGTTCGTGCGCCACGAGCTGCGTGGCATCGTAGATCGTGTGTGCGCCCGCCGGGATCGGAGGCCGCACGATCGCGTGATATCGCGGCCCGTCGTCGACGAACGCACCTGCCACCACCGGCGCGCCGGTCCGGTGGGCGAGCACGGCCGGACCTGCCGGAAGCCGGCACGGCTCACCGAAGAACGACACGATGGGACCGCGTCGGGTCAGGTCCCGGTCGGCGAGCAATGTGGCCAAGGCTCCGGAACGGATCCGTTCCTCCAGCTGGCGCATCGTGGCCCCGCCGCGCAACAACGGCTCGACCTGGACACCTGCCCTGGCGCGAAGCCGCACGAACCGGTCGTAGAGCGCGCGGGGCTCGACCACCTCGGCAACCACCACCATGCCCCAACGACGCTGCGCGGTGTAGAGCGCACCGATGTCCCAGGACCCCAGATGGGCCGTGACGAAGATCCCGCCGGCGCCGGCGTCCCGGATGGCGTCGCCGTGAACCACCCCGTCCTCGATGACCGATGCGACGACATGCGCCGGATCCATCCGATGCAGTCGGAAGCTGTCCAACCAATAGCGGGCGTAGGACACGTAGGCGTCACCTACCAGGGCGTCGAGCGAACCACGCGAGACGTCGCCGACGACTCGGCGCAGATTCGCGCGCACCTGGCGACGCTGACCTGCGGGGCCGAACCGGTGCCATGCGCGACCGACACGTTCGGGCAGGCCACGGGCGACGCGTTCGGGCAGGCGAGCGGCGGTTTCCCACAACGCGAGGTAGCGCCAGTAGGCCAGCCGCGTGCGGACGGTCATCGGCGGCGGGGGAGGCAGCGCGTCGGGCGGCGACGTCGTGCTCACGGAGCCGGCGGTTCCGGGTCGGCCGATGCGTCGGCTCGTGGATGCGATCCGGTGGCAGAACCCGCCGACAGCGCACCGTCGACGTTGCGTTGCCCGTAGACAGCGCGGGCCGCGCGCATGAACGCACGATTCCACGCATGACCGCCGGTCGACAGGGCGAGGAGTTCCCGGGGCACGTCGCGGTCGATCTGGCACCACACGTGATGGATGCGCTGCATCACGGTCACGATTCCGCCGACGGCCAGTACCCAAAGCACCGGCTCGAGCATCCAGTCATGCAGCAACAGCCCGACGATGAGGAGCCCCGCACGCTCGGCCCGCTCGAGCATCCCCACACGGCAGTAGAGGTCGATCGCTTCGGCCTTGGCACGGACGTAGCTCGTGACCTCGGCGGCGACCAGTGCGGTGATCGCAAGGGCGAACAGGCGAGGTTCGTCACGCACCCACCAGGCGATCACGCCCAGGATGAGCCCGTCCGAAATGCGGTCACTGACCGCGTCATAGAACCCACCGAACGGCGTCGATCGGTCCGACGCCCGCGCGACAGCGCCGTCGAGCACGTCCAGGGCGCCGCCGAGCACCAGTACCGCGCCGCCCAGGGCTGGTCGCCCCACAGCCACAAGCCACGCGGCAACTCCGGTGACCATCAGCCCGAGCGTGGTCAGGGCATTGGGCGTGACCCCGGTCCGGGCGAGGAGGCGGCCGGCAGGTCTGCTGAGGCGGTCGACGGGGCCCGGGTAGCGCGCACGCAGTGCCACGGGCGACCTCCGATCGAGCTCCGACGTATCAGACCGTTTCCGCCCACGGTACAGGCCGCATGATCGTGGCCGAGGTCAGGGACCTTCGTCGAAATCGTGAAGTATGCGCCATACATCATCGAGCGCCTGCGGCAGCACGCGAGTCGTCGCCGTGGTGGTCATGAAGTTGGTGTCACCGTTCCAGCGTGGCACCACGTGCTGATGGAGATGGCCGGCGATGCCCGCCCCCGCCGCAGAACCGAGGTTCAGGCCGACGTTGACGCCTTCGGCACCGAGTCGGTCCTGGACCACGTCGACGGCCCGGCAGGTCAACTCCCACAGTTCGCGTGCGACGTTGACGTCGAGTTCGGCCAGTGACGCGACATGTGCGTTGGGCAGCACCATCAGATGGCCCGGGTTGTACGGATACGCGTTCAGCACGACAAAGCATCCGCGGCCACGGTGCAGAATCCAGCTTTCTCGGTCCGACGACGACGGCGCCTCGATGGCCGCGCAGAACGGGCAACCGGCTGCTGGAGGTGAACCGCCGACGTACGCGGCACGCCACGGCGCCCACAGCTGCGCGAGCTGTTCGGGCACGGTGCGGTCACTCACGTCTTCACACGCCGCTCGGCGACCTCGGCGACCAGTTCGGCGACGAACTCATCGACCGGGACATCCTTGCGTTGGTCGCCGGCGTAGGGCCGCACCGCAACCGTGCTCGCTTCCTGTTCGGTGGCGCCGACCACGGTCGCGTAGGGCACCTTGCCGGTCTGTGCGCGCCGGATCTTTGCGCCGAGCGTGTCGTCTGAACGGTCGACGTCGACACGCAGACCCGCCCGGCGGAGTTCGCTCGCCACCTGTTCCGCGTAGCCGTCGAAGTCGGAGGCGACCGGAACCACGCGAACCTGGACCGGCGCCAGCCAGGTCGGCAAGGCGCCGTTGAACGATTCCACCATCACCGCGAAGAACCGCTCGATCGAACCGAACAGGGCACGGTGCACCATGAACGGACGATGGCGCTCGCCGTCCGCACCGACATAGGTGATGTCGAACCGTTCAGGAAGGTTGAAGTCGACCTGGATGGTGGTCAGCTGCCACTCCCGGCCGATCGCGTCGCGTGCATGGATGTCGATCTTCGGTCCGTAGAACGCGCCCTCGCCCTCATCGATCTCGTGGTCATATCCGGCACGCTGGACCGCCTCGACGAGTGCCTGCTCGGCCTGACGCCACTGCTCGTCCGTCCCGAACGATTTGTCCCGCGGGCGGGTCGACACGGCGACACGGGAGGGCTCACCAAGCCCGAAGGCGACGTACAGGTCCCGCGCGAACGCGATGCAGTCCACCACCTCGTCAACGACCTGATCGGCCCGGCAGAAGATGTGCGAATCGTCCTGAGTGAAGCCACGCGCCCGCAGCAGGCCGTTGACCACACCTGACCGCTCATATCGGTACACGGTGCCGAGCTCGGCGATGCGTACCGGAAGCTCCCGGTACGACCGGGTTCGCGACGTGAACGCCAGGATGTGGAACGGACAGTTCATGGGCTTGAGGCGGTAGGCAGCCCCGTCGTCGAGTTCCATGCCCGGGTACATCAGCTCGGCGTAGGTCTCGAGGTGTCCCGAGATCCGCCAGAGATCCTCCTTGGCGATGTGGGGCGTGTAGACGGGCTGGTAGCCGCGCGCCAGCGTCTCGTCGCGGATCCAATCCTCCATCTGCTTGCGCACGATCGCACCGTCAGGCAGGAAGATCGCCAGTCCCGGGCCCAGCGAGTCGGGGAAATGCAGCAGCTCGAGGTCGCGGCCAAGCCGGCGATGGTCACGTTTCCGGGCCTCTTCGAGGAGCTTCAGATGCGCGTCCTGCGCTTTGCGCGACTCCCATGCCGTGCCGTAGATGCGCTGCAGCATCGGCTGGTCCTCACGACCGCGCCAGTACGCGCCGGCGCTGCGCAGCAACGCGAACGCCGGGATGCGGTCCGTTGAAGGCACGTGCGGCCCACGGCACAGGTCGGACCAGGCGACCTCGCCGCCCGGTCGGACGTTGCGATAGACCGACAGCGTCGGCCCACCGTCGGCCAAGTCGACCTTGCTGACGATCTGGCCGTCGTCGACCAGGTCGATGATGGCGCACTTGTAGGGCTGATCGGCGAACTCGGCGCGCGCGTCGTCACGATCGACCTCGTCGCGAACGAAGCGCTGGCGCTCGCCGGCGAGCTCACGCATGCGCGCTTCGATGCGTTCGAGATCTTCGGGGGTGAACGGCCGCTCGACGTCGAAGTCGTAGTAGAAGCCGTCCTCGATCGGTGGCCCGATCGCCCATTTCGCCCCGGGGAACAGGTCGGTCACCGCCTGCGCCATCAGATGCGCGGCCGAATGGCGGATGATGGCCCGACCGGCCTCGGATCCGGCGGTGATCGGCACGACCTCGGTCACGTCCGCCTCGGGCAGCGGACGGTCCAGGTCCCATTCGACGAACTCGCCATCCTCGGCGCGGACCGAGGCCGCCACGATCTGGCCGCCGGTCGCATCGAGGGCCTTGAGTGCCTCCAGCGCGGTGGCGCCCGCCGCCACGTCGACCTCGGCGTCTGCATGACGGACGCGGATCGTACGGCTCAAAGGGACGACACTCCTGGCGTGCGGATCGGCGACGGGCACTACTGCAGCGGGCCGCCGGTGGGCGCGAGAGGTATCGAACCTCTGACCTCTGCCGTGTGAAGGCAGCGCTCTCCCACTGAGCTACGCGCCCGGCGCGGCGCACGGTACCCCCGCCCATCAGGCCCGGCCAACCGCACCGCAACGGGCGCTGCTGGGCGCGATCGGATCCACGATGGTGGCCGTGCGGTCACCTGGCACGTTGTCGCCGACGTCGCGTTCTGCAAGGCTTCGCGCGCCGTGGTCGTCGCACGACGCCCGCGAGCTGTCCTGCCCGGCCGCGCATCCCGACGACGAGGGGATCACCCGTGACCGCTGAGGCATGGTGGGAACCCGCCCCGCGACGCGAGCCACCGACCTGGCTGCGAGCAGTCCTCGTTGTCGGGCTGCTGTACGTGTTCCTCGTCGGCGTCAGCATGCTGGAAGCCGGCATCGGCGCGCTCGGTGAGGGATTCCGCACCGGGCTGCTCGAACAGGTCGCCCATCCGCTGTCCGGGCTGTTCGCCGGGATCCTCGCCACGGTCCTGGTGCAGTCGTCGTCGGTGTCGACCGCGACGATCGTCGGGCTCGTCGGTGCGGGCACGCTGACGATTCCCGCGGCGGTGCCGATGATCATGGGGGCCAACATCGGCACGACCGTGACCAACACGCTGGCCTCCCTGGGTGCCATTCGCCGCTCCGACGAGTTCCGGCGCGGCTTCGCCAGCGCGACCGTGCACGACATGTTCAACATCCTGGCCGTCGCGGTGCTCCTGCCGCTCGAGCTGACGACGCGATTCCTGTCCCGGTCGGCGACCTGGCTGACCGGCCTCCTCAGGCACACCGACGTCGGGATCGACCCTGGCAGGAGTCCGATACGAAGTGCCGTCAAGCTGCCCGTCGACGCGATCGCCGGTGCGGTCGACCGAACGGGGCTGCCGGGGCCGGTGGCGGGCACCATCCTGTTGGCCATCGGGCTCGCTGCCATCTTCTTCGCCCTCGGGCTCATCACACGAAACATGCGCAAGCTCGTCGCCGGGACCATCGAGCGCACGATGAACCAGGTTGTGGGCCGAGGTGGCGGCTCGGTCGGCATTCTGGTGGGGATCGCGGTGACCGTCGCCGTGCAGTCGTCGACGATCACCACCTCGATCCTGGTGCCACTCGTGGCCGCAGGCGTGCTCACCTTGCGAAACGCGTACCCGATCACGCTCGGGGCCAACGTCGGCACCACGATCACCGCGTTGCTTGCATCGTTGGCGGTGGTCCGGCCCGAAGGCCTCACGATCGCCCTGGTGCACTCACTGTTCAACGTCACCGCACTCGCCGCGGTCTACCCCGTACCCTGGATTCGGGATGCTCCCGTGCACATGGCCGAGCGGCTGGCAGCACTCGCCGTGCGACGTCGGACGACCGTGATCGTCTACGTCCTGGGGCTGTTCATCGTGATGCCGTTACTCGGCATCATCCTGCTGGACTAGGAGCACGCTATGCCGTTCGGTTTTCTCAAGAGCGACGGCAGCGACCGGCTCGACCGCATCGAAGCCACGCTGCAGCGCATGTTCGTCGACGATCGCCACAGTTTCGACCTGGCGATGTCGGCGCTGGTCGGTGGCGCCGAACCCGCAACGGTGGGGCCCGACCTGCGTGCGAGCGACCACAAGGTCAACGAAGCGGAGCGGGAGATCCGCCGGGAGCTCGTGGTCCACGCTGGCGTGTACGGCGGGATCGAGACGCCCGCGATCCTGGTCTACATGTCGATCGTCAAGGACGTCGAGCGGATCGGTGACTACGCCAAGAACCTCTACGACATCGCCGCCGACGGCGTGGTGCTGGACGCCGGCGAGTTACGCGAGGAGATCCGCACCCTGCGATCGGCCATCTCGACCATGATCGTCGAGGTGGCCGACACGTTCGCCCAACGCGACGCCGACCGTTCCCGCCGGCTGCTCGAACAGGGCGACGAGATGCTCGACGCGTTCGACGGCCGCGTCTCCGAGTTGGTCACCGGGCGCATCACCGGGCCGCACGTGGTCGCCTACGCCCTGACCTACCGCTATCTCAAACGCATCGTCGCCCACCTGATGAACGTTCTGTCCGCTGTGGTCATGCCCGTGGACCGCATCGACTACTTCGATGAGGACCCCGAAGACCGCTGAGCCGAGGCGGCAGGATTCGGTCAGGTCGGACATCCCCCGATTGGGCACCCCCAGATACTCTCGCACGTTCGCAGGCGACGCCTTCGTCGCTGGCTCGGACAGGGGAATATTGGCCCGATGACCACACGTCGCGTCGCGATCATCGGCGGTTCCGTCCTCGCAGGCTTCGCGATCGTCATCATCACGGCGATCACGGTGATGCTGGTCCTGCAGCGTGGGCAGGTGATGCCCAACACGGCGATCGCGGCCACTGACGTGAGCGGGATGACGCGGGCCGAGCTGCACGCCACGGTCGAGGCGATGGCGCGTGATCGGCGTCAGGACGTCGTCGACGTCGCGTTCGAAGACGACGTGTACACGCTTGCTGCATCCGAGGTCGATTTCACGCTCGATGTCCCCGCAACAGCGCAGGCGGCGTTCGCACGAGGCCGTGAAGGACTGTTCTCCGGGTTCGCCGAGCGCATCCGTGCGCTGCGTACAACTGCGACGATCGACCCGGTCGTCTCCTGGGACGACGCGCAGCTGCGTGACTGGGTGGCCACCCTCGCGTCACACGTCGATCGCGGCATCTCGCACGGCTCGATCGACATCGACCCCGAATCGCTGACGGTCGACGTCACACCGCCGCACGGCAGTGTCGCCGTTCGCCATGACGAGCTGGCCGCCGGGCTCGCCGATGCGCTGACCCTCCCCGGCGACCAGCGGATCGACCTGCCGGCGGACACCGAACCCGCGTTGGTGGACGCCGACGAGCTGATCGACGTCGCCGCACGTGCACAGGAGGCGGTGCGCGCACCAATCGAGTTGACGCACGGTGATCAGACACTCGTGCTCGAACCCGCCGACATCGCGCAGCTCATCTCGGTCGAACGAACGGCCCGCGGCGACCGCCACGACGTCGATCTGGTCGTCACCCCCGGCAGCGTCATCGTCGTTGTCGATGCGGACACGATCGCCTCGTTCGCCACCGAACCCGTCGACGCCGGTTACGACATCGGC
>JBJHDB010000026.1:0-15014 GCA_050486325.1 Nitriliruptoraceae bacterium | reverse complement strand
GGCCCTCCCGGTTCTCGTAGCTCCGGACGCGGACCCGGCCGATCACCACGACGCGATCGCCCTTGGCGAGCGATTCACCGGCGTTCTCGGCCAGATCGCGCCACGCGTTGACGTTGAGGTAGGTGGTCTCTTCCTGCTGCTGGCCGTCCCGGCCCGTCCAGCGCCGGTTCGACGCCACCCGGATGGTCACCACGGGGGTCCCCCCCTGGGTGAATCGCAGTTCGGGATCGTCGGTCAGGTTGCCGATGAACGTGATGAAGTTGCTCTCGAACGCCACGATCGCTCCTTGGTCGCGTCGGTGCTGGTTGCCGTGAGCGGACCCGGTCGTGGATCAGGCGTTGGTGCGAATGCGGATCTCCGGTCGGATCGTCTTGAAACGTACGACCTCGTCGGAGATCTTCAGCTGCCGTTCGAGCTCGGCGACCGCCTCGGCCGTGCCCGAGTAGTCGAGCACGCCGTAGTAGCCGTGATCGCGCTTGGCGATCTCGTAGGCCAGCCGGCGGCGGCCCCACCAGGCCTCGTCGATCAACTGCCCGCCCTGGTCGGCGAGGATCGACTTGGCTCGTTCGAACACCGCCTGTGCGGTGTCCTCCTCGATCGTGTCGGTGATCAGCAGCATGGTCTCGTAGCGACGCATGTGCACTCCTCTGGTCGTTCCACCCACGACCTCGCGTGGGCGGGTCGGCGTGCGCCGACACCGGTGTGGTGCCGTGCCTGCCGACGGTTGGCCCCCGCCGAACGGGCGCGACGGCGCCCAGGGTCGGGAGCAGGGGTGCGGCCCGGTTCGTCCACACGTCGCCGGCCATACACGCTGGCCGTTGACGGACGACGCGCGCAGCCATCTGGACGGCCGCGCGCGTTCAGGCGACGCCAAGGTATCCCACCGTCGAGTCCACTCACAACCGTCACCGTACGCGCCGGGTGTGACCACGCGGCGAGCGTGTTCGGTGATGCTGTGGACGCGTGCGCGTTCAGGCCGTGCGATCCGGGCCTTCGATTCCGAGCTGCGCCCGTGCTGCGGCAAGGCGTGCGACGCGCAGCCGGGACGGGGCACAGGAGACGTGGTCCAACCCGACCTGGTGCGCGAACGCGATGGAGTCCGGGTCACCGCCGTGCTCTCCACAGATACCGGTGATCAACTCCGGGAACGCCTCGCGCCCATCGCGCACCGCCAGTTCGACCAGCCGGCCGACGGCGTCCCGTTCGAGCGAACGGAACGGATCGACCAGGAACAGGCCCTCCGCCAGCGCCGCAGGGATGTAGCTCGCCTCGACGTCGTCGCGCGACAGGCCCAGCGTCAGCTGGGTCAGGTCGTTGGTCCCGAACGAGAACGCGTCGACCTGCGGTGCCAGCGCCGCCGCCTGCACCGCGGCGGAAGGTGTCTCGATCATCGTCGCAATCGTGCAGTGGACCCCGATCTCGCTGGCGTGCTCCACCTCGCCGATGGCCTGCCGGATCAGCGCCACCCCCCAGGCGAGCTCCTGCGGGGTCGCGACCAGGGGAAGCATGATCTCCGGGAGGGGGTCGCCCCCCGCCCGCCGTCGCGCAACCGCGGCGGCGACCACGGCACGCACCTGGGTGCGGTAGATCTCCGGCCGCAGCACACCGAGGCGGATCCCGCGCGTGCCGAGCATCGGGTTGTGCTCCTGCAACCGCTCGGCCGCGTCGAGCTGGTGGCGGCCCTCCTCGTCCAACTCGCCCGTCGCCGCCAGCGCCCGAAGCTCGTCCACGTTCGGCAGGAACTCGTGCAACGGCGGATCCAACAGGCGGATGACGACCGTCCGGCCGTCCATGACCTCCAGCAACGCCTCGAAATCGGCACGCTGGACCCGCTCGAGCTCCTCCAGGGCCTCGTGGCGGTCGCCTTCGTCGTCGGCCAGGATGAGTCGCTGTACCAGCGGCAGGCGATCCCCGAGAAACTGGTGCTCGGTCCGGCACAGCCCGATTCCCTCCGCGCCGGCGTCGAGCGCACGCTGCGCGTCGGCGGCGGTGTCGGCATTGGCGTACACGTGCAGCCGTCGATGGCGATCGGCGAACTCGAGCAGCCGATCGAGCCACGCGTCGTCACCGGGCAGCTCCAGCTCCACCTCGCCGAGGGCGACCTGGCCGGAGGTGCCGTCGATCGCGATCGTGTCGCCGGTCCGGACCTCGATCTCGCCGACACGCACGGTGCCGGCCCCGACGTCGATCCGCAGTTCGGACGCACCGCACACCGCCGGCTTGCCCATCCCACGTGCCACCACCGCGGCATGGCTCACCAGCCCACCACGTGCCGTCAGCAGCCCCGCTGCGGCGGCCATGCCGTCGATGTCCTCCGGCGAGGTCTCGTTGCGCACCAGGATCACCGACTCGCCGGCCCGACCCCGGTCGCGCGCCTCGGCGGTGTCGAGGCACACCGCGCCCACGGCAGCGCCCGGTGAGGCCGCCAGGCCGCTCGTCAGCAGCCGGTCCGGAACGGTCGCGAACCGGGGGTGCAACAGCTGTTCGACCTGCTCCGGGCGAACGCGCGCGATCGCGTCCTCCTCACCGATCAGTCCTTCGTCGACCATCTCCACGGCGATGCGCACCGCCGCGGCCGCAGACCGCTTGCCCACCCGGGTCTGGAGCATCCACAGCTTGTCCGACTCGATCGTGAACTCGACGTCGCACATGTCGGTGTCGTGGCTCTCGAGCGTGCGCATGTGGTCGAGCAGCTCCGCATGCGCGTCTGGGAACGACTCGGCCAGCTCGGCCAGTGGCCGTGGATGCCGGGTCCCCGCGACGACGTCCTCGCCCTGGGCCCCGTCGAGGAAGTCGCCGTACGGCACGTTCTCACCGGTCGCCGGGTCGCGACTGAACGCCACCCCGGTCGCCGAACGTTCGTCGAGGTTGCCGAACACCATCACCTGGATGTTGACCGCGGTGCCAAGATCGTCAGGAATGCCCTCCAGCCGGCGGTACGAGCGGGCCCGAGCACCGTTCCAGGAACGGAACACCGCCTCGATCGCCATACGCAGCTGCTCGAACGGGTCGTGGGGCATCACCCCTGCCCGCTCGGTGACCAGCTCTTCGAGCTCGGCGACAAGCGTGGCCAGCTGGTCCTCGTCCAACGCACGTTCGTCGGCCACGCCCGCACGCGCGACAGCGCCGTCGACACGCCCGGCGAGTTCCGCCTCGTCGACCCCTTGTACGACCCGCCCGAACATCTCGACGAACCGTCGCTGCGCGTCGAGGGCGAACCACGCCCCTCCCAGCGCCGCGAGGCCCGCACGGGTGGACGCGTCGGCCCCGAGATCGAGCACCGTGTCCATCATGCCGGGCATGGAGAACGGCGCGCCGGAACGCACCGAGAGCAGCAGCGGGCGATCGGGGTCGCCCAGGCGCCGGCCGGTGCGCTCCTCGAGCGCCGTCAGCGCGTCTCGGACCTCTTCCACCAGACCATCGGGCAAGCGGCCATCGGCGAGGTATGCGCGGCACGCCTCGGTGGTCACGATGAACCCGGGAGGGACCGGCAGACCGAGCCACGTCATGGCGCAGAGGTTGGCGCCCTTGCCGCCGAGCAGCTGGCGCTGCTCACCCCGTCCCTCGTCGAAGGACACCACCCAACGGGTGGTGGTGCGTTCGGTGGGGTCGGTCGATATCTCGGTTGTCGCCACTGGTCCGCCTTCGACGTGCGGGGGACTTCGCACGTGCTCGGGGACTTCGCACGTGCTCAGGGTCGATTCCACCCGTTCACGGCCGTGTGTGGCAGGGCCGACAGTCCCGTCACCCGACCCACCGAATGCCCCGTCCAGTTGGCCGATCGCCGGTCACGGAAGACGTTCCTCGAGCAGATCGAGCAGGTCGTTCCAGAGGGTGAGGTCATCGGGCTCGGCATGTTCGGCCACCCAGGGGACGAACTCGCTCTTGCCCGACGAGGTGAGCAGCACATGGACGAGCTGGCCGTAGGTGCGCTCGCCGGCCGACACGGTCTCACCGTGCAACGCGACGAACCTGCGCACCAGCTCCGTGGCGAACAGGGCCTCGGCGTCGACGCCCGGAGGAACCCCGTCGACTACGTCCGCGTAGGTCACCACCTGCCGGCTTCGGTCGAACTCGAACCGCGACACCAGGGTGTCCCGCGCCCGCCGGCCCGCATCGTCGTGATCCAGCAGGACCACCAGCGGGACGTCGACCTCCGCACGCAGGACGATCGCCGCGAGAGCCGCACCCATGGCGCCCCCTGCCGGAAGCAGCACCACGCCATCGAGGACCGGCTCGCGACCCAGCACCCGGGCGACCGTCGACAGGTAGGCGACGTCGGTGCCACCCTCGGTGATGAGCACCGCCCGGGCGTCGGCGGGGACCTGGCCCCGGCGATCGAGCACCGCGGCGAGACCCGTGTCGCGCAGCAGCCCACCGAGCAGCTCCGCCTGGGGACGGTCACCCGCCGCGCTGCCCACGACCCGGGTACGTCCGATCGCGTCACGGGCGAGCGCGACGACCGTCGTGGTCGCGACCCGCGGAAGGACGAACGGCGACGAGGTGGCCACCACGACCGGGGTAGCGAGGATGCCGGCGATCTCGGTGAGCAGGCGGGCGAGCGCTTCCTGCGCCGCGGGGTGCAGGAACGCCTCGGGAGCCTCGGCACCGACCAGCGCCACCGGCGTACCTGCTTCCGCAAGATGCAGCGCCAGTCCGAGCGCGGTCATCGTCCTGGTCTGGGGAACGGGCAGCAGGACTCCCGTGTCGTCGCGCACCCGCACCATCAGCTCGTCATCGACCTCGACCGTGGCGACCTCGGGCAGCAGTGCCCGCGCGACGTCACGCACGTGCGACGCGAGGCTCCGGCGGGCGGATTCGTCATGGCCGTCGATTCGTGCCGCACGCAGCAGGTCGCGCGGCGTGTCCGCGACCTGGGCAAGCACCACGTTCCCCTCCACGAACGGACCCTCCACCGTTCGCGTCCCCCGATGCACGTCCCAGGACACGGTCGCCGAGGTCTGGTCGTCGAACGTGACCTCGACGTGGGGGGCTCCCTCCGAGCGGCGCTGGCCGTCCCGCCGGCGCGGAAGATCGCGATCCGGGACGAACGCGACCCCCGGATCGTGCGCCGCGGCGAGCGCGAACAGCAGCGTCGTCGACCCCGCCCGGTTCGGGCCCACCAGCGCGGTGACGTGCGCACCGACGGGGACTTCCAACGGCGGTCCCCACACCGACCGCACGTCACGGACGGTCACCGAGGTCGGCCGAGACTGAGCCGCCATGGTCAGTCGCCCGCCATCGTCAGTGGCCCGTCATGATCCGTCGAACCTGGCCAGGTAGAACCGCTTCTTGCCGACCTTGACCACCATCGTCGAGCGGCTGCCGAGACTCGTCGCCGTCACCCGGTGCTCGACGTCGTCGAGCCGCGTGCCGTTGAGGCGCACCGCGCCCTGATCGACCAGCCGCCGCGCCTCACCATTGCTCCGAGCCGCCCCGACTTCTCGCAGCAGGTCGAGCACGCCGAGGCCCGTGTCATCGAGCGCCCGTCGGGCCAGCGTGACCGAGGGGGCGTCGGCGAACACCTCCGCAAGCGTCGCGTCGTCGAGGTCGTCCAGTGGAGCGTCGGCGAACAACGCCTCGGTGGCCTGCTCGGCCGCCGCGACCCCGCCGTCACCGTGGATCACCCGGGTGGCCTCGCGTGCAAGTGTCCGCTGGGCGAGGCGCGCCCCCGGGTCGCGTCCGTGGTCGCCGACCAATGCGCGGATGTCGTCGAGCGGAAGGAAGGTGAACAGACGGAGGAAGCGCTCGACGTCGGCATCGGCCGTGTTGAGCCAGTACTGGAAGTAGGCATACGGCGAGGTCATCTGGGGGTCGAGCCAGATCGCGTTGCCGGCCGACTTGCCGAACTTGGCCCCATCGGCGGTGGTCATCAACGGCCACGTCAACCCGTAGGCCTCCGCACCGGTGACCCGCCGGATCAGGTCGACGCCCGCGACGATGTTTCCCCACTGGTCGGAACCGCCGCACTGCAGCACGCAGCCGTGCTCGCGGTACAGGTGCAGGAAGTCGTAGGCCTGGAGCAGCTGGTAGCTGAACTCCGTGTAGCTGATGCCCTGCTCGCGGGAGTCGAGCCGGCGCCTCACCGATTCCCGCGAGACCATCGCGTTGACGCTGAAGTGCTTGCCGACGTCGCGGAGCACCTCGAGGAAGCCGAGCTCGCCCAGCCAGTCGTGATTGTCGAGCAGCAGTCCGCGCTCGCCGTCGAGGTCGAGCACCGCCGACAGCTGACCCCGAATTCCGGCCAGGTGCCGCTCGAGCGTCGCGTCGTCGAGCAGCGTGCGTTCGGCATCCCGGCCCGACGGATCACCGATCCGGCCTGTCGCCCCGCCCGCGATTGCGATCGCGCGATGTCCCGCGCTCTGCAACCAGGCCATCGCCATGATCCCGACGAGGTTGCCCGCGTGCAACGACGGTGCGGTCGGGTCGAACCCGACATAGAAGGTGGCGGGACCCTCGGCGAGGACCGCCACCAGCGCCGATTCGTCCGTGACGTCCTGGACGAAACCACGCGCACGCAGCAGCTCGAGCGTGTCGGCGGTCATCGCAGGTCAGGTGGCGGCGTCAACGCAGGCACCCGGCCGGCGGGCATCCAGTCCGGCATGCCGTCCGCCCACACCAGCGTGTCCTGGTCGATCTCCCCGTTCAGCACGAGGCGCCGCATCGACGCAAGCCCCGCCGGTCCGTGCTGGCGACGGCCGTCGAGGTGATACCAGCGGGCCGGGCGCACCGCGGCACCTTGCGGGGGCATAGCGGCACCTTGCGGGGGCGTATCCGACGAATCGTCCACGCACACGACTTCCGGGACGGGCGGCAGTGTTGGCTTGGCATGCTACCTGCGGCCTGACCTCACCCATGAGGCGTCGGCCTCGGCGATGATCGGTAGGGTTGCCTGTCGACGGCCGTCAGGCCGAACCAGCCAGACCGCGTGAGGGACCCGGAATGACCACCTGCCGCTGCAAGTATCTCAACGTCGTCAGCGGCGACATGGCACGCGACTACCTGCGTTCACACCTCGAGCACGGACGCACCGACGGCATGGGACGCACCGTCCACCGCTGCCCCGACACCGACATCGAATGGGTGGAGGAGCGCGAGCAGGCCGGCTACGGCGACGACGTCGAGGTGCTCCGCCGCGCCAGCCGCTGAGGCCACGCGGACCGCTGTCGCCGCGACTGCGGGGTCAGTCGTCGAGCGACAGCCGGATGCGACGGAAGCCCTTGCCCTTCGACTCGACCTTGACGATGCGCACACGACCCACCTCGGTGGTGGTCGCGACGTGGGTGCCACCGTCCGCCTGACGGTCGAGTCCGACGATGTCGACGACCCGGACCTCCCGCAGCGACGGCGGCAGCAGTGAGACCTTCGTGCGAATCAGGGACGGATCCTGGTCCGCCTCGTCACGGGGCAGAAACGCGATCTCGACCGCGCGGGCCGCCTCGATCTGGCGGTTGAGCTCTTCTTCGAGCCCGGTCTTGTCCTCCGGGTCCCAGTCGGGGAGCTCGAAGTCGAGCCGCCCCACCCCGGGTTCCATGTTGCCGCCGGTCACCGGTGAGGCAAACCGGGACCAGACGACCCCGCACAGCGCGTGCATCGCGGTATGCGTGCGCATCAGCCGGTAGCGGCGTTCCCAGTCGATCTCACCGCGCAATGTGGTCCCGACCGAAGGGAGGCCTTCGGCGAGCCAGTGCCACACACCGCGGTCGTCCGCGGCGACCCGCACGACCGACAACCGGTCGTCGCCGATGACGAGCTCCCCGGTGTCGGGCGGCTGGCCCCCACCGCCCGGATAGAACACGGTGCGGTCGAGCAGGACCCGGCCGTCGTCGGGGTCGACGCCGACCACCGCAGCATCCATCGTCGCGGCGTACTGGTCGGTCGAGTAGATGCGTTCGGTCACGAAGGCAGCCCCGCGTTCACATCGGCGTCCCGTAGGACGAGCAGATACGACTCGACGAGGTGATGCCAGTGGCACGCACCGCACACCTCGACGACGTAGACCTGCAGGTCGCCGTACCGGTCGAGCTGTTTGGCGAGCGCCTCCCGAGGGACCGCCCGACCCCCCGGGTAGCGGGCCCGGTCACGATCGAAGACGTAGTCGACGTGAGTCAGAAGTTCGTCGCACAGCGGACACGGCGTCTGCGTGGCCGAGCCCAGGTGTGTGGCGGCCCGGAGCAGGTCGGGGTGCGCGTCACGGACGTCGTCGGGCGCGAGTGCGCCGGAGGCGACGTCGGCCAGCAGGGACCGCCGCCGCATCCGGTAGTCGATGCGTCCCTTGCGCATCCGCCTTCGCTCCCGTCGGGCGACCTTTCGGACGCCCGGCTGCCTCGGTCAGTCGGTCATCCAGGACGGCTTGCCGCCCTTGGTCGCCCAGAAGATCCCGGCGATCTCGTCGATCTTGGCCAGCAGATCCTCGCCGGCAGCAGGATCCATGGTCTTCTTCGCGTCACCCGCCGCCTTGATCGCGAGCCAGAACTTCTCGTGGAGGTCCGGATACTCCTCCACGTGGTTCGGCTTGAAGTAGTCCGTCCATAGCACCGACAGGTGATGCTTGACGAGCTCCGCGCGTTCCTCCTTGATGAACACGCAGCGCTGACGGAACGTCTCGTCGTCCGAGTCGTGGTACTTCTTGGCGACCTCGAGCACCGATTCCGCCTCGATGCGCGCCTGGGCCGGGTTGTACACCCCGCACATCAGGTCGCAGTGCGCGTCGACGACGGTCACGGTGCGCAGCGGGTTGAGATGGCCGAGTAGGTTCGCGAATCGCATTCGTCGGGCTCCCTGGGAGACGGATGGTCGGTGTGCTTTCCTCGTCGCGAGGGTAGTCACCGCGATGCGTCCCGCCACCCCTGGCGTCGGCCACCCTGACCTGGCGGCTGCGGGAACTGTCCACGATCGGAGCGTGTCCTGAGGGCTCGACCGGTGGCGGTGCTCGCCGCGGTGTCCGTGATCTCCGCGGTGTACGGCGCGGTCGTCGTGGCGCTCCGGTGGGCCGTCGTCGAGGTCCGTGGCCCCTCGATGGCGCCGACGCTGACCGCCGGCGATCGGCTGCTCACGCTGCCCGCCCGGCGCGGTTGGCTCCGGACCGGCCAGGTCGTCGTCGTCGCCGACCCGGCTGACCCGTTCCACCTCGTGGTCAAGCGGCTCACCAGGATCGTCGGCGACCGTGTCGAAGTGCGTGGCGACGATCCGGTGCGGTCCACCGACAGCCGGCACTGGGGGAGCCTGCCGGCTGGGGCGGTCCGACGGATCGCGATCAGTCGCTGGCCCCGTGTGCACCAGCGGCTCACCGCTCGCCCGTGACCTCCTGCTGCGTCCGCCACCACTCGTCCAACGCCTCGAGCGCCTCCTCGTCGGACATCTCGCCGTGCTCGACCCGCAGCTCGAGCAGGTGGTTCCAGGCCCGTCCGACCAGCGGGCCCGGGCCGATGCCGAGGTGGGCCATGATCCGGTTGCCATCGATGGCCGGGCGTATGGCGTCGAGCTCCTCCTGATGGCGCAGCTGAGCGACCCGTTCCTCCAGCTCGTCGACACGGCGCTGAATCCGCGCGGCCTTGCGGGCATTGCCTGTGGTGACATCCGCCCGCGTGAGCGCGTTGAGCCGGTCGAACAGCTCCCCCGCGTCGGTGACGTAACGCCGCACCGCCGCATCGGTCCAGCCCTGCTTGTAGGTGTGGAACCGCAGGTGCATGCGCACCAGCTCGCTCACGTCACGCACCGTCTGCTTGTCGAAGCGAAGCTCACGGAGCCGGTGCCTGGTCATCCGCGCCCCGACGACGTCGTGGTGGTGGAAGGTGACCGTGCCGTCGGCGTGAATGCGGCGCGTGTCCGGTTTGCCGATGTCGTGCAGGAGTGCGGCCAGGCGCAGCACCAGATCCGGTCCGTCGGTCTCGAGGGCGATGACGTTGTCGATCACCGCGAGCGTGTGGAGGTAGACGTCCTTGTGCCGGTGGGCCGGATCGACGCATGCCCGCAGTTCGAGCAGCTCCGGAAGGACGTGGCGAGCCAGCCCGGTGGCCACGAGCAGGTCGACTCCGCGGCGCGGCACGCCGGATGCCATCAGCTTGACGACCTCGTCGCGGATGCGCTCGGACGACACCGTCGTGAGCTCGTCCGACATCGCGATCGCGGCAGCCTCGGTCCCCTCGTCCACCTCGGCGTCCAATGACGCCGCGAACCGTGCCAGCCTGACCATGCGAAGCGGATCGTCGCCGAACGACCTGGTCGGGTCGATCGGGGTCCGCAGCAGGCCGCGGCGCAGGTCGGCGAGCCCGCCGAACGGGTCGACGAACGCGAACTCGGGCACGCGCACCGCCATGGCGTTGACGGTCAGGTCACGCCGGGCCAGATCCTCCTCGATGGAGCTGCCGAACGTGACGTCGGGGTGCCGTGAGCCGGCCTCGTAGCGGTCCGACCGGTAGGTGGTGATCTCGATGGACCTCAGCGGCCGGCCGGCTTCTTCGCGCTGGCACGACACGGTGCCGAACGCCGCACCCGTCAGCCACACCGCCGTCGCCCACGGACGGACGACCCGTTCGGTCTCCTCCGGCGGGCACGAGGTGGCGAAGTCGAGATCGACCTGCTCGAGCGCAGCGGAGTCCCCACCGGCCAGCAGCGTGTCCCGCACGGTCCCGCCGACCAGGTGCAGCTCATGACCAGCCGCCACGAACCGTTCACCGAGCTCACGGGCCTCGGGGTACACGTCGATCAGCCGGCCCAGCTGGGCAGCCTGATCGGCGGTGAGCGTCTCGGTCACGTCGGCGTCGCCCTCGTGGTCCGCGTCCCACGGAGGTCCGTCGGATGACCGTCGAGGCTAGCTGACCGTCGTCGCCGGACCGCCGGCGACGGCCAGCCGCGTACCGTGTCCGTCCGGCGCGCCAAAGCGCACACCGCGACCCGATGAACGGCACCGCCCGATGACGCTTCCGCCACCGCCACCACCACCCCCCGGTGGGGCGCCGGCACTGGGCCCGCCGCCACCGGAGATCCCTGCCCAGCGGCTGGACGACCGCGAGCGCCGGCTGGACCCGGACGTGGTCACGGTGTGGCGCATCTTCGGAGGGCTCGGCCTGGCGATGCCGCTGACGGGCGCGGCAATCGCCGGCGCCGTGCTGTTCGCTCCGGCCCGCTGGCTCGCTCCCGCGCTCGCCCTGGTCGTCCTCGTCGTCGGGATCACCTGGTATCCGCGGGCGCGCTACCGGCGCTGGCGTTGGCAGCTGACCGACCTGGCCCTCGAGCTGCGCTACGGCATCCTGGTGCGCCGGCACGAAGCCGTGCCGTACTTCAGGATCCAGCAGATCGACATCACCCAGGGGCCGGTCGACCGGCTCGTTGGCCTGGCCACCCTGGAGGTGACCACCGCGTCGGCGTCGGGCAGCGCCGCGCTGCCCGGCATCGCCGCAGACGACGCGCCGGGTGTGCGTCAGGAACTGCTCGCCCGGGCCGCGGCCGCCCTAGAGGACCATCCCGACGAGGCCCGCGATGCCGTCTGACGCCGGTCCTCCCTCTGACGCCGGGTTCACCACGCCCCGGGCTTTGCATCCCGTGTCGATCGTGCTCGGCATCCCCCTGGCGCAGCTGGTGCAGGCGTTGTTCGTCCCGGCAGCCGCGGTGCTGGCGACCGGCGGCGCGATCACCTTCGGCCTGATCGCGATCGTGGCCGTCTTCGGGTTGGTCGCTCGCGTGCTCGCCTGGCAGCGGTTCCGATACTCGTTCGACGGCGAGGTGGTCCGGATCTCCAGCGGGGTGATCAGCCGCAGTCACCGCAGCCTCGACGTCGGCCGGATCCAGCAGGTGGAGCTGGCCCGTCCGTTTCTCCAGCGCGTCGCCGGGTTCGCCACCATCCGGATCGAGACCGCAGGAAGCGCCAGCGAGGTAGAGGTGGAACTGCGGGTCCTCCGGCATCAGGACGCGATTGCCTTCCGTCAGGCAGTGCGTGCCTCGAAAGCACGCCTGGACGGCAGCGACATCACCCCGGACGAACCCACGGCCACACCGGTGCTGCGCGTGCCGCTGAGGCACGTCGCGCTCGCGTCGGTGACCGGGGTGCAGCTCCTCGTCTTTCCCGCGCTGCTCGGGGGCCTGCTCCAGCTCGCTGGGGGCCAGGCCAGCCGGTTCATCGAACGCTCGGTCACGCTGCTCATCGAGACCGTGCAGCGCGGCGAGCCACTCGCCGATCGGCCGCAATGGACGACGGTGGCGCTGGCCGCCGCGGCCTTCGTGGTGGTCGCCATGGCGGTCGCGGTCGTGGTCGGCCTACTGCGCGACGGAAACTTCCGGATCGAACACCACGGTGGCGACCTGGTGGTGACCCGTGGCCTGCTCGGCACCCGTGCGTCGACCGTCCCGGCAGGACGGGTGCAGATGGTCCGCGTGCTGCGCAACCCGTTGCGTCGCGCGCTCGGATTCGCGGTCGTCCGCGTGCACTCGGCCGGTGGTTCCGGCGCAGGCGAAGGGCGGGTCGCCGTCCCGCTTCTGCCCAACAGCCGCGTCGACGCGCTGGTCGGACAGCTGGTCGCCGGCGTGGACGGCATACCCCCGCTGACGGCGCATCCGGTGCGTGCCAGGCGGCGGGCCGTGTGGCGGTGGCTGCGGCCCGCCACGGTGGTCGCTGTGGTCGCCTGGACCGCAGCCGTGCACGTGCCGGTGCCGGACGTCGCAGTCACGATGCTGCGTACCGGTGCCGTCGCGCTGGTGCCCGTTGCCGTCGTACTCGCGTTCATCGAGTACCGGCTCCTCGGGAACGCCCTCACCCCGGCGGTGGTCGCCGCACGGCGCGGCGCCCTGTCGGTCGCCACGTCGCTCGTCCCGGTCACCAAGGTCCAGGCCGTGTCGGTCCGGGCCAACCCGTTCCAACGGTGGCTGGGCCTGGCCAACGTGACCGCCCACGTCGCCGGCCCGTCGGGAGACCTCGAGATTCTCGACACCGGCACCAACACCGCCGGTGAACTGCGAATCGCGTTGACCCGCCACGCCGCTGGTGCACGGCAGGAGTCAGTGGGTCTCGGGTGACAGGGCTCCCGGTTCGGTGCCGCCCGGATCCAGGCCCTGGCCCCGCATCGCGACCCGCAGATCCTGTGGGCTGGTCGCCGCGGCAAGTGCGTCCCGCAAAGTGATCAGGCCCTGGCCGTACAGCTCGATGAGATGCTGGTCGAATGTCTGCATGCCGTAGTAGGCGCCTTCGGCGATGCCGTCCTCGATCTGGCCGATCAGTTGTGGGTCGGCGACGAACTCGTACATCCGCGCGGTCATCACGAGCACCTCGACGACCGCGACCCGACCACGACCGTCGGCACGGGGCACGAGCCTCTGGCAGACGATGCCCTTCAGCGAGTTCGCCAGCGACGTCCTGGCCTGGTTCTGCTGCTCGCGTGGGAACATGTCCACGATGCGGTTGACGGTCTCGCGCGCGTCGGTGGTGTGCAGCGTCGAGATCACGAGATGGCCGGTCTCGGCGGCCTGCAGCGCCGCGGTGACCGTTTCGAGGTCGCGCATCTCCCCGATGAAGATCACGTCGGGATCCTGGCGTGACACCGACCGCAGACCCGTGGCGAAGTCATCGGTGTCCACCCCGACCTCGCGTTGGTCGATGATCGCCTGGTCGTCGCGATGGATCACCTCGATCGGGTCTTCCAGCGTGACGATGTGGCAACGGCGCGTGGCGTTCACGTGACTGATCATCGCCGCGGTGGTAGTCGTCTTTCCCGCACCGGTCGGCCCGGTCACCAGCACCAGGCCACGGTGGTTGTCGGCGAGCTTGCCCACGACCGGGGGCAAGCCGAGGCTCGCGAACGAGCTCGTCGACGGCAGAACACGACGGCACACGATCCCGGCCGAACCCCGCTGCATGAATGTGTTGACCCGGAATCGGCCCACCCCGGCGATCGAGTACGCGAAATCGGCTTCGTGCCGCCCTTCGAACCGCCGGCGGGCGGACTCGTCCATCATCTCGTCAGCCATGGCGGCGGTATCGACCGCGGACAGCGACGGGAGGTCGTTCACCGGGTGGAGGGTGCCGTCGACACGAACGTAGGCGGGACCTCCGGCCTTCAGGTGCAGATCGGACCCACCGACCTCGACCAGATGCTGCAGGTAGGCGTCGACGGCAACCATCTGCTCAGACCTCCAGCATGATCGTGACCGGGCCGTCGTTGATCAGCCCGATGTCCATGTGCGTGCGGAACCGCCCGGTCGCGACCGTCGCCCCGTGCTCACGCAGCCGTTCGACGAACCGGTCGACGAGTGGCTCAGCGTGCTCGGGCCCGGCGGCCGGCAGATAGGACGGCCGGCGCCCTTTGCGCGTGTCCGCGTACAGGGTCAACTGGCTCACCACCAGCACCTGCCCGCCGACGTCCGCGCAGCCGAGGTTCATCGACCCTTCATCGTCAGCGAACACCCGAAGGTTGAACACCTTGTCGGCGAGCTTGTCGGCAAGTTCTGGCGTGTCGTCGTGGGTTGCCCCCACCAACGCGACCAGGCCCGGGCCGATGCGCCCTGTCTCCTCGCCCGGCCCACCCCGCTGTTCTGCCGAGGTCACCCAGGCCTCGTGGACCCGCTGGATCAACGCGCGCATGCACGCCCTTTCGCTCGTCATCGCTGGTCGGCTGGTGCACACGGTAGGCGTCCATCGACCGGATCCGCGTCGTGTCGGGACTCCGGCGGGACAAGTCGTGGCCGATACCCTCGATCCATGCCCAGGTATCCCACGCGCCGCGCGACCTCCGCGGGCGGTGTCGTGTGCGACGACCGTGCAGACGGGCAGCGTTGGGTGCTCATCATCGCCCGGCGAAACGCCGCCGGAAAACCCCAGTGGACCCTGCCCAAGGGTGGCATCGAGGACGGGGAGACCACCGAGCAGGCCGCCCTGCGCGAAGTCCGGGAAGAGACCGGCCACGGCGCGGTGATCAGCCACCTGCTGGGCACGATCGACTACTGGTTCGTCTGGCGTCCCGATCGAGTGCGCTACCACAAGTTCGTGCACTACTACTTCATGTGGTGGGACGGTCATGCCGCCG
>JBJHDB010000025.1:0-15282 GCA_050486325.1 Nitriliruptoraceae bacterium | reverse complement strand
ATTCGGACCAATCGGGCGGCGACACGATCGATCAGGAGATGACAAACGGAGCCGAGGAGGACGACTTCCCGTCTGACGAGGACGGGTAGCGCCGGCAGGGAGGCGATCTGACCGGTGGTCGACGCGGAACCGGGCCGGCATCCTTCGGGTCGGTCCACGCGAACCAAGGTGAAGCCTGATTGAACGATAGAACCGCGGCGAAAACGTTTGACTGACCTCGACCCACACATGGCGTGCGTTCAACGCATCAGATGCACGTTATGCGCGCATTATTTCGAATCTCCGATCTCGATCCCGATCGACCCCTTGACAGGCGGTCAAACGTCGTTACGGTTGGCGGAGTTAGAGAAAACGTTCACAAAGTTCCGCCGCATTGTCCTCCCGACTCCGCCCCCGGAGTCCGGAGGAGCTGGACGGCGGCAATCGTGTAGGAGAGCAAGATGGACTGGCGTAGCCGCGCCGCGTGCATCGACGAGGACCCCGAACTGTTCTTCCCGATCGGGACCACGGGGCCCGCGGTCGACCAGGCCGAGGCGGCCAAGCGTGTCTGCGCGCGCTGCGACGTCCGTGAGGAGTGCCTCGAGTTCGCGTTGGCGTCGAACCAGGACGCTGGTGTGTGGGGCGGCCTCACCGAAGACGAGCGCCGCACGCTCAAGCGCGCCCGCCAGCGTCGCCGGCGCATGGCCAGCTGAGCCGTCTCCAGGAATCGCACGACCGTCACGGAACCGGGAGCACCGCCTCACATATCGTCCCACCCCGGTCACCGAGCCGCCGCACGTCGAGCGTGCCACCGAGTTCCGACTCGACCAGAGTGATGGCGATTCGCAGCCCGAGGTTCGCGTCCGATTCCAGCTGCCAGCCGTCATCCACCCCGGCACCGTCGTCGGTGACGGTGAGCCGCAGGTCGCGCACACCGCGGTCGAGCGTGACCTCGATTCGACCTCCTCGGTCGTGGAAGGCATGTTCCAGCGCGTTCTGGACCAGCTCAGACACGACCAGGGCCAGCGGCGTGGCAACTTCGGCGGGAAGCTCACCCGCGCCGCCCACCAGCTCCATGCTGATCGGGCGCGCCTGATCGACCAGGCCTGCACCGAGCATGTCGAGCAGCCGATGCGCCACTTTGTCGAACACCACCTGTTGGCCCGCGTCCTGCGACAGCGTCTCATGCACCAACGCGATCGACGAGATGCGACGGACCGACTCGGCCAATGCCTCCCGTGCCTCGGGCGCGTCGAGCCGGCGTGACTGCAGGCGCAGCAACGACGCCACGGTCTGCAGGTTGTTCTTGACGCGGTGGTGGATCTCCTGGATCGTGGCGTCCTTGACGAGAAGCAGCCGCTCGTGACGGCGCAGCTCGGTCACCTCGCGCACCAGCAAGAGTCCCCCCAGGACGCGATGCGCCCGGGTCAACGGGAGCAGCCGCCGCAGGACGACGGTGCCGTCCACCTCGAGCTCGGACTCGAACGGCTCACCGTCGACGAGGGCCTCGAGCATCTCGGGCCCGCCGAGCTCTTCGTCGGCCAGGCTGCGGCCGACGATGTTGTCCCGCAGCCCGAGGCGACGATGGGCGCTGACCGCGTTCGGCGAGGCGTAGGTGATCACACCTCCGGTGTCGACGCGCATCAGCCCGTCGCCGACCCTGGGCCCGATCTCGCGCTCACGACGCTGCCCTGGGAACGGAAACGAGCCCTCGGCGATCATGTGGGACAGCTCGTTGGCGGCCTGCAGATAGGTCAGCTCGAGCTGGGAGGGGGCGCGGACCATCGACAAGTTGGCCTCGCGGCTGACCACCGCGATGACCTCGTCATCGAACCGCACCGGGACCGCGTCCTGACGGACGGGAACCCCCGACGACCAGTCCGGTTCACCGTCGCTGACGATCTCACCCGTGGTGAACGCCCGGACCACCGCCTGACGCTCCTCCGGGCCGAACGTGCGTCCGACCTGGTCCTCGTCGTAGATCGTCTGGGCCGTATATGGACGCATCTGCGCGACCACGTGCAACCGGCCGGACTCGGGGTCGCGACAGAACATCAGCAGATCGGAGAACGACAGATCCGCCAGGATCTGCCAGTCGTCGAGAATGGCCCGCAGCGTGTCGAGTGCCGCGTCGTGCAGTCCTGCCGGGACCTCGGCGAGGTGCCGCAGTGACGTCATGGCTACACCGTCGTCACGTCAGGTAGCGCTGCAGCTGCCTGAGCTGCTTCGGCGGAATCGTCTCCCGGATGTGCGCGAACGCACGCTGCTCGATCTCCCGGGCCTCCGACATGGACAGTCCGAGCTCGCGCGCGGTGTCGGTGAGGTCGTGAGGATGCCCGTCCGCGAGCCCCATGCGGAGTTCGAGCACCATGCGCTGCGCCTCGGGGAGGCGTTCGAGCACCCGGCGAAGCGGCGCGGCGAGCTGCTTGGCCGGATCGTCCGCGCCCGCCGACGCACCGCTGCGCCGCACGTTGCCTCGATCGCCGTGCGAAGGCGCGCGGCGATTCCCGGACGAGCCGGGACGACCATCGGACGGAGGCGGAGTCATAGACTCGAGCCTATCCGGGCGTCACCGGCGACGGCCGGGCGGGGATCGATCCGTGTTCTTCACCCTCGCCGTGCTCGCGGCCGCAATCGGGACCTCGCTGGTCCGCGGCGGCCGACTTCGCCATCTTGCCGACAACCCGCTGCGCGCGTCATGGCTGCTGTTCGCCGCGCTGGGCGCTCAACTCGCCGCCGAGGGGCTCGCCCGGGCCTCCGGCCATCTCGCGATGGTCCCGACCTACCCGTTGCTTCTGGCAAGCCACGCCGCACTGGTCGCCTGGCTGGTGATGAACCGGCGCCGCGCGGCCAGCTGGCTCGTCGCGACAGGGCTGGCATTGAACGCCGTCGTCATCGCCGCCAACGGGGCAATGCCGGTGGATCCGGCTGCACTGGCCGTGCTCGGCCACGACGGTGCGCCGCTCGACGCCGGCAAGCACATGCTCATGGACGACACCACCCGGTTGGCTTTCCTGGGTGATATCTGGGCGATCGGCTGGTTGCGTTCGGTCATCTCCGTGGGCGACGTCGCACTGGCCGTCGGGATGATCCCGTTCGTCCACGACCTCATGACGCCTCAACCGGTGCCGAGGCGAGCACGCGACTGAGTGCGTGCACGACTTCGGGTACGCCGACGTCCGACACGAGTTCGCCGATCGCATCCGCGGACAACGCGTTCGGCTCACCACCGGTGCCGGCACGGTCGATCGCGCAGCAGGCGACGATGATGGCGACCGGTACACGCAACGCGGCGGGCGACGACGCCGGACTGCCATGCAGTTCGACGATCCTGGCCACGCGATCCAACGTTCCGGCCTCCCTGATGACGCTCGCCCCTGCTGCGGCGACCTCGTCGCGGCCGGTCACCGCGTCGCGATCGAGTTCGATACGTCCGAGTTCATGGAGGTGGGCGGATCGGACGACATCGGTGGCCACCTCGGAGTCGAGCCCGAGCTCGTCGGCGACCTGGCGCGCCAGCGCGCCCACCCGAACGCCATGGCCTTCGGTGACCGCACCGAACTGCTCCGGCAGGCGCGACATCGCCCGGATCGTCTGTTCGTAGGCCCGCGCGGCGACCGCGAGTCGTTCGAGCCCCACGCGTACCGCCAACAGGGGGAGCAACGCCACGACGATGCTCCACGAACCGAGCGACGGGCGCATGAGCGCAGCGAACATGGTGCTGGCCGCCAGCGCACTCGACACCATCCAGGTGAACCCGATCGCGTGCACCGGGCCACGCGACGGCGAACGTCCCCCAATGGGCAGTGACTCGACGATCACCGGTACGACGAACAGCCCCACGACCACCAGGCTCGCCGCGCCGATCGAAACCCCGGCAGCCGACGGGGTCGCACCCCATTCCGCGACTGCAGCGCGGGATCCGAGCATCGCTGCGCCGGCAAGTCCCCATGCGGCTCCCACACGCACGAGCAGGGCCGAGCGCGAAGGTGCGCGTCGGTTGATCGCGGACACGACCAGGTGGGCGGCGACGACGATGGCCACCAGGCTGGCGGGGTCGACACCCTTGATCGCACCCGCACCGACCACCGCGAGCGACATCGGTACGGAGGGCGAACCAGGCTGCCGGATGCCCCATGGATCGGTGACGACCATCGCGACGGCGAGCACCGCGAGCTGCCCGGTCGTCGGCCTGGACAGGCCGACACCACCCAGCACCCACCACAGGCTGCCCAAGGCCGCGACGAGCACGGCCACCAATGCAGCCGGCCACGACGTGCGGCGCGTTCGGACGCTCACCGGAGTGCATCCCGCGGCACGTCGTCACGCGGGGTGATCACCCCGGCGCTGGGTGCATCCCCGGTGGCCATGGTCGCCTCGTTGGCGAAGTCACGGGTGGGCGCCCACGCGACGCGTTCGGCGACGACCGCCAGCGCCTCGACGACCTGCGGATCGAACTGCGTGTCTGCGCAGCGGCGCAGCTCGGTGATCGCCGCGGCAACCTCCATGGCGCGGCGGTACGAGCGCGTCGAGGTCATCGCGTCGAACGCGTCAGCGGCGGTGACGATGCGCACGATGCGGCTGAGCTGCGCAGCCGACAACCCGTCCGGATAGCCACGACCATCGAGCCTTTCGTGATGTGAACGCACGATGTCGATCGCCGGTGCCAGGAAGTCGATGTCGTGAAGGATGTCGGCGCCGATGCCCGGATGCTGCTTCATCTGTTCGAACTCGTCGGCGTCGAGCGGACCTGCCTTGTTGATGACGCAGCGCGAGACACCGATCTTGCCGATGTCGTGCAGGAGTGCGGCGTAGCGCGTCAGGCGACGTTGTTCGTAGCCGACGCCGAGCTCCTCGGCGACCAGTACGGCGAGCGTCGCCACCCGCTCTGAATGCCCACGCGTGTACCGGTCCTTGATCTCGATCGTCTTGACGAAGCTGCGTACCAACCGGTCGTAGGCCTCGTCGAGCCGCTGGAACGCGAGCATGGCGTGGCGGGCGATCACCACCGGCACGGCCAGGACGACCAGCGCCCACGGCTGCTGCTCGAGCAGTATGGCCGCAGCGAACGCGATCGCGACATAAGGCACCTGAAGCACCAGCAGCCGCAGGGCGGGCAGGAGGGTCGCCAGGAACCCGTCCGGTGACGAGACGGCCACCACCCCCGACACCAGCGCGAGGTTGGTCACGCTGTACGCCAACGCCGCCAGACCCGCCGCGGCCAAGGTGCGCACATCCGGAAACACCCCGCTGACCCCGGTGAGGAATGCCGTATAGGCCGCCCCCGCAGCGAACGCGCTGATGGCGCACTGGCCGGCGTTGAACACCACCCGCATGAAGACACGATCGCTTGCACGGGCGACGACGACAGGTACGACCCCGACCCATGCCAGAACCGCGACCTCGAAGCCGACCGTCATGATCGCGACCAGGACCACGATGTTGGTGAGTGACACCTCGACACCGTCGCGGATACGGGTGGAGAACCACTCCGCGACCAGGACCGCCGCCACGGTGGCCAGCGCAGCGACCAGGCGGACATGGGGCAGCACCCACACGGTGACGCCCGCCCCGGCCACACCGGTGGCCGCCACGTATGTCAACAGGCGGGTCTGCCCGGGCACGAACCGCCTCCTCACCAACCAGCGAGGCACCACGACGTGTGCGACCGCGGTCAACGGTCCCGCACGGCCTCGACAGCGAGCGGTGGGCGGGAAAGGCCGCCATCACGGACGGTTCAGATCAACGCCAGGTGAACGTCGCGCCGGTCGACAGCACCAGGGCTGCCAGGCTGGCCATGGCGAGGAGAATCCTCTTCGTCATGTGTGCACCTCCATCGAGTCTCGCAACGGCCGCCGGCGCCCGCTTGGTGTCGCCTGGCGGTGCATCCGCTTCGCTCGATGCATCACGGCAAACCCGGCCCATGCCGTCGGAGACGGCGGGCCACGTCGGTCGCGATGTCGTGCACGTCGACCGCGTCACGTGACATCACGCACACGTGACTCGGCCGTGGTGATTCGATCCCGGTCGGCGCTCGTTGCCGATGTGCGACATGGTCGACGACCGGTCCGCTGTCCGGCAGCCATCGCCGGTCAGCGTCGTCGTTCGTGGATCGGGCGTGATCGGTCCGCGAAAAGCCGACCTCTCCCGCTCACCGCTCGCTGTGCAGTTGTCCTCGCAGGGCACCGTAGGCCGTTCCCGCGCGTCATGCGAACAAGATCCGATGAACTGGCGTCACGCCTACAGCGGTCGCGCACCCTCGGCGCGTTACGATCACGGCGATCTCCCGAACGTGCCGAGGCGCACAGGAGCGCTCGTGGCGACCCACCCCGACGTGTGGGGGAACACCGATCTGCAGGCTGACGTGGACCTGACCGCGCGACCCGACCGAGTCGACCTGCATGACCCCGACGTCCGTATGGTCGTCGAGACGGCACTGGCCGCGATACCCGGAATCATCGGCGCACGCATCGTGGCCGGCTTCGACCGCGAGGTCGACGAGGTGCACGTTCTCGCCAGCCTCGACAAGTCGCCCAAGCACGCCGTGCGGGACGTCCAGACCCTCCTCATGGCACGATTCGGGGTGACGACCGACCATCGCGTGATCAGCGTCGTCCGCCTCGACGAACAACGGGTCGGGCCGACACTGGCACGTACGGTGATCGAGCGGGTGACCTTCGCCCAGGCCGGGCTGGAGGTGACCGCCGAGGTCGTCCTGCGCGACGGTGATTCCTGCTTGACGGGAACCGCACAAGAGACGGTGTCGGCGGCTGGCCAGCTGCGTGCGGTGGCTGCGGCGACACTCGACGCGGCACGTCAACTTGTCCAGGGCGATGCGCGCATAGACCTCGAAGGCGTCGAAACCCTCGAGGTCGGCCACGTACGCATCGGCGTGTGCCTGCTGCGTGTGCGAACCCGTCGCGACGAGGTGACGCTGTCCGGCAGCGCACTCGTGCGTGAGACCGAGGTCGACGCGGTCGCCCGGGCGGTGCTCGATGGGCTCAACCGTGTCCTGTCGAACCGCACGAACCGCGACCTGCCACGGGCACCGGTGGTGCGCTGAGCCCTTCGGGGCTGGCACGGCCACCCCGGGCTCGCGTGATCAGGGTTCGACGATCGCCTCGAGTCGGCGGAGCTCTTCGACGAACTCGTCCTGTGTGCCGTCGTAGATCACCGCGAGGGCACGCAGATCCTCGGCACGCACCGACAGGACCTGCCGGTTGAAGTCACCTCGCTGGATCTGAATGGATTCGAGGTAGCGCCGCACCGGTGTCCAACGCTCGTCGAGGGCGTCGAGACGACGCAGGTCGAGCACGATGCCGTTGGCGCCGTCACGACGCAGCGGTGCCTCGCCGGGGAGGATGTCGCTGGGGGTGACGTCGTAGAACTCGGCGAGCTCGAGCAACCGCGTCGCGCTGATGTTGCGGTCGCCCCGTTCGTACGATCCGACGACGGCCGCTTTCCACCGGCCTTCCGACACACGCTCGACGTCCTGCAGCGACATCCCGCGATCGATGCGGATCTGCCTGAGCCGCTCCCCGACCTGACGCGTGTAGGACACGGCTCCGCCTCCACCATGCTCGAGACCACTCGACCCCCCGAACCGACCGGTACGACGAACCGTAGCGTCACGGGATCGCCGGCGGTCGACCGAACGCTCACCTCATCGCATGATCCGCCAGATCATCGCAACACCCGGTTGGCTGCCCAGAGCAGGGTCGCTGCCAGTCCCTCCTCGAGCGTCGTCCACGGTTTCCATCCGAGTTCGCGTCCGGCGCGACGGGCATCCACGCTGGAGTGGCGGATCTCCCCGGGGCGTTCGGGCGCACGGACGGGCTGGTGCTCGTATCCGACCGCGGCCGCCAGCGCCCGGAACAGCTGGTTGATGGAGATGCGCTCACCCGTGCCGATCATGAAACGTTCGCCGTCACCGCGTTCGGCCGCGAGCACGAGTGCATGCACGACGTCGTCGACGTAGACGAAGTCCCGTGTCTGCTCGCCGTCGCCGTAGATGGTGCAAGGCTGACCGGCCAGCATGCGCCCCGCGAAGGTCGCCACCACCCCGCCCTCGCCCGCGGTCGTCTGGTGCGGCCCATAGACGTTGGCGAGGGTGAGCGCGGTCCAGGCCAGCCCGTGGAGCTTCGCGTAGGTCTCGAGGTAGGTCAGCACGACCCGCTTCGATGCGCCGTAGGGGGACAGCGCGGGTGCATCGAATGATTCGTCGACCGGCAGCTCGGACTCCGCCGGCTCGCCGTAGGAGCCCACCGAGCTCGCGTAGACAACCTTGCGCACCCCGCCGTGCACCGCGGCCTCGAGCACGGCGACCGTGCCGAGCACGTTCACCGACGAGTCGAACATCGGGTCCTCGACACTGCGCCGGACGTCGACCTGGGCAGCGAGGTGGTAGACGACCTCCGGCCGGTGCTTGGCGAACAGTGCGGCCAGCCCACCCTTGCGGATGTCGAGTCGGTCGAACTCGAACCGTCCCGGATAGCGGTCGCGGGCGACCGCGAGGTTGGCAAGAGTCCCCGACGACAGGTCGTCGACACCGACGACACGACGCCCGTCCTCGAGGAGTCTGGCGACGAGGTTCGAACCGATGAACCCCGCGGCGCCCGTGACGACCACGGGACGTTCGGACATCTGCGACCTCGATCGGGCAGCGCGGGCGACCGCGCCAATCTAGCGGCGCATCACCCACGATCCGGAGAGGCCGAACCGTGCAGGAGCGACTCGATACGCGCGACCAGGCTCGGCGGTGCGTTCGTCACACATCCACGACGCAGGACAGCGCGCAGCTGCTCCAAGAAGTCCGCACGGTCGGTGCACGGATAGCACGCGGCCAGATGGACGCGAATACGCGACAGCCCCGTGTCGTCCAGCTCGCCGTCGAGGTACGCCTCGAGCTCCGCCAGCACCTGCTGACAGTCGGTTCCCGAGCCGTCGGTGCACGCGGCGGGGTTGCCGTCCGAGCCGTTCATGGCGTGCTGTCCTCCCCATGCCGGCCCTCGATGAGCCGTCGGTTCCCTGCATAGTCGGCCAACGCCTTCTGCAGGAGTGTTCTTCCCCGATGAAGGCGAGACATCACCGTGCCGACCGGGGTCTGCATGATCTCGGCGATCTCTCGGTATCGGAACCCTTCGACGTCGGCGAGATACACCGCCACCCGGAAGTCGTCGGGCAGGGCCGCCAGCGCCTCGGTCACCTCGGTCGAGCTGATCATGGCCAGGACCTGCTGTTCAACGCCGGGCTCGACCGAGCCACGGAGCTCGTCGTACCAGGAGAACTCGTCGATGTCCTCCTGTGGGGCCTCCACCGGTCGCCGCTGGGCCTTCCGGTACATCGAGATGTACGTGGTGTGCAGGACGCGGTACAGCCAGGCCTTGAGGTTGGTGCCCGCCTCATACTGGTGGAAGGAGCGGTAGGCCTTGAGCATCGTCTCCTGGACAAGGTCCTCCGCATCAGTCGCGTTGCGGGTGTAGCGCAGAGCCGCCGAGTACAGCCGGTCGAGATAAACGAGCGCTTCGCGTTGGAACAGCTCCCGGCGCTCGTCGTCGTCGAGGACGCGCCGCACGGGGTCCGTACCGACCTTGGCGCCCTGGGAGTGCTCGTCGGCCACGTGCCGTGCCGGGTCGGTGCCGGCCGTGGCAAGGCGCCGGCCATGCGACTGGGTCATCGGGTCGGCGGCCACGTCAGCGTTCCTCGATGCATGGTCAGCTGTGCCGGTCAAGCGTACGACGCCCTTCCCGACGCCCGCGACACGCGGTGCGGAAACCGAGAGCCCGCAAGATCGAAACATATTGAAACAGTTGAAACACCCTGGCATACACACGAATGATCGAAATAGACTGAAAAGTCTGTATAATTGTCGGAGAGATGGCCGTGCACGGTCCGGTGGGCGAACAACCGGGCAGGGCGACTAGCGCACGGTCCACACGAACGGGGGATGCATGCAGAAACCAGAATCGACGTGGCTTGCCGAGGATCAGACCGACACGACCGGCCGCAGGCGTCTGATCGTTGCGAGCGCCACGCTGCCGTGGGTGATCGTGCTGGCCGTGGTGCTTCTACCGAGGCAGACCATCACGGTCGACCCACCCCGACCGGCCGAAGACTCCCGGTCCGCGGCGTCCGCGGTGGCGTCCTCGCAGACGCCGGTCACCAACCCAGCGGAGTTCCCGTCGGTCATCGACGAGCCGGCCGGCGTCGGTGAGCTGGTCGTCACCGAAATGCGCGGAGGCTGGCGCAACACACCCGGTCAGCGCGCAGCGGGGGCGGTCGCGACCGCGAGCGCGTACCGATGGCTCGCCGAACTCGAAGGACCGCCGCCGACCGACGCCGATCCACGCACCACACCTTCCCACCGGCATCTCGTGGTCGAAGCCGTCGAACAACTCGACGACCAACTGGCCGTCGTGACGCTGATGTCCGTTCGAGCGAATGGGACATCCGAACGGTTCGGGGTCGGCGTCTGGATCGATCGCGACCACGCACGACCGGCTGGGGATCCGTGGCGACTGCCCGAGCTCACCGCTGAGGTGGATCCGTTCGACGTCGAGCCGGTCGACGACCCGCTCGTCGCGCAGGCGGTGCACGAGGCGCTGATCCGCGCGGGTTACCAGGATGTTGAGCTGCATGCGGTCGAACGCACATCGAGCTGGCCATGGCGCGCCCACGTCGACGCGGTGACCCCTGCCGGCGATCCGGTCGACACGCCGGTCCTGCTCCGCCGCCATCTCGACGGCTACGTCGTCGCCGGCACGGTGTTCATGCCCGACACCGACGTCGTCGATGCCGGGGGTGTGCGATGAGTCGCCTCCCTCGTACCCGAACCACTCATGCCCGCCCGCGGTCTGGCCGGCCCGATCCGGTTGAGCTGGCCGGGCTGCTCACACGTGTTTGGCTCGAAGTGTCCGTCGGACGGCGGCCCCTCTCCCAGCTCGAGCCGTTGGTCGCTCCAGCACTCCTGCGACAGCTACGGGTGCAGCTGGCCCGGCGGACCCTGCAGCCGGCGACGGCTCGTATACGGATCCTCACCACCCGCGACTGCCGGCCTGCCAAGGCGGTGCGCGAGGTATCGGTGGTCGTCGCGATCGATGATCGCGTCAGCGCACTGGCGATACGCCTCGAACGGCACCAGGGCGCGTGGCGCGCGGTGGAGCTGACCGCGCCTGAGGCTGGACTCGCCCCGTTGCGGACCGCGTCACGACCCGACCCGTACCGCCCACGTGACGCGTTCGATGAGGTGCTCGAAGGCACCGAGGAACTCGCCTCCTGACCTCACCCGGCCGGTGCCTGAACTCGTGCACCTGTGCAGTGCGCGACGCTCGTCGCCGCTGCCGGTGTTCAGGCGCCGTGGCATCGCTTGTACTTCTGGCCGCTGCCACACGGGCAGGGGTCGTTGCGCCCGACTTTGTCGTCGGCGGTGTGGGTCGCCCCAGCCGCGACTCGCCGGACGGTCGTGCCGTCCGCGCGGCGCTCGACCTCTCGACCGCTGGCGTCGGTGGCCACCGCGGTGGCGCCGGCCACGGCCGAACCGCCGCCGGCGCGATAGGTCAGCTGCTCGCCTCCGGTGTCTCCGCCGAGCGGGATCGCCGCGGCGACGCGGGCTCGCTCCTCGTCGGACACGGCGCCGGCCGTCTGCGGCTCGGTGTCTGCCGAGGGTGTATCGGCCGCTTCGGTCGGCGCCGCCACCGAGATCGGGACGCGCACGAAGTAGGTGACGGCCTCCTCCTTGACACCGGCCATCATGCCGACGAACGAGTTGTATGCCTCACGCCGGTACTCGGTGAGGGGGTCGCGCTGGCCGACCGCCCGAAGTCCGATGCCGTCACGCAACGCGTCCATCTCGTAGAGGTGTTCGCGCCACTTGCGGTCGACGACGGACAGGATGACCCGCCGTTCGATCTCGCGCATCACCTCGGGGCCGCCGACCTCGGACTCGCGACGGTCGTAACGGTCGAGGGCGATCTCGACCAACCGATCCGCGAAATCGGCGCTGGTGACCTCCTCGAGGTCGAGCGCTCCCACCTCGGCGTCGGCGTCCACCATCTGCTCGAAGCGCACCGCGAGGCCTTCGAGATCCCACTCCTCGGGGTACACCCCGGGAGGGCAGTGCTCTTCGACGATGCCCTCGATGGCATCCGACAGGTACTTCTGTGCGAGCTCTTCGACCGCATCCGGATCGCCTTCGAGCAGCCGCTGGCGCTGGCCGTATACGACCTTGCGCTGCTCGTTCATCACGTCGTCGTACTTGAGCACGTTCTTCCGGCGATCGAAGTTCAGCGACTCGACCTGGCGTTGGGCGTTGGCGACCGCACGGGTGACCCACTTGTGCTCGATCGGCACCTCGTCGGGGATGTTCAGGCGGGTCATGATCCGATCCACCGCCGAGGCGTTGAACAGGCGCATGAGATCGTCCTGCAACGACAGGAAGAACCGGCTCGCACCTGGGTCGCCCTGCCGTCCGGACCGGCCACGAAGCTGGTTGTCGATCCGACGTGACTCGTGCCGCTCGGTGCCGAGCACGTACAGCCCGCCGAGCTCCTTGACGCGTGCGCCTTCCTCATCGCACTGTGGACCGAACCGTTCCATCGCCGCGTCGAACGCCCGCTGACGCGCCTCCTCGGTGGCGTCGGCGCCGAGCTTTCGTGACTCGGCCTTCGCCATCTCCTCGGCGTTTCCGCCCAGAACGATGTCGGTGCCGCGCCCCGCCATGTTGGTCGACACCGTCACCGCCCCCAACCGGCCCGCCTGTGCGACGATTTCCGCCTCGCGTGCGTGGTTCTTGGCGTTCAGCACCTCGTGGGTCACGCCCATGCGGGTCAACAGCTTCGCCAGACGCTCCGACTTCTCCACCGAGGTCGTACCGATAAGCATCGGCTGACCGGCCTCGTGTCGCTCACGGATCTCCTCGGCGACCGCATTGAACTTGGCGTCTTCGGTCTTGAAGATCAGGTCCGCCCCGTCGTCACGCACCACCGGCCGGTTGGTGGGCACCTCGACGACGCCGAGCGAATAGATCTCGAGGAACTCCGCCTCTTCGGTCTTGGCGGTACCGGTCATTCCGGCCAGCTTGTCGTAGATCCGGTAGTAGTTCTGGAGGGTGATCGTGGCCAGCGTCTGATTCTCCTCCTTGATCCGAACCCCTTCCTTGGCCTCGATCGCCTGGTGCAGCCCTTCTGAGTAGCGCCGGCCCTCGAGCACACGACCGGTGTTCTCGTCGACGATCTTCACCTCGCCGTCGGCGACGATGTACTCACGGTCGCGCTTGTACAGATCACGGGCCTTGAGTGCGTTCTGGAGGTGGTGGATGAGCGGGGTGTTCACCTGCTCGTAGAGGTTGTCGACACTGAGCAGCTTCTCGACCTTGGCCACACCTTCCTCGGTCACCGAAACGGTGCGCTTGGCCTCGTCGATCACGTAGTCGCCGGTGGCCTGGCCGGGCCGGTCGCCCTCCACCCCACGCGTCAGGTTGGGGACCACCCGACGGGAAAAGATCAGGTACAGGTCGGCCGACTGGGCCGCGGGGCCCGAGATGATCAGCGGTGTGCGCGCTTCGTCGACCAGGATCGAGTCGACCTCGTCGACCAGGGCCATGTGGTGGCCACGCTGCACCTGACGAGCGCGCTCCCACGCCATGTTGTCACGCAGGTAGTCGAACCCGAACTCGTTGTTGGTCCCGTAGGTGATGTCGGCCAGGTACGCCTCGCGCTTGTCCTCACGGGTCTGGCCGGAATGGACCACCCCGACGGTGAGGCCGAGGAACCGGTGGACACGCCCCATCCACTCCGCATCTCGCTTGGCCAGGTACTCGTTGACCGTGACGATATGGACGCCACGACCGGTCAACGCATTGAGGTACACCGGCATGGTCGAGGTGAGCGTCTTTCCCTCGCCGGTCTTCATCTCGGCGATGTTGCCGTCGTTCAGGGCGGCGCCGCCGAACACCTGGACATCGAACGGTCGCTCACCGAGCACGCGATCAGCCGCTTCGCGCACCAGGGCGAATGCCTCGACCTGCAGGTCGTCGACCGTCTCACCGGCCTCGAGGCGGTCGCGGAACGACGCCGTGCGCGCCGGGAAGTCGGCGTCGTCGAGCGCGGCCATCTCGTCGGCGCGTTCGTTGACGGCATCGACGATCGTCCACAACTTCTTCGACTTCTTGTTCTCGCCGGCTCGCAGGACCTTGTCCAGCACACCCATGGGAACCGTCTTCCTCGTGTCGTTGCCAGTGCGATGACCACGCATGGTGATGGTACGACAGCGCCCCGGCGGGACACCGCGAGGTGGCATCGTCCGGACGTGTCCGGCTTCGGATCCGAGCGGCTCGGATCCGAAGCGCGTCCGGCCAAACGGACCTTCAGCCTCATCCGGACAACGGATGATCGCCCGCCCGTGCGATCACCGCGGCCGCGATCCGCCCCGCGCCCGCGCCGCGCAACGTCACCGCCGCCCGTTCGATGGTCGCACCGGTGGTGATCACGTCGTCGACCAGAAGTACGTCACTGGACGGTAGCGGGGCAGGACCCGCATACGTGTAGACGTCTGCCGGGCGGCCTCGGCGTTCCGCCGCATCGAGCAGACGAACGACGGGAACGTCCAGGGACTGTCCCACCACGCGGGCCAGAACCTCGGCGTGATCGATCGATCGACGGCGCACACGGGATGCGGGCGTGGTCACCCAGGTGATGACGTCTGCCGGGACCGGCAATCGGCGCAGGTGGTCGCCCAGGAGCACTCCAAGCGCCCGCCATCCCGCACTGGCACCGCCGAGCTTGGCGTTGCGAACCGCAGCGGCGACCGGTCCGCGGTAGTCGAAGATCGCTCGGGTCGCATCGATCGGGGCCTCACTGGGCCAACATCGATGTCCCGTCTGCGCGAGGCGTGCCCCCGCACAGCGAGGACAGTCGCCGCGCAACGCCCGAACCCGCTCCCAGCAGGGTGCACACCAGGGCATCGAACTGCGGACCCGGCAGGCGAGGCAGCGCTCCGGTGCGAGGAGCTCCGCCAGGCCCGACATCCATCTTGACATGCCGGTCACGCCGGCCGCAACGGTCGTACCCGATGGGGGAACCGGTCGATGCTCGTGTGTACCCACGCAGCCGAGTCGACCACGACGAGCGTCCGGCATGCACTGCGGTCATGCCACGGGGTGTGGACATCCCGGGCGGACGGTTCGTGCGACGGTCACCGTCGCGCGATCGTCGCCTCCTCGGGCAGCATCACCGGGATGCCGTCACGTACCGGATACTGCCGCATGCACGTGGCGCAAAGCAGCACCTTCCGGCGCGCCTTGTGCTC
>JBJHDB010000024.1:0-15372 GCA_050486325.1 Nitriliruptoraceae bacterium | reverse complement strand
CTCGGTTCGTGCCCGGTCGCAAGGCCTGGGTGCAGCGCCGCATTGCCGTCGACCCGGGCCTCGCTTAGCTTTCGTCCGCAGCGGGTGATGATGTTGTCGGCGGGACAGGGCGGACCACGTGGATGCGGTGTTCCCGTTCACCAAGTTCCTGCCGCCGCAGCTTGATGACCGTGTCGTCGCCGGGCGTGTCGTCGAGCGGCTCAGCGCTGCGGTTGCCGCCCATCCTCTGACGGTGGTCAGTGCGCCGGCGGGTTCCGGCAAGACGACCGCGCTGGCCGCCTGGGCCGGCCAGCTCGCGCACCCGGTCGCCTGGGTGCGGCTCGGCCGCGACGACCAGGAGGTGGCGGTCGTGGCCGCGGCCCTGCTCGGCGGGATGCGCCGGGCAGGGAAGGAGCTGGGAGTTCGCCTCGGTGAGGCTCTCACCACCCCGACGACCGCCGCGAGTGCCGGGCACCTTGCCACCGCGCTGGTCAACGACCTCGGCGACGCCCCCGGCCTTCACCTCGTTCTCGACGATTTTCACTGGCTCGACGGCTCGGATGCGCAACAGTTGTTCGACATGCTGGTCGATCATCTGCCACCCGAGGTGCGGCTGGTCACCGCCAGCCGCACCGAACCGGAGCTGTCACTGGCCAGGCGGCGCGTGCGCGGCGAAGTCGCCGAACTCACGATGCGGGATCTACGTCTGGACGAGCCGGCGATCCGTGCGGTTCTCGGACGCGATGGGGCACCTGACGAAGACGTCGTGCGAGCCGTGGCACGGGCCAGTGCGGGTTGGGCGGCCGCGGTCCGGTTGAGCGCGGCCGGTTTCGTTGGCTCGCCGCCGCAGGAACCCGACCCGGTTGGTGCCGCGAAGCCGGATCTGTGGCGGTTCCTGGCCGAGGAGGTGCTCGACAGCCAGCCCGCCGATCTGCGGGAATTCCTCTTGATGACGTCGGTCCTCGACGAGCTCACGCCACCGACGTGTGTGCACCTGACACGTCACGACGACGCGGCGGATCTCCTGACACAGCTCGAAAGACGCCACCTGTTCATCGCCCGGTTCTCCGGCGACGACGGACCCGTCTGGCGCTACCACGACCTGTTCGCGGCGTTCCTCCGCGACCGCCTGCACGAGACGTACGACGAGGCGGCCATCATCGAACTGCATCGGCGCGCAACAGAGGTGCTGCCGGTGATGCAGGCCGTGCCTCATCTGTTGGCGGCGGGCGAGTTCCGTCGTGTGGGCGAGATCGCCGTCGAAGTCGCGCTCGGCGACCTTGATCCCAGCACCCTGTATGTGGTGCTGCCCTGGGTGAATGCGCTGCCCGACGAGGTCATCGACCAGAACCACCACCTTTCGTCGGTGCTGGCGTGGCGCGATGAGATCGAAGGACGCCCACGGGCCATGATCGCACGGCTGCAGCCGGTGTACGACCGGCTTCTGGCCGCCGGGGACATCCGTAGCGCCGCCGAGGTCGGGCTGGAGCTCGCATCTGCCCAGCTCATGCTCGGCGACCTGGACGCGGTGGGACCGCTGATCGATGCCGCGTTCGACGTCGAACTCGACGGGCTGTGGCACGCAGTCGCGCATATTGTGCGGATGCACTGGAGTCGGGAAGTCGGCGACTGGGCCACGTCGTCGGCCGCGCTGGAGGAGTTGTTCTCCGTCGTGCTCGACTCTGGTGGCCCCAGGATGCACAAGACGCTGGCGACCGGACTGTCGTCGACCATGATGTTCGTCGATCAGGGTGCGGATTGGGCTGCCGAACAGGTTCAGCGGCTCGCCAGCCTCCTCGAAGGCCCGGGAACGGCGGCGAGCCGGGCTGGGCTTCAGCCCGCGCTTGCGGCGGTTGCGCTGCTCCGGCTGGACCTGGACACCGCCGCCGAGGAGATCGCGAGCTGCCTGGCGACGTCGAACGAGTTCGGTGGCCTCGCGTGGACACATCAGGAAGCCGAGGCGATGCAGCTGATCCTCGCGCTCGTTGCAGGCGACCACGCGGCGGTGCGCGCGGTCGTCGCCGACGCGCGTGACCGCATGAGCGACGGGTCGTTGGATCGCACCCTTCGCGCGCCCTACGTCATCGCCGCCGCTCGATCGGCGTTCCTCCGCGGCGATCCCGCCGCACTCGACGCCGCCGACCGGATGATCGACACCGTCGCACGCCCGGAAGAGGTGATCGTCGCCGCGGTGATCAAGGCGATGCGTGCGCAGCTCACCGGAGGCGCCGGTGGCGATGACGGCCTGCTCGGTGCGCTCGAAGAGGCCGAGGCGATCCAGCACCAACGACGCTGCTGGCTGGCCACCGGCCTGCCCGGTCTGGAACGTGCGGCGATCTTGTTCAGGCGGGGTGAGCCGATGGCCGCCTTCGATGCTTTCGAGCCGACACTGGCCGTCGCCGCGGAACGGGGATCCGGCCTGCTCCTGCCCGATGCCACCGCGCACCTCGAACTGCTGCGTGCCTGCGGCGAGGCGGGCGTCCACAGTGGGATCGTCGGTGCGGTTGCTGCCGTCGCCGGTCGCCCGCAGCCGCGATCGGTGACGATTCCCGGCACCGAGGAGCGCCTGTCCGCACGCGAACTCGAGGTACTTGCGCACGTCGCCAGGGGAGACTCGAACCGCGACATCGCCGGGCAGCTGTTCATCAGTGAGGTCACGGTGAAGTCGCACATGACCCGCATCCTGCGCAAGCTCGACGCGGGCTCGCGCACGCAGGCGGTCGCGCGAGCGCGTGACCTCCACCTGCTCTGACTTCGCTGGTTCCACCCGCAGTTGCGACTTCCGGACGACGTGCCTGCGCGCGCCGTGCGGCATCGTTGCCGAATGGACACCAACATTGCATCCGCTGCCGACTTCGACCGGGTGACGTCCGCGCTGACGCTCGCGTTGTGCACGGACCCGGTCATGCGTTGGCTCGTTCCGACAACCGACCGATTCGCCGCAGCGTTTGCGGACATGGTGCGCCTGAGTGCGTCAGCCGCCTTCGACGCCGGCACTGTCGACATCGTCTACGACGGTGCCGGTGCGGCGCTGTGGGTTCCACCGAACGTGCAGGCCGATGACGAGGCCTACGCGGCGTTCTTCCAGCGCCACGTGGACGCGACCCGGCTCGACGACGTCTTCACCTGGGGACAGACGGTCGGTGCGTGCCACCCAAAGGGGCCGCACTGGTACCTCGCGGCGATCGGCATCGACCCGTACTGGCAGGGCCAGGGTTTCGGCTCCCAGCTGATGCGCCGCGGGCTGGAGCGCAGTGACAGGGACGGCCTGCCCACCTACCTCGAGACGGCGCTCGAACGCAACGTCGACTGGTTCTCCACCCACGGTTTCGCGGTCACCGACGAGATTCGCGTCGCCGACGCTCCGCCGCTCTGGCCGATGCTTCGCCCGGCGGGTGGCTGACCCGGCGTCATGCGGCGAGACGTCAGCCAGCATCGCTGAAGCCGCCGTGATCGTGCGGTCGGGTGTCGATCCGGTGCGCGTCTTGTAGGGTCGCGGGTTCCGTGTCGAAGGCCGATGACCAGCGAATCGTCGCAGGGGGATGCGGCGCGATGAGTGTCCCGGTCGGCCTCGGCACTGCGCCTATCACGGAGGTACAGATGCTGCGCAGTACCCGAAACGTCCGTTGGCTCGTCGCGCTCGCCGCGCTCGCCCTCGTCGTCGCCGCCTGCAACGACGAGGAAGAGGACAACGGCCTGGCGGTCGTCGACACCGGCGTCGAGGACACCGAATCCGCACCGTCACCCGAAGAGGGCGACGCTACGGCAGAGGAAACCGAAGAAGCCGCTGAGGAGGAAGACGTCGTTGTCACGCCTCAGGAGGCGCTGGCGCTGCTCGACGGCGAAGTGTCACCGTTCATGGTCGTCTATGACTGGACCGATCCGGCCGCGCCCGGCTCGTCCCAGCTGACGATCGCGCACGACCCGCCGAACAAGAGCTACCGCGTCACCTCGGACGAAGGCACCTTCTTTGCGATCTACGGGGCGACGAACGTCATGTGTGTCGAGGCGCCCGGTGAGCCGTGGCAGTGCCTGCCGGGAAACGTCGCGGAGATGGCCGGACAGGATCCGTTCCAGAACGTCTTCGACGCCGAGGATCTAGCGGCGCTCGGTCTGGACCCCGACGAGATCGAGGTGGCCTCCGACACGATCCTCGATCGTCCGGTGGCATGTATCCACGCGGCACAGGTCCCGGGTGGCGTGAGCAACGTCGAGTTCTGCCTCGACATCGAGACCGGCGTTCTGCTGCGCAACAACGGGGTGCGCGACGAAGGGCCCTACACGGTCGAGGCGGTCTCGATAAGCCAGCCCGATGCATCGATGTTCGAACCACCCGCCGAGGTGATGGACATCCCCACCGGCTGAGTCGGACAACCGTCGTGGACGGCTTGCACGACGGGCGGAGATGACCGCTGAACCGCAGGACGCCCGGGAAGTCCCGCAGGACCTCCCGGGCGTCCGCGTGTGTGGTGTCGGCAGAGCCGTGTGTCAGTCCAGGTCGAACCGGTCGAGATCCATCACCTTCGCCCAGGCGGCCACGAAGTCGTCGACGAACTTCTCTTCCGCGTCGTCGCTGGCGTACACCTCGGCGAGAGCACGCAGCTGTGCGTCCGATCCGAACACCAGGTCGACGCGGGTGCCGGTCCAGCGCACCTCGCCGGTGGCGCGATCACGGGCCTCGAAGGTCTCTTCGTCCTCCCCGACCGGGGACCACTCGGTGGACATGTCGAGCAGGTTGACGAAGAAGTCCCGCGACAGGGTTCCGGGCCGATCGGTCAACACGCCGTGCCGGTCGCCACCGACGTTGACGTCGAGGCTGCGCATGCCGCCGAGCAGCACCGTCATCTCCGGCGCGGACAGTTTCAGCTTGAATGCCTTGTCGAGCAGCTGGTGCTCGGCGCGCAGTGTGCCGCCCTTCTGCAGGTAGTTGCGGAACCCGTCGGCGGTCGGCTCCAGGTAACCGAACGACTCGACGTCGGTCTGGTCCTGTGTTGCGTCGGTCCGGCCCGGTGAGAAGGGGACGGTGACGTCGTGGCCGGCGGCCTTGGCAGCTGCCTCGACACCGGCGCAGCCACCCAGCACGATCAGGTCGGCGAGTGAGACCTGCTTGCCGTCGGAGCGGCCCTCGTTGAAGCCATGCTGGATCTCCTCCAGCTTGGCGATCACCGTGGCGACCTCGGAACGGACGTTGACGTCCCACTCGGCCTGCGGCGACAGGCGGATACGCGCACCGTTGGCGCCGCCGCGCTTGTCGGTGTCGCGGTAGGTCGACGCCGACGCCCACGCGGTCGCGATCAGCTGCGCAGCGGTCAGGCCGGAGTCGAGCAGCTTGGTCTTCAACCCGGCGACGTCGGCGTCGTCGATCAACTCGTGGTCGACCGGTGGCACCGGGTCCTGCCACAGCAGGACCTCGTCGGGCACATCGGGACCGAGGTAGCGCTCGACCGGGCCCATGTCACGGTGGATCAGCTTGTACCAGGCACGGGCGAACGCATCGGCGAACTCGTCCGGGTTGGCGTGGAATCGCTGCGAGATCTCGAGGTACGCCGGATCCTTGATGAGCGACAGATCGGTCGTGGCCATCATCGGCGGGTGCTTGACCGACGGGTCGTGCGCATCTGGTGCGAGGTCTGCCTCGTCGACGTTCTTCGTCGGGGTCCACTGCTTGGCGCCGGCAGGGCTTTCGGTCAGCTCCCACTCGTACTTGAACAGTGTGTCGAAGAAGCTGTTGTCCCAGGTGATCGGGGTGGGCGTCCATGCGCCCTCGAGGCCGGCCGTGATCGTGTCGGCGCCCTTGCCGGTCCCGTAGCTGTTCTGCCAGCCCAGCCCCTGCGCCGCCAGACCGGCAGCCTCCGGGTCGGGGCCGACGTGGGTGTCGGGCGCCGCGCCGTGGGTCTTGCCGAATGTGTGTCCACCGGCGATCAGCGCAACCGTCTCCTCGTCGTTCATTGCCATGCGGCTGAAGGTTTCGCGGATATCGTGTGCGGCCGCGACCGGATCCGGGTTGCCGTTTGGGCCTTCGGGGTTGACGTAGATCAGGCCCATCTGCACCGCGGCGAGTGCGCCCTGCAGCTCGCGGTCGCCTGCGTAACGCTCGTCGCCGAGCCACTCGCGTTCCGGTCCCCAGAACACGTCCTCCTCGGGCGACCAGATGTCCTCGCGGCCGAAGGCGAACCCGAAGGTCTTGAAGCCCATGGTCTCGAGCGCGCGGTTGCCAGCGAAGATCAACAGGTCGGCCCACGAGATGTTGCGTCCGTACTTCTGCTTGATGGGCCACAGCAGCCGGCGCGCCTTGTCGAGGTTGGCGTTGTCCGGCCAGCTGTTGAGCGGTGCGAACCGCTGCGCGCCGGTTCCGCCGCCGCCACGACCGTCGTGGACCCGGTAGGTGCCTGCGGCGTGCCACGACATCCGGATGAACAGGGGGCCGTAGTGGCCGTAGTCGGCCGGCCACCAGTCTTGTGAGTCGGTCATCAACGCATCGACGTCGCGGGTGAGTGCGTCGACGTCGAGCTCGGCGAACGCCTCGGCGTAGTCGAAGTCATCACCCATCGGGTCGGATGCCGGATGGTGCTGGTGCAGGATGCGCAGGTTCAGCTGGTCCGGCCACCAGGTCTGGTTCGACGGGCCCTGGGTATCGGTCGTACGGGCGCCGGTGATCGGGCACTTGCTCGCGGTGTCGGACACGTTGTGCTCCTGCGCGTCTGAGGATGATGGATCCCTGGGAGAAGCCGAGATTAGAATAGTTCCAATATTGGAGCAAGCCCTGCTCCAGGAAGGCAGTGCTGAGGCGTGAGCGTCCCGATGAGTGATGCGATGCTGGCCGGCGCCGTCACGGACGGTCGCCAGCCGCCGGCGTTGATCGAGCGCCTGCGGGACCGGGGGTGGCGGCTGACCGCCCAACGCCGGGTCATCGCCGAGGTTATGTCGGGTGACCATGTCCACCTGACCGCCGACGACGTGCTCGAACGTGCACGCGGGACATTGCCTGAGGTCAGTCGGGCGACCGTCTACAACACATTGAACGAGCTGGTAAGCATCGGTGAGCTCATCGAGGTCGTTCACACCGACGGTCGCAAGCGTTACGACCCGAACGTCACCGAACGCCACCACCATCTGGTTTGTGTCGCGTGCGAACGGATGCTCGACGTCCACATCGAGGATCCGGGACTGCCCGTCGAGCAGCGCCATGGTTTCGAGGTCTTGGACGTCGAGGTGACCTTCCGCGCCCGCTGTCCCGACTGCACGGCCGCGGCATAGACCCGTGGCGCGGTCAGTCCGCCTGGGCGCGCGTGGACTCCGCCGATGACGTGCCGCGCTCGTTGATCGGGCGGACGCGAAAGCGGATGTAGGCGACCAGCACGAGGAGCAGCGCCAGTACGACGTTCGATGCGACGTTGTCGAACTCCCCGCGCGTGACATGCCACACGGCGGCGCCGGCCATGACGATGACGAGGCCGGAGGCGGCCAGCGGCACCAATCGTGGCTTGACCCGGGTGATGCCGGGGAGGATCAGCCCGAGGCCTCCGAGGATCTCCGCGGTGCCGCTGACGGCGTGCATGGTCGTCGACAGGTCGTACATCCAGGCCATCTGTTCAGGAAGCCCGTCGGGCACGGTGAAGTGCGCGACCCCGATCGCCACGAAGTACACGCCCAGGATGATCTGCAACAGCCAGGTGATGATGTTCACAGGTGTCCCTTTGCCGGTCGATGCCCAAGTGGCGCGGGAGTGCCACGGTGTTCGCACCGGGCCGGTGAAGGTAGCGACCACGGCAGCTCGTTCGTGGTCGCGCAGCTCCGATTCGGGACCGAAGTCCCGGGCGTTGCCGCGTCGACAATGCTTGAGTGAGATGTCGAAGGCCAGGGGTGTCGACATGGCGGTCGGCGCCGTACCAGGGGGCAACGATGACGGAACTGCGTGAACTCCGGTTCGGGCCGTACGCGGTCCGGTTCGTCGGTCTCCACCTCGTCGTCACGATCGCGGTGACCGCTGCCATGGGGGCGCTGACCGCTGTACTGGCGCCGTCGTCGAGGGTCACTCTCGATGCATTCGGGGTCTTTCGGCCGCTGACGGGTGCAAGTCTTCTGGGGTTCGCTGGCCGTGCGATCGTGCTCGCCGTCGTGCTGTATCCCTTCATGCCGTGGATCTTCGGCCACCGGCGGCCGGCGTGGATGCTGTTCGGCGCCCTGTGGGGCCTTGCGGTGATCGGGTCGGTCGAACCCATGCCCGGCTCGATCGAGGGTGTCATCTACGTCCAGACGCAGGTGATGGAGCACCTGATCGCGCTCGCCGGGCACGGGGTGCAGGTCGCTGCGTTCGTTGGCGCCTTTCTCGCCTGGCAGCGCCGTTCGATGACGTCGGGGCCGGACGACACGACTTTCGCCCCTGCGCCGGTGGTTGTCACCCGCCGGGGATTCGTCGCCCGGTTCGCGGTGATCCACGTCGTGACGTACGCCGTCGCGGGCATGGTCTTCTACACGCTGCAGGACTACGAGACGCTGTTCGCCACCGAGGAGATGTTCACCCATTACCGGCCGCTGGACGGGGACCCGTTCGTCGCCGCGGCGATCCCGATCCAGATATTGCGTGGTGCGCTGCTGGCCTGGCTCGTGCTGCCGTTCGCCCCCGTCTTCATCCGGTCACGCCATGGCTGGGCGCTGCTGTTCGTGCTCATCTGGGGCTTGACGTTCCTCGGCACACCGCTTCTCGTGCCCGACATCGTGGCCTCGTCGATGGTCGGATCCCCGATCGACATGATCGTCGCCGGCGCGCCGGAAGTCACCGTGCAGATGCTGGTGTTCTCCGTGCTGCTGACCATGTGGCAACGGCGTTCGCCGCGGCCCGGTCGCGTGGAGGGGTAGGCGGCCCGGTCGTCCGGTCACGTCGCCACCTGTCGGCGTATGCGGCGGTGGAGCGCAGCGCCGAGCAGCAGGCAATAGGCGACACCGCCGACCGCGAAGGCGATGGTGGCAGTTACCGACTCCGCCCAGAACGCCCGTACCGTCCATGCGGTCGGCACGACGGCGAACACCCAACCGATCGGTGCGTCGACGAACCACCACGCGAGCGGCAGATACAGCGGCAGTCCGGCGGCTTTGACGAGGGCCATGGCCTGGGCCCGGTCACGGGCGAACGCGGCGAGGCCGAACGCGACCAGCGCACCGACCACGCCCGCGCCGAGCGCGGTGATCACGAGCCCGAGGCCACCGGCATGGTGGTATGCGCCGGCAACCGGAACGGCGAGCGCCACCAGGGCCGCAGCGGCGAGACCGGCGGCACCGAGCCGGTAGACGAGCAGGGTGGACAAGGACGCGCGGGTGGTAGCGAGGGCCGGCAGCAGGCCCGCGTCCCGGTCCTCGACGAACAGCAACCCGACGCACGTGCCGATGATCACCGGCACGTGCACGACCAGCACCAACGCCCATGCCAGCGGCAGGTGTTTGGCGAGGTCCACGCCATGGCTCTGCTGTGCCCAGCTCAGCCCTGCGGTGCCCAGCCAGCGCAATGCCACGGCCAGTGCCGGCACACCGACGATGAGCATGATCAACACACCGTCGGTGGCCACCATGCGACGGTCAGCGCGCGCCAGCGAACGCACGGCGGAGGCGCGGCGGTAACCCACCGGCGCCACGGGCCAGCGTTCCGCTCGGCGGCCCGCAGGTGCCTGGGTCGTGGATGTTGGGGCGGTGTCGAAGCCGAAACGTGCTGCGGCGAATGCGAGCCCGGAGATCCACGCGAGAATCCACGCGGCAGCGAGCCAGGACCAGCGTCCCATCAGCAGATCCAGGGCGCCGGTCAGCGGCGAGACGGCGGTCCAGGCGCTGTTGACGACGCCAGTGCCATGCAGCAGGGCCGGAAGCATCAGCGGGACGCCGACGGCCGGGGTCCGTGTGATGAACGCGGCAAGTGTGGACGACCGGCCGACCATCACCGTCGCAAGCAGCGAGGTGAGCGCGCTGGTCAGGACCACACCAGCCAGGATCGTCGGTGCCGGCCCCACGCCAGCGGCCACCAGGACCACGACCGCAACGGTCAGCGCGGTCGCGGCGAGCATGGCAACACGGACCGCCAGTGCCGACGCCGGAGACAACCGGGTCAGACGCAATGCTGCGGTCACGCCGTTGCCTCGTTCGATCACGGCCAGAGCGGGAACGAAGAAGAAGCCGAGCACGGCCAGCTCGACGAACAGCACCCAGCCGACAGCGGTCGGCCGCCATGGCGCAGGCAACGCCACGACGATCGCGACCCACATGGCGGTCAGGGCAGCAGTGGCGGCGACGAGGCCGTGACGCAGGTGGAGCCGCAGCTCGGTGACGGCAACGGCCGCAAGCGCCGGTCGCTGCGCGAGCTTCACAGTGTTCGCCCGGTCACTTCGGCGAACACCTCGTCAAGGTTCGCTTCCGCGGTGTGCACCGTCTCGACATCTCCGGAGGCGAGCAGCCGGATCAGTGGTTCGTCGGCCTCGCCGAGCGGGAACGTCGTCGTGGTGAGCCGGCCGCCGACACGATGCTCGACGCGCAGTTCGGTTCGTCCGTGCGCCAGCCGGAATGCCCGTGGCGTGTCACACGCGACCACCTGCCCATCGACGACGAATGCGACCCGGTCGCAGACGCGTTCGACGGTGCGCATGTCATGTGTGGTGATGAGGATCGTGCGGTCACGATCACGTTCGGCGGTGATGCGCTCACGCACCATCGCGGCGTTGACGGGGTCGAGTCCAGAGGTCGGCTCGTCTAGGAACAGCATCGCCGGGTCGTGCAGCAGCGCACGTGCCAGGTTGAACCGGATGCCCATGCCCTTCGAGAACGTGCCGATGTGCTGGTCGGCGGCATCGCCGAGCCCGACCGACTCGAGCAGTTCGCCAGGATCGAGGCAGGGTCCGGCGTGCAGATGGGCGAAGTGTGTGAGCTCTTCGCGGGCGGTCAGCTTCGGATACCCGACGGGCAGTTCGAACGCGACGCCGATCCGGTCGTAGAGCTCCGGGCCCCAGTCACCCAGATCGCGACCGTCGAACACGACACGGCCGGTCCAGTCGCCGAGCAGGCCGATCAGGATCCGTTGGGCGGTGGTCTTGCCCGCACCGCTGGGACCGAGCAGGCCGAACACCTCGCCCCGGTCGACCTCGAACGACATGCCGTCGATCGCAGGCGTGGACGAGCCCCGGTAGGTGTACGTCAGGTCCTCGACGCGAATCATTGGTGCGCTGCCTCGGTCCATCCCGCTGCTCCACCGGTCGGGCCGGGCCGATCGTAGGCGCACGCCGACCGGTGTCATCGGCTGGAGATGCGTGTCGAGACGCTGTCCGTTGCGGTTGGTACGCGTTAGCGTGGTGGTCAAAGTGGCCGATGGTGCGCAGCTCTGCGTGGCCTCGGGATGGTCTTGGGAGGCTGTGATGATCGACGCGTTGGCAGACGTGAGCTGGATCGCGGTGCTTGTCGCCGCGGTGGTGTGGTTCGTGCTCGGTGCCGCCTGGTACATGACCCCGGCGATCGCGCGGAAGTGGCAGCAGGCGGGCGGCATCGAGGTTCCTGACGACGCGAGCGCAGACCCGAAGATGTTCGCGTTGACCTTCGTCGCCTATGTGGTCGCGGCGACGGTGACCGCCATGCTGGTCATGGCCACCGGTGCGGCCGGTGCGGGTGGCGGTGCCGGTGTCGGGTTCGCCGTCGGTGTCGGCTACGCACTGACCGCGGCGGCGGTGACCTCGATCTACGACACCAAGCCCGAGCCGTTCACCTGGTTCTGGATCAACGGCGTGTTCAACCTGCTGGGACTCACCGTCGTCGGCGCGATCGTCGGCGCGTTCGGCTGACGGTCGACGCTGGTGCGGGAACCCGGACAGGGTGTGTGTCGTCTGATCGGGCGAGGTTCCCCGCGGCCGCTGGCCGCCACCGAAGACGAAGGCCCCACCATGCGATCCCGCCACCACGTTCGTGTCCTGGTCACTGTGCTCCTCGTGCTCGCCACGGTCGTCGCGTGTGCTGGTGACCCCGGTCCCGACGACGATCCGTCCACCCCGGTGGATGCCGACGCCGACGATCCCGCTGATCCCGAAGCTCCGGTCGACCCTGACACCTCGTGGGAGGACTTCGACGTCGATGCCGCCGTCGCTGACGCCCATGGGGTCCTTGGGATGTACGAGCGTGACCTGCCCGGCGACGTGCGCATCTCGCGTCGCGGCGAAGAGACCTTCGCGCTCACCGAGGACTACGTGCTGGGTCGACGGACGGTCGAGCTCGACGACCTCGAAGGCGACGGTTACCGGGTGACCTCGGTCGTGGTCGAGCTTCCCGACGGTCCGGAGACCCTGGTGCTCCAGGGCGGCTGATGGCCGCGAAGCCGCGGCTGCAGGGTCACTCCCGCCGGGTCGCGCGCACGAACACTGACGAAGCGCTCATGTCACCCTCTACGCGGAGATTCACCTCGCGCCCGCAACAGGCGAGCTGCCACCCCTCGACGCAGTTTATTGCGAACGATGTGCGACAACCTTGCGCATGGTGAGTGAGGTGAGCGTGTGGACCACCCGGGAGTTGGTGTCCGTGTCGCGCACCGCGAACCGAAGCCAGTGGCGGTCGAGACCGGGGAAGCTGTCGGCCCGTCGTGGCGCGTACCCCGAAGCGATCAGCCGGTCAGCAAGATCGTCGGCTTCTGCCCGGACCAGCACGAAGTTGGCTGCGCCCCCATGAACGTCAAGACCTTCGATGCCGCCCAACGCCGCGACGAACGCTCGGCGACGTTTCGCGACCGACCGTGCCCGCTGGCGACGTTCCAGCTCGCGTGCCGGATCGACGAGGCGGGCGAGGGCCATCAGTGCGGGTGTCGCGGCAGGCCAAGGCTGTCGCGCCTCGTCGAGGGCGGCGACCGTGTCAGGCGGGCCGATGGCGTACCCGACACGCAGACCGGCGAGCCCCCACAGCTTGGTGAGGCTGCGCACGCTGACGAGCCCGGGCAGCTCGCTGCGGCCGGCGACACCGTCAGCATCGTCCAGGAACTCGGTGAATGCCTCGTCGACGACCACCGTGCGCCCTTCGCGGCACAGCGCCTCGATCGTGGTGACCGGGTCCACGACCCCGGTCGGGTTGTCGGGCCGGCCGAGCACGACCAGATCGGCGTCGTCGGGCACCCGGGACACGTCGAGCAGCCAGCCGTCCTCCGGTCGCCGCATCACCCGGACGACATCGACACCCGCATGACGCAGTGCCGCCTCCGGTTCGGTGAACGACGGGTGCACGCATGCGGCACGTCGGACGTCGAGCGCACGTGGCAGCAACCAGAACAGCTCTGCCGCGCCCGACGCGATCGTGCATTCCTGCGGGGACCGCCCGTGACGGGCTGCCGCGGCGGCCCGAGCCATCGACGTGTCGGGATAGTCGGTGAGGTCGGTGACCGCAACGGTCAGTTCGTCGGCGAGCCATCGGGGAGGGCCGGGCTCGACGTTGACCGCCAGGTCGACGCAGCCTGCCGCTACCTGCCGGTCGCCGTGTTCACGCAGGCGTTGGAGGTCATCGTCGCTCATGGCAGCTGGGCCAGGCGGCGCAGGACGTGGGTGTCGAGGTGCTCCTCGATGACGTCGGCCAGAAGCTCGAAGGTGTCGTCGAGTCCCCGGCGTGGGCGCTGCCCGAACAACGTGTCGAGCAACGCAGGATGCTCCAACAGCCCATGGACGTACACGCCCAGAACGTTGTCCCGAACCCATCCGAGCCCGCCGGGGATGGATTCCTTCACCGGACCAAGGGCTTGCGTGACACCGTGACGGATCTCGTATCCGTCGACGGGCTGACCCGCGAGCGCCCGCCAAGGCCCGTCGATCCCCTCGACGAACCGGATGCGCGCTTTGCCGGTGCGTTTGGCGGTGGCGAAGCGGGTGGCGACCGGCAGCAGGCCAAGGCCGGAGCGTGGCGTTTCACCCTCATGACCGACCGTTGCGCCGAGAAGTTGCAGGCCACCACAGATCCCCAACACCCGCGTTCCCGTCTGCGCGGCGTCGACGATCGCGGCGCCCAAGCCGTTGGCGTGGAGCCATGCCAGGTCGGCGGGGACATCGCGCGAGCCGGGCAGGACGATCATGTCTGCGTGAGTGAGGTGGTGCGGTGCATGCGCCCAGCTGAGGTCGGCGACCTGTTCGAGCAGCGTGAACTCGTCGAGGTTGGATGCGGTCGGATAACGCACCACCGCCACGCGGGGCCGGCTGTCGCCGGTGGGCGTGCGGTGAAGTGCGGCGCCGTCTTCGTCGGGCAGGTCATGGTCGACCATCGGGATCACCCCGATGGTGGGCACGCCGGTCATCCGTTCGAGCTCCTCGGGTCCTGGTGGCAGCAGTGATGCGTCCCCGCGGAACCGGTTGAGCACGAAGCCACTGATGCGTTCCCGGTGGCGCTGGTCGACCAGCGACCAGGTGCCGAACAGGTGGGCGAACGCCCCGCCACGGTCGATGTCGACGGTGATCAGCACCGGGGCGTCGGCGTGGTCGGCGACACGCATGTTGACGATGTCCGCGGCGGCAAGGTTGATCTCGGCCGGGCTGCCGGCACCTTCGATGACGACCAGGTCGTGTCCCGCCAGCAACTCGTCGAGCGCGTCCCGGGCCGTCGGCCACAGGATCTCGGCGCGGTCACGCCAGTCGATCGCCGAGGTGTCAGGATCCGGGTGGCCCATGCGGATGACGTGACTGGTCCCGTGCTCGGGCTTGACCAGGACCGGGTTCATCTGTGGGACCGGTTCGACGCCGGCCGCACGCGCCTGCAGCCACTGCGCGACGCCGATCTCACCACCGTCCGCCAGCGCCCGGGCGTTGTTCGACATGTTCTGGGCCTTGAACGGCGCGACCACGAGCCCCTGGCGCACGAACCACCGGCAGAGCGCGGTCACGAGCCAGCTCTTGCCCGCCCAGCTCGTACAGCCCTGCACCATCAACGCCGGCACGACGACCTCCGATCCGTCGCCAACCGCACGAACGCGACGACCACCATGAGCAGTGCGGCATACGACCGTGCACCACGTTCGACGGCGCGCGACGCCGCAGCAATGTCACTGGCTTGCGGGGCGCGTCCACCGGCGTTCAACCGGTAGGTGCCCGGCTTGGAGAGCTCGATGCCCAGACGCAGGGCGACCGCCGCCATCGGCCATCCGCCGTTCGGTGACGGCGCCCGCCGCGCCTCGGCACGCAGACGCCTCAGCGGTGCCCGGCCGGCGAGCAGGATCCCGGTCAACCGGGCGGGCACCAGGTTGGCCACGTCATCAGCGCGGGCCGCGAGGCAACCGGCATGGCGCCAGCGCGGCGACCGGTAGCCCCACATCGCGTCGGCCGTGTTGACGTAGCGGTACGCGGCAGCTGCGGGCAGCCCGCCGACGGCGAACCATGAAAGCGGCGCCGTCCAGCTGTCGACCAGGTTCTC
>JBJHDB010000023.1:0-15609 GCA_050486325.1 Nitriliruptoraceae bacterium | reverse complement strand
GAGGACGACGGCGCCGCCCACCCGGGGTGGCGGCGGTCGTGGTGACAGGTGCATCCGCCGGCAGTTCGACAATCTGCCGCAGGTGGTGACTCGATGCACTCCGATGCGGCAGGGCGAGCGCGTCGATGAATCGTTCCTGGAACGTCGGTTCGGTCGCGGTCTCGATCTTGGTGACCGTGCGCACGACCTCTTCCATCTCGCGCCGCTGGCTGACCGATACCAGTGCCCGGACCGACCCGGCGCCGGCGGCATTGCCGACCGCTCGAACCTTGTCGAGCGGACAGTCCGGGATCAACCCGAGCACCATGGCGTGGCGCGGGTCGATGTGTGCCCCGAACGCGCCGGCGAGGCGGATCTCGTCGACGGTCGGCACCCCGGCATGGTCGAGCAGCAGCTCGATGCCCGCGCGCAGTGCGGCCTTGGCGAGCTGGATCGCACGCACGTCGGCCTGGGTGACGCGCAGCTCGCGTTCGTCGTCGCGGTGCAGCACGTAGCTGAACGTGCGCTCGTCGGCAACGACCCGGTCGGTGCGTTCCGCCAGTTCGCCGCGGATCACGCCCTGGCTGTCGATCACCCCGGCCAGGAACAGCTCGGCGATCACCTCGACGATCCCCGAGCCGCATACCCCGGTGATCCCGGTGAGCTCGGCGGCCTCGGTGAACCCGGCTTCGTCGGACCACAGCTCGCTGCCGATCACCTGGAACCGGGGCTCGAGCGTGTCGGGGTCGATGCGCACACGTTCGATCGCACCGGTGGTCGCCCGTTGGCCGGACGAGATCTGGGCACCTTCGAACGCCGGGCCGGTGGGGCTCGACGCCGCATACAGGCCGTCGCGGTTGCCCAGAACGATCTCGGCGTTGGTTCCGACATCGACCAGCAGCTGGATCGCCGTACCGCGGTGCGGGCCCTCGGCGAGAATCGCCGCGGCCGTGTCGGCGCCGACGTGGCCGGCGATGCACGGGCCGACATACACCTGCGCCGACGGGCAGGTGATGCCAAGCTTGGGCGCGCGCACGACCACCGCGTCGGCGGTGGCCAGCGTGAACGGCGACTGGCCGAGCGGTGACGGATCGACGCCCAGGACCAGGTGGTGCATGATCGGATTGCCGACGAGAACCAGGTCGAGCACCTGGGAACGGTCGATGGCGACGTCGTCGAGGAGGTCGGTCACCAGAGTGTCGAGTTCGAACTGGACGGCGGCAGTCAACGCGAGTGCGCCACCAGGGTTCATCATCGCGTACGACACCCGGCTCATCAGATCCTCGCCGAACCGGATCTGGGGATTCATCCGGCCCGCGCTCGACAGAATCTCTCCGGTGGCGAGGTCTACGAGGTGCCCGGCGATGGTGGTCGATCCGATGTCTATGGCCACGCCGACCATGCGGTCGACGAACCCGGGCCAGGCGGCGATGATCATGTCGTCGCGCACGGCGACGGTCAGCGCACCGTCGGCCTGCTGCAACGCCGGATGCAGCATGCCGAGCACTTCGAAGATGGGCCGCAGTCCGGTCAGGCCCCAGTCGGCGGCCAGCGCGTCACGAATGCGGTCGAGCGCACTGCGCCCCTGGTCGTCGTCGGGCTCGTCGGGCACCTCGACGTAATGCAGGGCGATGAGCGGGTCGACGACGATGTCGTCGAGCACCACGCCCTTGCGCACGATCTGGCGGTGGATCTGGCTGTCGGCCGGGACGTCGATGACGACGTCGCCGTGAATCGTCAGCGCACACCCCAACCGGCGCCCTTCGACGAGCGGGCGCCGTCCGTGATAGTCGGTCTCGAGCGGTCCTGGCGCACCGAGGTGGTCCTCGGACACCTCGATCCCCCACTTGGGGAAACTCCCGAGAGACGGCACGACCTGGCACCGTCCACAGATCCCACGCCCCGAACACACCGTGTCCAGGTCGACCCTGAGATCGCGCGCCGCGTCGAGCACCGTCGTGCCGTCGCGAACGGTGCCGGTGCGTCCAGACGGGGTGAAAACCACGCGGTGGGCTCCGCCTGCGTCGACCTCGGCGGAACTCATGGGCACACCAGGCTCACCGGGCCGGTCGTGCCCGGCGACCCGAACGCTGCCGACCACTGGCGCCGTCCTCGCTGGGGGCACGGTTGGCACGGATCCATGCCGCGCAGTTGGCGTCGTGGCCGGTGAGCACGTCGGCCGCCATGACCGCGGTGCGCACCTCGGCGTGTAGCGGGCTCATGATCGCCGAGGTCATGCCGTGCGAGATCGCCATCGCAAGGAACGTCCCGGTGACCACGTGACGGTTGGGCAGGCCGAAGCTGACGTTGGACGCACCGCAGGTGGTGTTGACCTTCAGTTCCTCACGGAGCCGGCGGACCAGGCGGAACACCTGCTGGCCGGCGGTGCCCATCGCCCCGATCGGCATCACCAACGGATCGACCACGATGTCGGCGTGCGAGATGCCATGGTCCGCCGCCCGGTTGACGATCTTGCGCGCGACTTCGAAACGCACGTCGGGGTCTTCGGAGATGCCCGTCTCGTCGTTGGAGATCGCCACCACCGCCGCACCGTGCTTGGCGACCAGCGGAAGCACCCGTTCGAGAACCTCGTCCTCGCCGGTGACCGAGTTGATCAGCGGCTTGCCCTGGTAGACCGCGACGGCGGCCTCGAGCGCTTCGACGATCGACGAGTCGATCGACAACGGCACGTCGGTGACCGATTGCACGAGCTCGACGGCGCGGGTCAGCAGTGCGGGTTCGTCGGCCAGTGGAATCCCCGCGTTGACGTCCAGCATCTGCGCGCCAGCGGCGACCTGCGCCACGGCGTCGGCCTCGACGCGGCTGAAGTCGCCGTTGCGCATCTCCTCGGCGAGCTGGGCGCGGCCGGTGGGATTGATCCGTTCGCCAATCATCACGAACGGCCGGTCGAAGCCGATCACCACCTCGCGGGTGGCCGAACTCACCACGGTGTCGGTCATGGTTGCTCCACGGTCGGATGCACGCCACCCTGCGCGACGAGCGTGGCGAGTCGTTGTCGGTCGTAGGCCTGGTCGAGCCGCCGTGCTTCGCTAGCGACGGCGTCGGCCGGGTCGGCACCGGCCGCGAGTGGTTGGGCCTGGCGGCGCCACTGCTCGATGTAGAGATGACGGTCGGTGAGCCCCGCCACGTTCGCCGCCTTGTCGATGGCCTTCTGGAACCGGGATGGCAACAGCGCCTTCTCGGTTCGCCCACCTACCGTGGCGGTGACCTGGGCGGGGATGTCGCGCCACAGGATGGTGACCATCTCCGGTCCGCTTCCTGCACGGCGCCCGGTGGCCCGTCGCCTGGTCATGCGGCGCTCACCGGCAGGTGTTGCCGTCTGTGCGGCGGCTGGAGCGGGCCGGCCAAGGTGTCGGAAATCGAGGTCGCCAGCTCGCCGAGACCGGTCCGATGCACCTCGAGCGGCAGTGCCAGCCGCTGTGCGGCCCGCTCCGCGGCGGCCACGAGGTCGGCGTCGTCGCGTTGGGCGAGATACACCACCCGGGTGTAGTTGCTGAAGTAGACCGACCGCAGCTCGGGATGCCGATCGAGCCCGAGGTTGGCGACGACGAGCCGATCGAAGCATCGGACGAGGTAGTCGGTGAGGTAGAACGTCCCCGGCGCCTCTTCATGCATCGCGGCGAACGACGCAGCCCCCGCGAACAGCTCGTAACAGTGGGCGCCTGGCAGCCGCTCGACACCTTCGTCGGTGCACACCGCGTCCAGCAACCCCCCGGTTCCGCAGTCGGCGTAGCCGACGAGTATGCGATCCCAACCGCCCGCTGACCGTGCCTGCCGGATGCGCTCTCGGACGCGCTCGGGGATCAACGACGGCGTGTCGTGCAGCGTCGGCGGCAGTCGCTCGACGGTGATGTCGATCGCCTCGGACCATCCGGCCGAGGCGAACTCGAGTTCCCGGGCGATCGCACCGCATGCCACGACCAGGACCTGCAAGCGCTCGGCGGTCCGGGCTGCGACGGCGACGTGGGCTGTCGGCGCGGAAGCGCCAACCCGAAGCATCGTCACACCGCCACGGCGCTGCGGCGCTGTCGGACGAGGGCCGTGGCGGTTTCGGCGGCCACCGCGGCGTCGCGGCAGTACGCATCGGCGCCGATTGCCGTACCGAACTCCTCGTTGAGTGGGGCCCCGCCGACGAGCACGATGAAGTCGTCGCGGAGACCTTTGTCGCGCATCGTGTCGATCACGACCTTCATGTAGGGCATCGTGGTGGTGAGCAGTGCCGACATGCCCAGGATGTCGGGCTTGTGTTCGTCGAGTGCCGCCAGATACTCGTCGACGTCGGTGTTGATGCCGATGTCGATCACCTCGAAGCCGGCGCCTTCGAGCATCATCGCGACGAGATTCTTGCCGATGTCGTGGATGTCGCCCTTGACCGTGCCGATGACCACCTTGCCGATCGGCTCGACGTCCGATTCAGCCAGCAGTGGCCGCAGCACCTCCATGCCGGCCTTCATCGCGTTGGCGGCGAGCAGCACCTCCGGCACGAACAAGACACCGTCCCGGAAGTCGATACCGACGATGCGCATGCCCTCGACGAGCGCGTCGTCCAGCACCCGCTGGGCGGTCCATCCGCGCTCCAGCAGGATCGTGGTGCCCTCGGCGATCTCGTCGGCCAGGCCGTCGTAGAGATCCTCGTGCATCTGCGGCACCAGCTCGTCATCGGCGAGCGTGCGCAGGTCCAGCTCTTCCTCGGTCGCGTCGGTCACCGCACCACCTCCGACCGCGGGCGCACGCGAAGGCTCGCGTGCCACACGGTGTCGTTCGTCACCCTTCGAACCGGTCGTCCTCGACGACCCACGCCGGACCTGCGGCGTCGGCCAGTGCCGCACCGTCCACGACCGCCCCGTTCGACATGACGTGAGGCGCGGGCACATCCAACCGGATCGTGCTCCCACAGTAGAGATCACGCTCCATGCCGTCCAATACTTGCTGAGCAACAACTCATGCACATTGCGCATTACACTGCGTGGCGATGCAACGGCGATATCGCTCGTGATGACCGACCTGCCACGCCACGGACCAACGCCAAGAGGTGACGTGACCGCCATCCGCACACTCGACCTGCTTTCCGCGTTCGTCGCGGTCGCCGAGGAACGCCATTTCCGGCGGGCCGCTGAGCGGCTGCACCTGACCCAGCCGGTGATCTCCCGGCGGATCCAGCGCCTCGAGCGTGAGCTCGGTGTCGAGCTGTTGGAGCGCAGCACCCGGCACGTCGCACTGACCGATGCGGGCGCGGTGTTTCTCGACGGTGCACGCCGCCTGCTCCACGACGCCGAGCTGGTGGCCGAGCGTGCCCGGCGGGTCGCACAGGGACACCTCGGCGGGCTCACCGTCGGATTCGTCGAATCGGTCGCCTTCGACCTGCTCGCGCCGCTCCTACGCGAGCTCGAAGCGCGGGTGCCCGAGGTCACCGTCGAACTCCGCGAGCTGTCCACCGAGGAACAGCTCGTCGAGCTGCATGCCGACGTCGACGTCGCGATCGTGCGTGAGCTCGGCGAGCACGAACTCGACGCCGAAGGGCTGGCCGGCCGGCACCTTCGCACCGAGCAGCTGCACGTCGCAGTACCCCGCCAGCATCGGCTGGCACGCCGCCGCACGGTCGCGCTCGCCGCGCTCGCCGAGCTTCCGTTCGTGCTGTTTCCCCGTCCACCGGTGCCGCGGCTGCACGACCATCTCGTCTCGGTGTGCAGCCAGGCGGGGTTCGTGCCTGACATCGCCGCTCACGCGTCGCAGTACCCCACGATGCTCGCGATGGTCGAAGCGGCCCGTGGCGTCGCCCTGGTTCCCGCCAGCGCTCGGGCGATCCGTCCCGCTGGGGTGCGCTTGGTCCCGATCAGTGATGCCCACGCGACGACGAGCCTGTCCTTGGCGTGGCGCGAGACCGGCGCGCCCGTACTCGGCACGTTCGTGGCCGCCGCGCAGAAGGTCGTCGCCGAACGGACCTGATCCGTAGGTGGTCAGTAAGCGCGGGCGAACGCCACCCGGGTCGGGTAGGCGGCTGGCTCGCCGCAGCGCACGCATACGCCTTCCTCCACCTCACCGTCGATCGGCACACACCGGGGCGTTGCGGCGGTCTGTTCCTTGATCTCGTCCTCGCAGGCGGGCTTGCCGCAGTGGTGGGCGTACGCCAGCCCGGTCGCGACCTGCGCGACGAACGAATCCCAGTCGTCGGTCGTGCGCGAGCGTGACGCACGGAACTCCAGGGCACGTTCGAGCAACGTGTCGTGGTAGTCGTCGAGCCACTGGGGTGTGGACGCGACGAACTCGGCAAACGACCGGCTCTGCTTGACCACCCGCCCCCGCTCGTCGCGTTCGCCGATACGCGGGGCCAACACCACCGATCCCGCCTCGAGGTCGCGCACACCGAGCTCGACCCGGAGCGGCACCCCTTTGAGCTCCCAGTCGTTGAACTTGAAACCCGGCGAGGCATCGCGGTCGTCGACCTCGACGCGCACGCCTGCCTCGCGCAGCTGATCGGCGAGCTCGACCGCCTTGGCCCGGGTGGCCTCCCCGTCCTCGCCACGCCCGATCGGCACGATGACGACCTGAATCGGCGCGAGACGTGGAGGCAGCACCAGGCCCTGGTCGTCGCCGTGAGCGAGGATCACCGCTCCAACCAGGCGCGTTGACACTCCCCAGGAGGTGGTGTGGACGAACTGCAGCTCGTTGTTCTCGTCCTGGAAGGTGATGTCGAAGGCTTCGGCGAAGTTGGTGCCCATGTAGTGCGAGGTACCACACTGCAGGGCCTTGCCGTCACGCATCAGCCCTTCGATGCTGAAGGTGCGCACTGCACCGGCGAAGCGCTCCCCGGCCGTCTTCTCCCCCGGGATCATCGGGATCGCGGCGACGTTGCGACAGAACTCGGTGTAAACGTCGAACATGCGCAGGGTCTCGGCCATCGCGTCGGCCTCGTCCGCATGGGCCGTGTGGCCCTCCTGCCAGAGGAACTCGGTCGTTCGCAGGAACATCCGGGGCCGCAGTTCCCAGCGCACCACGTTGGCCCACTGATTGATCAGCACCGGCAGGTCACGGTAGGAGGAGATCCACCGGCTGTACATGGTGCCGATCACCGTCTCGGAGGTGGGCCGCACCACCAGCGGCTCCTCGAGCTCCTTGCCACCGCCGTGGGTGACGACGGCGAGTTCGGGCGCGAACCCTTCGACGTGTTCGGCTTCGCGCTGGAGCAGCGACATCGGGATGAACAGGGGGAAATAGGCGTTGACGTGCCCGGTGTCCTTGAAGCGCTGATCGAGCTGGCTCTGCAGCAGCTCCCAGACGCGGTAGCCGTAGGGCCGTACCACCATTGTTCCCTTGGCCGGCCCGCGGTCGGCGAGCTCGGCCTTGAGCACCAGCTCGTTGTACCAGGCGGACACGTCCTCACTCATCGGCGTGACGCCGAGGTCGCTCTTCTTGGCAGTGGCCACGCGCGGAGGATCCTTGGTCGGATGCCGATGGTGCGCCGCAATCTACTCGCGTACCGGATCGCGCATCGGGCATCGCCTCGCCTGCCGCGCCGGACGAGTAGCGTCGGCCGGCACGAAGACACCGAATCGCGATGGCGCCCGTGAAGGACCCCACCATGGCAACCGCGAGCGAGCCGACCAAGGACGAACGCGCCCTGCGGGTGATCTCGATCATCGGCGGGTCGATGGCCGCCGTGAGCTTGACGCTCGTGATCGCCTACCCGTTCGCGCAGGCGCTGATGTTCACCATCCCCGTCGTGATGGCCACCACGGCCCGGCTCGCCGGCAGGCGGACACTCGAACGCGCCGCGCTCGTACTCGGCGTGGTGATGTTCGCCAGCTATGCAGCGGGCATGTCGCTGGCCCTGGCGTCGTGGGGGGCGATGGTGCTGGTCGTCGTGCTGGTCGTGGGCCCACTGATCGTGATCTATCTCGTCGGCGAGCTGCTCGCGAGCCTCGATCGCCTCGCGCGCCTCGTGTGGGTCACCGCATCATCGATCGCGCTCGTCGGCGGATTCCTCGGCCTGCAGCTGTCGGCGAATGCGGCGGTGACCGTCGCGCTGCCCGCAACGGTGTTCGGTCTGACGTTCACCCTCTTGCGGCTTCGCCGGGTTGCGGCGGCAGCACCCCAGAAGCCCCGCTGAACACCCGCTGGGGGTGGTTCTGCGGCATTTCGGCCCCTGACAAGTGCCGCGCGATTAATGCGCGGCGACGTGCGCCCAGCGCTCTACGACGTCCGTAGGGCCAGTGTCTTGCCGCGACCTAGTGGCATCCGCCTGGCCGTTCTGCCAAGGTGTGGCCGCGCCAGAAGCGCGATCCGACGCGCGCCTGGTCCGACACGGCCCGTCCATCGTCGTCTGGGGAAATGCATGGACGGCAGGGGTCGCCGGTCCCGGCGCCGCACGAGGGAGAGCAATAGATGTCAACCATGGAACGGATGAAGTCACATATCCATCCGGTCGTGTTCCCGATCTCCGCAGGTCTGATCATTCTGTTCGTGGTCTATGCGGCGATCGCCACCGAACACGCCGGGGAGATGCTCGGCAACGTCTTCAACTTCGTCATCGGCACGTTCGGCTGGTTCCTGATCGCCAGCGTCGCGTTCCTGCTGGTGTTCTGCCTGTGGGTAGCGCTCAGCAAGCACGCGCACACCAAGCTCGGTCCGGATGACTCCGAGCCGGACTACAGCTACCTGACGTGGTTCTCGATGTTGTTCGCCGCCGGAATGGGCATCGGCCTCGTCTTCTGGGGCGTGGAGGAGCCCGTCGCGCACTTCGCGCTCGACCCACCGCCACGCTTGGGTGTGCTCGAACCTGGCACGGCGGAAGCCGCCAACGAGGCGATGCTGCTGACCTTCCACCACTGGGGCCTCGGCCCGTGGGCCGTCTACGCGGTGCTCGGCCTGTCGCTGGCGTACTTCGGGTACCGCCACGGCCTGCCGATGACGGTGCGCTCGGCGCTGTACCCGCTGATCGGTGAGCGCTACAAGGGCTGGCTCGGCAACCTCGTCGACATCCTCGCCATCTTCGGGACGATGTTCGGCATCGCGACCTCGCTCGGTCTGGGGGTGACCCAGATCAACGCGGGACTGAATCGGGTGTTCGACGTGCCAATCGGCATGGGCACCCAGATCGTCCTGATCGCGGTCATCACCCTGGCGGCCACGATCTCGGTCGTGTCAGGTCTGGACAAGGGCATCAAGCGCTTGTCGCAGACCAACATGATCCTCGCGGGCGTGCTCCTGCTGTTCGTCGCGATCGCGGGACCGACGCTGGTCATCCTCACCGCGTACTTCGAGAACATCGGCAACTACGTCTTCCAGGCCATCCCGCTGATGGGCTGGGCAGGCACCTACCAGGGTGAGGGCTGGGCCGCCGGCTGGACGATCTTCTACTGGTCGTGGTGGATCTCGTGGGCGCCCTTCGTCGGCATGTTCATCGCCCGTATCTCGCGAGGCCGCACCGTTCGCGAGTTCATCATGGGTGTGCTGTTCGTGCCCACGCTCGTGTCGTTCCTGTGGTTCACGGTGATGGGCAACTCGGCCATCCACCTCGAACTGGAAGGCATCGCGGCGATCAGCGAGACGGTCGACTACAGCGGCGCCGGCATGTTCGGGCTGCTCGAGGCCCTGCCGGCATCGGCGGTCACCTCGATCCTGGCGATCATCGTGGTGACGATCTTCTTCGTGACCAGCTCCGACTCCGGCTCCTTCGTGATCGACATGATCGCCTCCGGCGGTCAGCTCGACCCACCGAAGGGACTTCGCGTGTTCTGGGCGGTGTCCGAAGGTCTCGTCGCTGCAGCACTGCTCGCGGCCGGTGGCCTCGGCGCGCTGCAAGCGGGATCGGTCGCGACCGGTCTGCCGTTCGCAGCGGTGCTTGTCATCGTCGCTTGGGGTGTGGCGCGCGGCCTGGCCAAGGATGCGGCTGGACAGGTCGTGGTGCTGCCTGAGCATCGTGACTCCAGCCCGACCGTGAGCAGCTCCAAGGAGCTCGACCCACACTGAGGCACGATCCGACCGTGGACCACACGGTCGCTGACACGGAGCGCCGGCCCTCGTGGCCGGCGCTCCGGCTTTGTTGGACGGGAGCGTGTGGTGCCCCAGCTTCCCGACTTTTCTTCCACCCTCGGACAGGGAATGCGCCGTCCAACCGAACGAAGTGCTGACGAACCTCTTGTCACAGTTATGGTATATCAGTAGAGTGCGCACTGGTCTGCACGGAGGATGGGTTGGTCACGAGCGCGGCGGCGTCACCATCGGACGAGCTCGATCTCGCCGTCCTCGTCCCCGAGGACGTCACGATCGACTCGCTCAGCCAGCGGGCGTACTACCTGCTGCGCGACCGCATCGTGACGCTGCGCTTGGCGCCAGGAACCCTCGTCAACGAGCGTGAGCTCGTCGAGGAGTTCGGGCTCGGCCGAACCCCGGTGCGCGAAGCGCTCCGACGTCTGGCCGACGAAGACCTCGTCGAGATCTACCCCCGACGCGGTATCTACGTTGGCCCGATCGACGTAGGCGACCTCGGGGCAATCTCGGAGATCCGTGTCGAACTGGAAGGATTCGTGTCCCGCCTGGCCGCCGAGCGGGCAGGCGCCGACGACCGCAACCGGATCGACGCACTGGTCACCGAGATCGATGGACGGACTCCCGACGCCGACCAGCGCACCCTGATCCACCTCGACCAGCGGGTCCACCGCGCGATCTACCGCGCGGCGCACAACCCGTTCCTTCACGCCTCGCTCGAGCGTTACTACGTGCTCGCGCTGCGCTTGTGGTTCGTGGCGCTCGCACGAGTTGAGCGGCTCGAAGACGCCGTGCACGAACACACCGAACTGCTCGAGGCGATCGGCCGGGGTGACGCCGAAACCGCCGAACGCGTCGCGCGAGAGCACGTCGCGGAGTTCGAACGCGCCATCCGCAAGCTGTTGTGACCGCATGAGCACCGGCCGCAACCCGGCCGCAATCAGGAGAGCACCATGAGCGAGCTTCCCACCCGCGCGCAGGTCGTCGTCATCGGCGCCGGCATCGTCGGTAACTCCATCGTCGGCCATCTTGCCGACATGGGTTGGAAGGAGATCGTGCTGGTCGACAAAGGGCCGCTTCCCGACCCGGGCGGCTCGACCGGTCACGCCTCAAACTTCATCTTCCCGGTCGACCACGGCAAGGAACTCGCCCTGCTCACGCTCGACTCGCAACGCCAGTACGAGGAGATGGGGGTCAACACCACCACTGGCGGCATCGAGGTCGCGCGCACCGAGGAGCGCATGGAGGAACTGCGCCGGCGCATGGCCTCCGCCAAGGCGTGGGGCATCGAGGCGGAACTGATCACCCCCGACCAGATCGCCGAGCTGACACCGTTCGTCAACACCGACATCCTGCTCGGCGGCTTCTACACGCCGTCGGTCTCGGTCGTCGACTCCCTGCAGGCCGGCGTGATCATGCGTGAACGGGCTACCGCCGCCGGTGCGCTCACGGTCTCGGCCAACACCGAGGTCACCGACATCGAGGTAGTCGAGGGCCGGGTACGTGCGGTGGTCACCGACCGCAGCCGAATCGAATGCGAGTACGTCGTCGTCGCCTGCGGGGTTTGGAGTCCGCGTATCGCAGCGATGGCAGGTGCGACGATCCCGCTGACGCCGGCGGTGCACCAGATGATCGACGTCGGCCCGATCCCGATGCTCGAGCAGACCCGGGCCGAGATCGCCTTCCCGATCATCCGCGACATGGACACCAACATGTACGAGCGCCAGAACGGCGGCGACATGGAGGTGGGCTCCTACGCGCACCGGCCGATCCTGCACGACCCCGACGAGATCCCTTCGATCGAGGCGGCACAACTCTCCCCCACGCAGCTGCCGTTCACATCCGACGACTTCGACGCCCAGATGGAGGACGCCCTCGAGCTGATGCCCGAGCTGCTCAACACGCCGGGGGCGGGCGTGAAGCACGCCATCAACGGGCTGCTGTCACTCACGCCGGACGGCGGACCTCTGCTCGGTGAGACGCCCGAGGTCAAGGGCCTGTGGTCGGCCGCGGCAGTATGGATCAAGGAAGGCCCCGGTGTGGGGCGCATGATGGCGCAGTGGATGACCGACGGCGCACCCGAACTCGACCCGCACGGGGCGGACATCGCCCGGTTCACGCCGAGCCAGCGCACCGTGCATCATGTCGCCGCTCGCGCCTCGGAGGGCTTCAACAAGACCTACGGGATCGTGCACCCTCACGAGCAGTGGGAGTCGAACCGCAAGCTGCGCCTGTCGCCGTTCCACCGCCGGACCGAGGCGCTCGGCGCGGTCTACTTCGAGGCCGGCAGCTGGGAACGACCGCAGTGGTACGAGTCGAACGCCTCGCTGCTCGACGAGTTCGGCGACCGGGTCGTCGACCGACCCAACGAATGGGACGCGCGCTGGTGGTCGCCGATCATCAACGCCGAGCACCTGGCGATGCGCGAACGGGCCGCGATGGTCGACCTGACCGCGTTCACGATCTTCGAGGTGACTGGCCCGGGAGCGCTCGCCTACATCGACCGGATGACGGTGGCCAACATGGACCGTCCGGTCGGACGGATCATGTACACCCCGGTGCTGACCTACAACGGCGGGTTCCGCAGTGACCTCACTGTGGTGCGGCTCGGCTGGGACCACTTCCGGATCATCACCGGTGGCGCCGACTGGGGCCGTGACCTCAAGTGGTTCACCGACCACCTTCCCGAAGACGGCTCGGCTCATCTACATGACGCGACCAACGCCTGGACGACGGTCGGTGTATGGGGGCCCAAGGCGCGCGACATCGTCGCCCAGACCACCTCACACGACCTTTCCAACGACGCGTTCGGGTTCGGCAGCTGCCAGTGGGTGGAGATCAACGGGGTTCAGACCCTGATGGTGCGCATCTCCTACGTGGGCGACCTCGGCTGGGAGATCCACGCGCCGATCGACCAGGGCGAACGGCTGTGGGACACGCTCTGGGAGGCCGGTCAGGAGCACGGTGTCGTGGCCGCCGGCGGTGGCGTGTACGGCACGACCGGACGTATCGAGAAGGGCTACCGGCTGATGGGCGCCGAGCTCGAGTCCGAGTACAACCCGGTCGAGGCCGGGCTGGCGTTCCCGAAGGTCAAGGCGGCCGACTTCATTGGCAAGGAAGCCTACCTGGCCGCCCGTGAGGCGGGACCGACCGCAGTCATGTGCTCGTTGACCGTCGAGAACCACATGTCCTCTTCGGGCGAGGCGCGCTTCCCGATGGGCGGCTCACCGTTCGTGACCGCCGACGGCAACCGGATCGCCGATGCCCACGGTCGGCCGTGCTACGTGACCACCTCGGGCAGCGGGCCGTCGGTCGGCAAGCACATCCTGCTCGGCTACTTGCCGCCCGAACATGCCGAGGTCGGCAACGAGCTGTTCGTGCAGTACATGGGTGACCTGTTCCCGGTGCGGGTGGGCTCCAACACCCGGCACGGGCTGTTCGACCCCGACGACGATCGGATGAAGGCATGAACGTCCTCGTCTGTGTCAAGCGGGTCCCCGCCCCTGGCGCGAAGATCGTGCTGACCGAGGACGGACAGGCGATCGACACCCGCCACCTTGGCTTCACGGTCAGCCCGCACGAGGAATGCGCGGTCGAGGAAGCTGTCCAGATCGCCGAGCGAGAGGGCGGAACGACCACCGTCCTCACGCTCGGGCCGAAGGTCGCCGAGGAGCAGCTGCGCACCGCGATATCGATGGGCATCGAGCACGGTGTACTACTGCCGATCGAGGCTGACGAATGGGAACCCCGCGCGACGGCGAAGGCCATCGCCGATGCGGTCCGCACGCTGGAGAGCGAAGGCGAGGTGTTCGACCTGATCTTGTTCGGCACCGAATCTGCCGATGCCGGCAACTACCAGGTCGGGATCCGTGTCGCGCAGCTGCTGCAACGGCCCGTCGTCAGTGGCGCGAAGAAGATCGAGGTGGACGACGGTGCCGCACGGGTTCACCGGGCGGTCGCCGACGGCTTCGAGATCTGCGCAGTGCCGCTGCCCGCGGTCGTCGCGGTCAAGGAAGGCATCAATCTTCCCCGCTACCCGGCCATGCGTGGCCGGCTGCTCGCCAAGAAGGCCGTGCTGCGTGAGATCGAACCGCCGCGGAGCGACGGCGGGCTCGCCACGATCCGCCTGCACCATCCCCCGCAGCAGCAGTCCGAGACGGTGTTCCTCGGCACGGGAGCCGACGCTGCCGATGCTGTCGTCGATCTGTTCGAGGAGGTCGGACTGTTATGAGCATCGTCCTCACGTTCGTCACCCAGGAAGACGGCGCCCTGACCAAGCTCGCCGCCGAGACCGCGACGTTCGCCAGGCAGCTGTCGGAGGCCGCCGGCGCCGAGTTGCATGCGGCGCTGATCGGCCAAGCCGCTGACGCCGCGGCCGCAAGCCTGCGGTCGCAAGGGGTCGCCACGATCCACCAGGTCGTCGATGCGCGCCTGGACGAGTTCGCCCCCGCCGCCTGGGCCGCCTCGCTCGTCCAGCTGCACGGCGATCTCGACGTCCATGCGATCATCGGCCCGGGCGACGACCGCGGCGGGGAGGTAATGGCGCACCTCGCCGCACAGCTCGACCAGCCGCTCGCCGCCAACTGCACCGCCGTCTTCCCCGCCGATGACGGCTGGGAGCTCACCCGGGTGCGATGGGGAGGCGTCCTGCTCGAAGACGCGCGGCTGTCCGCTGACGTCGCTCTGCTGACCGCTGCCCCGCACCAGACTGCCGCCGCCGACGCGACGAGCCCGGGTGCAGCCGAGATCTCGAGCTTCACGCCGCAGCTCGCCGACGACCTGTTCGTCGGCAAGGTCACCGAAATTGCCACCCGGAGCGGCGGGGTCAGCCTGGCGACCGCACCGGTGGTCATCTCCGGCGGGCGCGGGGTCGGCAGCGCCGAAGCGTTCGAACCGCTCGAGGAGCTCGCCGGTCTGCTGGGCGGTGCGGTCGGCTGTTCGCGGGTTGCGACCAACAACGGCTGGAGGTCGCACAACGATCAGGTTGGACAGACAGGAACCCGGGTCGCACCGGACCTGTACGTCGCCTGCGGCATCTCGGGCGCAACCCAGCACTGGGTGGGCTGCATGAGTTCCAAGCGAATTCTGGCGATCAACACGGATGCGGAAGCACCGATGGTCACCCGGGCCGATTACGCGGTACTCGGCGATCTCCACGAGCTGCTGCCGGCGGTGATCGAACGCGTCAAGGCACGCAAAGGCGTCGGCTGAACCACGCGGTGGGCCGGTTCAGGCAGGGTCGCCGATCGATGGCGGATGAGGCTCGCCGAGGTATCCCAGCCGACGCGAGATCTCACCGGCCGCGTCGATGGTGATCTCCCCGACGTCAGCCATGCGTTCGGGCTCGAGTCGGTACGAGGGCCCCGAAACCGACACTGTCGCGACCACCGAACCGTCGGGACCACGTACCGGTGCGGCAACGGCGTTCAAGCCCTCCTCGAGCTCTTCACGCGTGGTCGCGTACCCGCGTGCACGCACCTCGTCGAGCTGATCAACGAGGACCTGACGGTCGGTGACCGTCGCCGGGGTGTAGGCGGTCAACTTCGTGGTGAGCAACGCCTCGAGCAGCTCCGGTGAGGCATGCGCCAGGAACACCTTGCCACTGGAGGTGCAGTGCAGCGG
>JBJHDB010000022.1:3195-16073 GCA_050486325.1 Nitriliruptoraceae bacterium | reverse complement strand
GTGGGGAGCCGATCAGCCGGCTGACCGTGTGCTTCTCCATGTACTCGGACATGTCGAGGTGGATCAGGGAGTCCTCGTCGCCGAACAGGTACTCGGCGAGGGTCTTGGCCAGCTCGGTCTTGCCGACCCCGGAGGGGCCGAGGAAGATGAAGGAACCGGACGGGCGCTTGGGATCCTTCAGCCCGGCACGCGTCCGCCGGATCGCCTTCGAGACCGCCGAGATCGCCTGTTCCTGGCCGATGACCCGCTTGTGCAGCTCGTCTTCCATGTGGAGGAGCTTGTCGGACTCCTCCTGGGTGAGCTTGAACACCGGGATGCCGGTCCAGTTGGAAAGGACGTCTGCGATCACCTCTTCGTCGACGATCAGTACGGTGTCCATGCCTTCGGAACGCCACTGGTCGGCGCGGTTGTCCCGGCGCTCGGTGAGGCGCTTCTCCTCGTCACGCAGGCTCGCTGCCCGCTCGAAGTCCTGCGCGTCGATCGCCTCTTCCTTGGCCTGCCGCGCCTGGTCGATCTCGGCGTCCAGATCCTGCAGGTCCGGAGGTGTCGTCATCGACCGGATGCGCAACCTCGACCCGGCTTCGTCGATCAGGTCGATCGCCTTGTCGGGCAGGTAACGGTCGGAGATGTAACGGTCGGCGTACTCCGCGGCCGCGATCAACGCCTCGTCGGTGATGCTCACCCGGTGGTGCGCTTCGTACCGGTCGCGCAGCCCCCGCAGGATCTCGATGGTGTGCTCCATCGAGGGCTCTTCGACCTTGACCGGCTGGAACCTGCGCTCCAGCGCCGCGTCCTTCTCGAGGTGCTTGCGGTACTCGTCGAGGGTGGTCGCACCGACGGTCTGCAGCTCCCCCCGCGCCAGCATCGGCTTCAAGATGCTGGCGGCGTCGATGGCGCCTTCGGCGGCACCCGCGCCGACGAGGGTGTGGATCTCGTCAATGAACAGGATGATGTCGCCCCGGGAGGTGATCTCCTTGAGCACCTTCTTCAGGCGCTCCTCGAAGTCGCCCCGGTAGCGGGATCCGGCCACCAGCGCACCGAGGTCGAGCGTGTAGAGGTGCTTGTCCTTGAGCGTCTCGGGCACCTCACCGGCGACGATGCGCTGCGCGAGACCTTCGACGATCGCGGTCTTTCCCACCCCCGGCTCACCGATCAGAACCGGGTTGTTCTTGGTCCGGCGGGAGAGCACCTGCATCACCCGTTCGATCTCGCGATGGCGGCCGATCACGGGGTCGAGCTCGGTGTTGGCGGCGGCCTGGGTCAGGTTGCGCCCGAACTGGTCGAGAATGGTCGAACCCTCGCGGCTGCCCGCCGCGGAGCCCTCACCGACGCCCGCTGCAGCCTTGCCGCCCTCACTGCCGGCATAGCCCGAAAGCAGCTGGATGACCTGCTGGCGGACCTTGTTGAGGTCCGCACCGAGCTTCTGAAGCACCTGGGCGGCGACACCCTCACCTTCGCGGATCAGGCCGAGCAGGATGTGCTCGGTGCCGATGTAGTTGTGCCCAAGCTGCAGCGCTTCGCGCAGTGACAGCTCGAGCACCTTCTTGGCGCGTGGGGTGAACGGGATGTGGCCCGCCGGGGCGGTCTGTCCACGACCGATGATCTCGGTGACCTGGTCGCGGACCCCCTCCAGCGAGATGTTCATCGACTCGAGGGCCTTGGCGGCAACACCTTCGCCCTCGTGGATCAGACCGAGCAGGATGTGCTCGGTGCCGATGTAGTTGTGGTTGAGCATCCTCGCCTCTTCCTGGGCGAGGACGACGACCCGGCGGGCCCGGTCGGTGAACCTCTCGAACATCAGGACCTCTTTCGGCATCGGGTCCGGGCGAGCTCGCTGCGGGTACCTCAGCGCGAGTTCTCTACCGATACTTCGGGGTAGGCGGGCCCCTGTACCACATGGATCGTAACCCATGGCCGCCGGTGACTTCAGGGGCATACGGCCACCGGACGGGGTAATCGTGCCAACCTGGTCGCCCTGGGGCTTCAGACCTCAGCCGATGCGACTCCACCCGCCTACGTGCCAGCGGGCCCGTTCATCGTTCGGGGCGCAGCGTGGGGAAGAGGATCACGTCACGGATGTTGGCGACGTCGGCGAGCAGCATGACGAGGCGATCGACACCGAGCCCCAGGCCGCCAGTGGGTGGCAGCCCGAGCTCCATGGCCCGCAGGTAGGGTTCGTCGACCGCCATGGCCTCCTCGTCGCCCGCGGCCTTGTCCCGGGCCTGTTCTTCGAGGCGCTCGCGCTGATCGACCGGGTCGATCAGCTCCGAGAACGCGTTCGCCAGCTCCCGGCCCGTCACGATCAGCTCGAAGCGTTCCGTCACCTGCGGGTCGTCGCGGTGACGGCGTGCCAGGGGCGAAACCTCCACCGGGTAGTCGGTGACGAACACCGGATCCCACAGGGTGTGCTCCACCAGGCTCTCGTAGAGCTCGAGCACCAACTTGCCCACCCCCCAGGTCTGCTCGTAGGCGATGCCATGCACATCGCAGACGGAACGAGCCTCGTCGACGGTGACGTCGTAGCTCAGATCGGGACGGCCGGTTGCCTCACGGACCAGTTCGAGCAGGGCGACCCGGCGGAACGGCCCTTCCAGCGACACCGGACGCGACTGATACTCCAGCTCGAGGTTGCCGACGGCCTCGAGCGCGGCCCGCTGCATCAACGCTTCGGTGAGCGCCATCACGTCGGTGTAGTCGTCGTAGGCCGCATAGGACTCGAGCATGGTGAACTCAGGGTTGTGCCGCGGGCTCATCCCTTCGTTGCGAAAGTTGCGGTTGACCTCGAACACGCGCCGCATCCCGCCGGCGATGAGGCGCTTGAGGTACAGCTCGGGAGCGATGCGCAGATAGAGGTCGACGTCGAGTGCGTTGTGATGGGTCACGAACGGGCGGGCGGTCGCTCCGCCGGGAATCGGATGGAGCATCGGGGTCTCCACCTCGACGAAACCACGGTCCTCCATCTCGGCACGCAGCGCGCGAAGCACCCGGGCACGGACGTCGAAGACCCGTCGGGCTTCGGCGTTGACGACCAGGTCCAGCTCGCGTTGACGGAAGCGCTGCTCGGTGTCGGTCAGCCCGTGCCACTTGTCGGGCAGCGGCCGCAACCCCTTGGCGAGCAGCTTCAGCCGATCGGGGCGCACCGACAGCTCACCCGTCTTGGACGCGATGACTTCACCGTCGGCCTCCACCCAGTCGCCGACGTCGATCAGCTCGAGCAGACGGCGTGAGTCCTCGTCCAGGCTGCCGACGACGCACAGCAGCTGGAGGTCGACGCCGTCCTCGCGGAGCACCAGGAATGTCAGGCGGCCGAGCTGGCGACGACCGACCAGGCGCCCAGCGACCACGACCGTCTCACCGGTGGAGGTCTCCGCTTCGAGGCCGTCGAAACGGGCGCGGACGTCGGCCACGGTCCCGGTCGGTCGCGACCGCACCGCATACGGCTCGATACCGGCCTGACGCAGTTCGTCGAGCTTGGCACGACGCGCGGCGACGATCTCGTCGAGTTTCGACGACTCGGTGCTAGCGGGTCCGGGCACCTGTTCGGCGCCTGGCTGCTGATCGGTCAACGTCTACTCCGGCACGGGTCGGGACTGGCCGGCCTCCACGGCCGCACGGCCCGGCACCCTACCCCGCAGGGCCCCGCCGCCCGGTTCGGGCAGGCGTGACGTGACGCAAGGACGAAGACGGCAGGCAGGTGCTCAGCGGCGGGCATGCTCGTAGATCAGGCGGAGCCCCTTCAAGGTCAGCCATGGATCGTGATGCTCGATCGATGTGCACGCATCGAGCACGGCGGGCGCGACACCACCGGTGGCGATCGTGGTGACCTCGCCTCCCAGTTCACCGACGATGCGGGCGACGATCGCATCGACCTGGCCGGCGAAACCGAACACGATCCCCGCACGCAGCGACGCGATCGTCGACGCCCCGATCGCCGTCCCGGTGGGCAGCACCTCGACGTCAGGCAACCGCGCCGCTTTCTCGACCAGCGCGTCGGTGGCGGTGCTCACCCCGGGAGCGATGGCGCCACCGATGAACGCCCCGTCGCGGTCGACCACGTCGAACGAGGTCGCGGTGCCGAAATCGACCACGACCGCAGGTCCTCCGAACAGCTCACGGGCCGCGACGGCATTGGCGATCCGGTCGGCGCCGATCTCGCGGGGATTGTCGTGACGGAGCGCGATGCCGGTGCGCACGCCCGGTTCGACGAAGACCGGCTCCAGGTCGAGGTACCGGGCACACATGGCCCGCAGCGATTCGGTGACCGGTGGGACCACCGAGCCGACGACGAGCCCCGAAACGTCGGCGTCCAGCCGCATCCCCGCGCTGCCCAGCATCCCGTCGATCAGGAACGCCAGCTCGTCCGAGGTCCGCCGGGCGACGGTGGACATGCGCCAGTGATCGGTCAGCTCGGCCTCGTCGAATACCCCGACGACGGTCGTCGAGTTTCCGACATCGATCGCGACCTGCACGTCAGTCCGTATCCGGCTCGACGCGCAGGTCGAGTCCGATGTCGAGGTTTGCCGCCGAATGGGTGATTGCGCCCACCGAAACACGATCGACGCCGGCGAGCGCGTAGGCGCGCACGGTGTCGAGGGTGATCGTGCCCGAGGACTCCAGCAGCACCCGGATGCCGCCGTGCGCCTGCTCGTGGGCACGGACCACGCGGACCGCCTCGGCGGTCTGCTCCGGGGTGAAGTTGTCGAGGAGGATGTCGCGCGCGTCGAGCGCGAGCGCCTCGTCGAGCTCCTCCATGGAGTCGACCTCGAGCTGGACCACCAGTCCTCGCGCGGCGGCGGCCGACAGCGCCGCAGCGGCGACCGGGGAGAACGCTCCCGTGGCTGCCACGTGGTTGTCCTTGACCAGCACACCGTCGAACAGCCCGATCCGATGGTTCACCCCTCCACCGGCGCGCACCGCAGCCTTCTCGAGCATGCGAAGCCCCGGTGTCGTCTTTCGGGTATCGCGCACCACGCAGTCGGTGCCAGCGATCTCGTCAACGAACCGCCGGGTCGCGGTCGCCACGCCGGAGAGGTGGTTTACGAGGTTCAGGGCGGTGCGCTCGCCGGCCAGTACCGACCGCAGCGGTCCGGCGACGCTGGCCACCACCTGGCCGGCGACGATCTCGTCGCCGTCGGCGCAGTCGAGGCTCACCTCGACTCCAGGGTCGACCTCGGCGAACACCACGGCGATCAGCCCGAGCCCGGCCACCACACCACCACGACGCGCGACGAGGTCGGCGATACCCCTGGCGCCTTCGGGGACGGTGACCTCGGAGGTCACGTCACCGGTGTCGGCCAGGTCCTCGCGCAGCGCACGAACGACCAGCGCGCGGGTGTCCGGTGCCGACAGGATCGTCTGGTCGTCGGCGAACAACGCCGGGGTGGTGGTCACGCGTCAACTCCTGTGTGGGGCGCCGCACAGTCGAGCAGGGCGGCCTCGTCCGGAGCAAAGCCGAGCTCGACGTTGTCGATGAGGCGGACTCCATCGACGAACGCGGCGACCGCCAGGATCACCGTGCCGTCAGCACGCGGTTCGGCTGGGGCGAACGTGTCCGGATCGACCACCTCGAGGTACTCCACGTCGAGCCCGGGATGCGCGTCGAGCACGGTCCGGGCCGCGGTGTGGGCACGCTGCGTGTCGATCACCGACCCGTGCGTGCGGTCGCGGCCCGCCCGGGCGGCACGCACCCCTGCGGTCAGGGCCGCCGGGATCGCCCGGGCTTCGCGGCGGGCCTCCTCGTCGAGGAGCCGGTTCCTGCTGGACACGGCGAGTCCGTCGTCGTCACGAACCGTCGGGCAACCGAGCACCTCGACACCGAGGTCGAGGTCGCCGACGAGTCGCTGCACCACCGCGAGCTGCTGCCGGTCCTTGCGGCCGAACACCGCGACGTCTGGTCGCACGATGTTGAACAGTTTGGTCACCACCGTCGCGACACCGTCGAAGTGGCCGGGGCGTCTCGCACCGCACAACCGCTCGGTCAGACCGGTGACGTGGACCGTCGTCAACGGTGCGCGTGGATACATCTGACCGACCGTCGGGGCGAACACCACCGTGGGCGTGGCCGCACCCTGCGCCGCAAGGGCATCGAGGTCCGCGTCGAGGTCACGTGGGTAGGAATCGAGATCCTCTGGACGGTCGAACTGGGTCGGGTTGACGAAGATGCTCACCGCCACCTGGTCGGCGTGCTCGGCGGCCAGGTGCACCAGCCGCAGGTGGCCGGCGTGCAGCGCGCCCATGGTGGGCACGAACCCGATGCGAGCCCCGTCGTCGCGGGCGCGGGTCACGGCCGCCCGCACCTGTTCGATCGTGGTCACTACGTCCACACGGTCACCTCAGTGCTCGCTCAGCGACTCGGAAACGAGCGCGTCCGCCACCCGTTTGCGCGCAGCGGGATCGAGGCCGGGCGCGGCCTGCAGCAGGGTCGCCTCCGCCAGGTGCCGATAGGTGTCCGACAACTCCGGGAGGTCGCGGTCGATCGCGGCGAGATGGGCCGAGATCGTGCCCGCATCGCCGCGGGCTACCGGCCCGGTCAGCGCGACCGCTCCCCGGGCGAGCACATTGTCGACACTGGCGGTGATCACCGGCGCGAGGAACCTCTCAGGCTCGCCTACGCCTGCGGCGAGCAGCAGCTGGCGCGCCGCCGACGCGGCCGCTCCTGCCGCGTTGGCGCCGACGACCAGCGACGCGTGGTACAGCGCCCGCCGGTCCTCGCCGACGTCGAACGGGGCGCCACGGAGCACGGTGACGAACCGGTGGGCCCATACGCGGTCGCCGACCGCGGCGGTGACCGCCCACGCGACGCCGTCCAGCACCCGCGGATCCCGTGAACCTGCCGGGATGGTCATGGCCGGGTGGCACGCGGCCACCCGCGCACCGGCGAGCGCGGCGAGACGCAGAACGTCGGTGCCGCGTGACCCGGCGAGGTGGACGACGCGATGCCGTTCGGTGAGCACGTTGGCACGCGCCAGCTCCTCGGCCACCGCCGCGATCGCATCGTCGGGTACGGACACCAGCACGAGTTCCGCCCGTGCGGGGACGTCCGTGGTCCGGGCGACGTCGTCGGCGTCGCCGAGTACGTCGCACAGCGTCGCGCGGGCCTCATCGGATCCGCCCGCCACCGCGGTGACACGCAGACCCGCTTGAGCGCACGCAACCGCGAGCAGACCGCCGACACGGCCCGGCCCGACGATGCCGACGGTGTTCGGTCCTGGGGATCGCGTCATCGGCCCGCTCCGTGGGCGCCGGCGATGTCGTCCACGTCCGGCCGGGTGAAACTCGCCACACCACCCGCCGGCCCGTCGGGCCGGCGCACCCGAGGACCAGGGAGCTCGTCGAGACGGACTTCGAGTGTGATCTCCTCGGCGTCGGTCAGCGCCATGACCAGCTGGGTCAGGCGACGTCCGTCAGGCATCACACCGGAAGGAAACACCTCCATGAGGGGGACAAGGACGAAGGCACGCTCGTGCATGCGGGGGTGCGGGACGGTCAGCGACGCGGTGTCGATCACCCGCTCGCCGAACAGCAGGATGTCGAGGTCCAGCCGCCGCGGCCCCCAACGCTGCTCGGTGGCACGGTCACGCCCGAAGGCGCGCTCGATCAACTGCAGCTCCTCGTGCAGGTCATCCGGTTCACGAACCGTCTCGAGCCGCACGACCATGTTGAGGTAATCGTCCTGCGGGACCGCACGCGGATCGTCGGCAGGCGGCCACGGCGGCGTGCGGTACACGCCTGAGGCGTCCACCACCTGCACACGATCGAGTTCGTCGAGGGCGAGCACGGCTGCGGTGAGGGTTCCCAGGGCGTCGCCGAGGTTTGCGCCCAGCCCCACGAACACGGTCTCGGTGGCGCCGTCCGCCGAGGGCGGGGCCACGCCCGGCTTTTCGCTCATCATCTGCTCACCCGTCGTCGCGGACCCGACGCACCGTCACCGACACGTCGTCGACCAGGGTGGGAACAGGTGCGTTCGGCTTGTGCACCGTGACTTCGACGACGTCCACACGCTCGTGACGGAGACAGTCGGTGGCGATTCTGTCCGCCAAGGCTTCGATCAACGCGAACGGTGGACCCACGATGCGTTCGGCGACGCGGGCCGCGATCGCCCCGTAGTCGACCGTGTCCTCGAGCGCGTCGGAGCTGCCCGCGGCGCGAAGGTCGACGCCGAGCGTGACGTCGACGGTGAAGCGCTGCCCGACGCGGCCCTCGTGATCGAGCACGCCGTGGAAACCGAAGCCGGCGATGCCGGTGAGGCTGATCCTGTCCGTCGTCATCGCCCACCTCCGTCGGGTGCCGTGTCGGTCACGACGGTCGCTGGCTGCGGCCGGAAAAGGGTGTCCCACCGGGCATGCCACGCTCGACCGCATCGGCTACCGCGACCACGCGGCACGTCTCGGCGACATCATGCACCCGCAGGATGCCGGCTCCCCTGCTGATCCCCAACACCGCTGCGGCCAGGGAAGCCTCGAGCCGGTCGGCGGGATCGTCCAGGCCCGTCAGGTGCCCGAGAAAGGACTTGCGTGACGCGCCGAGCACGACCGGACGCCCCAGGGCGACGATCTCGTCCAACCTCCGCAGCAGTTCGACGTTGTGTGCTGTCGTCTTGCCGAACCCGATGCCAGGGTCGACGGCGACACGTTCAGCGGGGATGCCGTGGTCGCGCAGCACCTCGAGCCGTTGCGACAGGAACGCGGCGACGTCGGCCACCACGTCGCCGTAGCGCGGATCGATCTGCATCGTGCGTGGTGTGCCCTGCATGTGCATGAGCACGTAGCCGACACCGAGGTCGGCGACGGTGGGGAGCAGTTCCTCGTCGAGCGAGCCGGCCGAGACGTCGTTGACGATCACCGCCCCGGCGTCGACCGCGGCACGCGCAACGGCGGCTTTCGTGGTGTCCACCGACACGGTCACCCCATGCCGGGCCAACTGCTCGATCACCGGGACCACCCGCCGCAGTTCCTCATCGGCGGACACACCCTCCGACCCTGGCCTGGTGGATTCGCCCCCGACATCGACGATGTCGGCGCCTGCGGCGGTCAGTGCGAGGCCGTCAGCGACCGCCGAGTGCGGATGGTCGGGGGACAGATGGATGCCGCCGTCGTAGAACGAGTCCGGGGTGACGTTGAGCACACCCATGACAATGGTCCGCCGGGAGGTTTCGATCGTGGCGCCGGACACGACGAGGTCGACGTCGAGACGGTCCCTCGCGGATGGTGCGCTCACGTGCTCAGCCCCGCCGGTCGGAACGTGCCCGAGCGTACGCGTCGCCTGCCCAGTTCGGACGCGTGTCAGCCATTGCGGCCGCGCAGCAGCGCGAGCGCCTCCGCACGGGTGGCCTGGTCGTCCCGGAACATGCCCCGTACCGCGGAGGTGACCGTTTCCGCACCCGGCTTGCGGATGCCGCGCATCTCCATGCACATGTGCCGCGCCTCGACGACCACCATCACCCCTCTCGGGTCGATCGCCTTTTCGAGAGTGTCGGCGATCATCGCGGTCATCCGCTCCTGCAGGCCGGGGCGCTTCGCACAGACGTCGACCAGACGAGCCAGTTTGGACAGTCCGGTGACCTTGCCGTCGGCGCTGGGCATGTACGCCACGTGGGCGCGGCCCACGAACGGGACCAGATGGTGCTCACACATCGAGTGGAACGGGATGTCGCGCATCATCACGATCTCGTCGTGCGCTTCGTCGAAGGTGACCGAGAGCACCTCGGCGGGGTCGACGAGGAGGCCGGCGAAGATCTCGTCGTACTCGCGCGCCACCCGATCCGGTGTGTCGGCGATCCCCGGCCGATCGGGGTCCTCGCCGATCGCCTCGAGCAGCAGTCGGACGGCGTAACGGATCTTGTCGTGGTCGAACGAACCGTTCGCCTCGACTCCGGTCACGTGCTTCACCGCGTCGGTCATTCCTTCGGTGCCACGCCGTGATCAGGCGCTTCGTCGTGCGCGTGGGTGGCCGGCCTGCCGTTACCGGACGCGCCACCGGTGCCGTGGCCGTTGACTCCCACCCTGCGCAACGCGTCCAGCACCGCGGTCGGGTCATCTGCGACCGGCACGGGCTGGGCACGGCTCGGCCGCTGGTTGGTCGGACCGAGCAACTCCTCGAGGAGTTCACCTTCGACCGTTTCGACCTCGAGCAGCCGGGTGGCGAGCGTCTCGAGCACATCGTCGTTGTCGACGAGAATCTCCAGGGCCTCGTCGTGCGCCTCGTCCAGCAGATGACGGACCTCACGGTCGATCTCGTAGGCGACCTGGCTCGAGTAGTCGGGTTCGTGCCCGAAGTCACGGCCGAGGAACGGCTGCGACTCGCTGTGGCCGAGCTTGATCGGCCCGAGGCGCGTGCTCATCCCGTACTGAGTGGTCATCTCGCGCGCCAGACGCGTCGCCTTGTCGATGTCGTTGGACGCACCGGTGGTGATGTCACCGATCTTGAGCTCCTCGGCGACACGCCCGCCCAGCATCATCGCCAACTTGTCGACGAGTTCTCCCCGCGTCGCGTAGGCGCGATCCTCGGTGGGCAGCGCCATCGTGTATCCGCCGGCACGGCCGCGTGGGATGATCGTGATCTTGTGGATCGGGTCGCTGTGCGGGAGCGCGTGCCCGACGATGGCGTGACCGGCCTCGTGATAGGCGGTGATCGTGCGTTCGCGTTCGCTCATCAGACGGGTCTTGCGCTCCGGACCTGCGATCACCCGATCGATCGCCTCGGCGAGTTCGGAGGCGCCGATCTCCTGCTTGTCGAACCGTGCGGCGAGCAGGGCGCCTTCATTGATCAGGTTGGCCAGATCCGCGCCGGTGAACCCGGGGGTCTGGCGGGCGAGCACCTCGAGGTCGACGTCGTCAGCCAGCGGCTTGCCCTTGGCGTGCACCTTCAGGATGTCGTGCCGGCCCTTGAGATCGGGCCGGTCGACGACGACCTGCCGATCGAACCGGCCGGGCCGCAGCAGAGCCGGGTCGAGGATGTCGGGCCGGTTGGTCGCGGCGATCAGGATCACCGCGGTGCGCACGTCGAACCCGTCCATCTCGACGAGGAGCTGATTGAGGGTCTGCTCCCGCTCGTCGTGGCCGCCGCCCATCCCGGCACCCCGGTGCCGCCCGACCGCGTCGATCTCGTCGACGAAGATGATCGCGGGAGCGTTCTCCTTCGCCTGGGTGAACAGGTCCCGGACCCGGCTCGCACCCACACCGACGAACATCTCGACGAAGTCGGAGCCCGAGATCGAGAAGAACGGAACGCCGGCCTCACCCGCGACCGCTCGCGCCAGCAGGGTCTTGCCGGTACCCGGCGGGCCGAACAGCAGCACACCCTTGGGGATCTTCGCCCCCATCGACTGGAACTTCTGCGGGTTTTCGAGGAACTCCTTGATCTCACGCAGCTCTTCCACCGCGGAGTCGGCACCGGCCACGTCCGAGAAGGTCACCTTCGGCGCGTCCTTGGCGACCATCTTCGCCTTGGACTTGCCGAACTGCATCACCCCGCTGCCGGCTCCGCCCTGCATGCGCTGCATGAGCAGGAAGAACACGACCAGGATCAGCATGAACGGCAGCACGGTCGCCAGGATCGAGGTGAGTGCGCCGGTCTGTTCCGGGTCGAACTGGACCGAGCCGATCAGCCCAGCATCGATCCATCCGCGCAGCTGGTCGGCGCTGACGTCCGGATTGAACGTGGTCCGGAATCCCACCGTGGATCCACCGGTACGGCGTTCGCCCTCGATCGTGTCGGAGCGGTTGCCGATCGTGGTGACGGCCAGGTCCTGACCCTGCAGCTCGCCGTTCTCGACCGCGCGCTGGAACTCGGACCAGGTCAGTTCGGATGGTGCAGCCGCGCTCTGCACGAAACTGACCCCGAGCCACAGAGCCGCGGCAAGGGCCAGGATCCACGGCAGGGGCCCCTTGAGGAGGCGCTGACCTTGCTTCACGGATACCACCTGTCGATCGCGGTGGACGATTGCCGGCGGGAGTCGGTCATGGTTCGGCGGGAACCGGGGAGGCGGACGACTTCGAGCGGCCCGCGCGCACGGCAATCGGCCATGCATCACCCGCGAACGAGGCTACCACCGGTACCACCGCGTCCCGGCCGGACGGCCGGGACCACGATCGCGGGACGCAACCCCAGCTGAACGACCGGAACCAGTCCCGCCGCACAGAGCCGGACCGGGGTCAGCCGCCGTAGACCTCCGGACGAAGCGCAACGATGTCGGCCAGGCCGCGGTAGTCCTCGGCGAAGTCCAGTCCGTAGCCGACGACGAAGACGTCGGGAACCTCGAAACCGACGTATCGGATGGGCAGGTCGACTTCGCGCCGGGCCGGCTTGGTCAGCAGCGCCAGCACCTCGATGCTCGCCGGCTTGCGGGAACGCAGGTTCTTGAACAGGTAGTCGAGCGTCAAGCCGGAGTCCACGATGTCCTCCACGACGAGCACGTCCCGACCCTCGATGTCGGTGTCGAGGTCCTTGAGGATCCGCACGGTGCCCGACGAAGTGGTCGCCGACCCGTACGACGAACAGGCCATGAAGTCCATCGCAGTCGGAATCGTCAGCTTCCTGGCCAGGTCAGCCATCACGAAGATCGCACCCTTGAGCACCCCGACGATCAGCACCTGTCGTCCCGCATAATCGGCGTCGACCTCGCGTGCGAGCTCGTCGAGGCGGGCATCGATCTGGCCAGCATCGATGATCACCTCGGCGACGTCCTCGCGGTAGGCCTCGGGGACCCGTGAGGATGTATCCATCGACTGTCCTGGCGCTCGGGGGCTTGCGTCGCTTGGCCGGCGTGCCGATCGGGCCGGGCCGGAAGGTTAGTTCGCTCGACTGATGCGCAGCTGTCCACCGGGCGCGGCACGACCGGCGCGCAGCAGCTGTTCGTCGGCAGCGAGACCTGGCACCCA
>JBJHDB010000022.1:0-3185 GCA_050486325.1 Nitriliruptoraceae bacterium | reverse complement strand
ACCCGCTGGCTGTCGGTGACCACGACCGGCCAGACGTCGCGCACCGCCCGCGGCACACCGGCGTCGACCATGACGTCCTGCAAACGCCGGGTCCCCGCAGCCGTGACGACGCGGTCACCGGACTCACGGTGGCGCACCGTCAACCCACCCACATCGGCCGGCAGCGCGATCACCATGCGTTCGGGGGTTCCTCCAGGCGGCACGATGCTCACGTCAGACGTGGCGGGGGGAGGCGACCACGCATCGGTGAAGGCGAGCGAGACCTGACCGGGCCCGCCCTCGGTTGCCCGCTCACGCCACGGGTCGGTCTCCGGGGTGATCGCCTGCACCGCGATCCCGGCCGGCTGCCAGACCGCGACGCCTGGCACCGACAGTGGCACCGGACGGCTTCGCGGCAGGCTCTGCGGAGCAAACGCCCGCCAACCACCGGCGGTGGTGACTTCCAGCGGTCCGGGCAGGGTCAGCGCGGATGCCTCCCGGTGTTCGAGCACCCGGGTGACAGCGTCCGCATCAAGCGGGGCGTCGGTGATCTCGGCAATAAGCGCACGCACGACACGTCGTGCGACCGCCGGCACAAGCGGGGACAGCGTCCGGTCGGCCACCGCCCGCACGGGTCCGATGCGGCGTGCGGAGGCCAGCGGGTCCGCGACCAGATCGTCCAGCGCTTCGCGTTCGTCGCGTGCCAGGTCGGCGAGCCGGCAAAGGGCCCCGACGGGGTCGGGCGCGACGCGTTCGAGCAGGGCGAGCAGCTCATGGCGGACCACCGAACGGCGCACGGCCGGGTCCATGTTGGTCGGGTCTTCGGCGGTCGGCAACCCTTCGAGCAGCAGGAACCGCTGAATGTCGACGCGACGCACGCGCAGCAGCGGCCGAACGATGTCGTCGGTGACCGTGCGCATCGCCGACAGCCCGTCGATCCCGGTGCCACGGGCGATCCGCAGCAGGACAGTCTCCGCCTGATCGTCAGCAGTATGGGCGACGAGGATCGCCACTGCGCCACGTTTTGCGGCGATACGGCGAAGCGCGGCGTACCGGGCCTGGCGTGCAGCGGCTTCGACGCCATGACCGTCCGCCTCGACGGTCACCTCACGCACGTCGATGGGAAGTCCGAGCCAGTCCGCGTGCTGGTGGACGATCTCGACGTCGACCGTGTCGTCGCGCAGGCCGTGCCGAACATGCGCGATGGACAGGTCGAGGTCCGGCCGCGCCTCGGCGGCGAGGTAGGCGAGCACCGTCGAGTCGGGGCCACCGGAACAGGCCACGACCACCGGTTCCCCCTCATGGACATGACCGAGCGCGTCGACGACTTCAGCGATCAGTGCGGCTCGCGGCTGACCCGGGTCGAGGGGCCCGACCTGGCGCACCGACGTGCTCACGCGGCGCGCACCCGCTCGAGCCAGGCCTGCGGTGCCGCAACCTCAGCCGAGCCGGGGAGACTCCCCGGGTCACGAAACGCCATGTTGAGCGTCTCCGGCCCACCGTGATCGAGGATTGCACGCACGAACTTCTCGCCTTCGCGGTACTGGCGGCGTTTGAGTTCCATGCCGCCGAACGCCGCGAGCAGACGCGAGGTCACGTCGCGACGTCGCGCCTCGAGCGCCTTGCGCACTGTGCTGGGGTCGGTGACCAGCCCGTTGCCGGCGTCGAACATGGCCGCGTTGGCATGACCTTCGAGCAGGCTCATCAGGCCCTGAGCCTCGTCGACGACCGCGGCCTGGGATTCGGTCAGGACGGTCTCGAGCACCGGGCGAACCGTTCCCTTCCGACGCACCTCGGCGATGGTCTCCGGCAGACGTTGAAACAGTTCTGCGATCCGCTCCCGGTCGACACGCGCGTCCGCCATGTACCGCTCCACGAGCACCCGCAGGTGATCAGCGAGCCAGGGCGAGGCGGCGAACTGGTGCAGATGGATGAGCTCGTGGACAAGCACGGCTCGGCGGATGTCGTCGGCGAGTCCGCCGTAGCGCTCCTGCAGCTCCAGCATGTTCGGTCCCACGACGACCAGCTCGCCGGGCGCCTCACCACCGATCGGAAGTACGTACTGGCCGAGCACCTTCGAGGAGAGTGCACCGAACAGGCAGCCGAGCTGGAGTCCGAGGGCCTGGGCCACCGCCGGTCGGTTCTCGATGCGCTCCCGGACCGGTTCGAACAGCCCGCGCAGCGCCACGAGGTTCCGACGCACCCAGCCGCTGCGGCCGACGAGCCGCACCGAGACCTCAGCGTCGCTGGCCCCCAGCCGTGACCAACGCCGCACGGCCTCGTCGGCGAGCGGGAGGTCTTGGTCGATGGCCGCGCGCAGCTTTGCGGCTGCGGACGGGTCACTGCGGGCAGGCCTGGCGACTGCGGCCGCTGCCCAGAGCGCGACCTGCTCGTCGACGAGGGGACGGGCCCGGCCCACGTCCACGGCGGTTACGAGGCGCCGCGGGACGGTCGATGGACTCCCAGCCAGTACAGACCCGCAAGCAGGACGAGCCCGACCATGCTGGTGAAGGTCAGGATCCACGCCGCACCCCAGGTGAACGGCACGTCGGGGTTCTCGTACCCCGCAAGTTCACGCGCGGGGTTGTCTTCCGATTCGCGCGGTTTGGGGTCCGGGCCGACCGGTTCCCCTTCGACAGCCAGTACCACCGCACCGTCGTCAGTGACGAGGTCATCGGCAACCGCCGGACCAGGGAGCATCGCAGCGAGAAGTCCGACGAGGAGCATGCTCCCACACACGCGGCGCATGGTCACGGACATGGTGACGGGTTCCTCCGGACGCGGTGCTGGTGTCGGTCGGCGAGCCTAGCCGACCAGCCGACCGCAACATCAACGCGATCAGGTGGCCGGCTGGTCGCCGATCGAGGTGTGCGGTCCACGCCCACCGGCGGATATCGGGAAGATCCGCGCGGGTGAGCACGTTCGAACGTTGCATCAGAGAAGTTGCCGACACAACCAGTCCCGCGGGTACGGTCATTCCCGAAACGACGCCGACCGGGCGCGTTCACCGGCGGCACACCGGCGCACTCCGCCGCAGCATCGGGGCCGTCCCACCGTGGCACCCGCAATGTCAGGAGCAACACCATGCCAGCAGTCACCGTCAACGACCTTCTGACCCTGCCACGGGTGGGGGCCGGGGACCCGACGACCATCATCGAACGCCCGGTCCGTTCGGTGACCACCGCGCCTCGCGGGTTCGAGGGCGA
>JBJHDB010000021.1:0-16380 GCA_050486325.1 Nitriliruptoraceae bacterium | reverse complement strand
TGGCTGCCTGCACATGACGGTGCAGACCGCAGTGCTGATCGAGACCCTCCAGGCGCTCGGCGCCGAGGTCCGGTGGTCATCGTGCAACATCTTCTCGACCCAGGACGAGGCCGCCGCGGCCGTCGCCTCCGCAGGCACACCGGTGTTCGCCTGGAAGGGCGAGTCGGAAGAGGAGTACTGGTGGTGCGTCGAGCAGACGTTGCGCTGGCAGGACGGTGGCGGTCCCAATCTGCTGCTCGACGACGGCGGTGACCTGACCGCCCTCGTGCACGAGCAGCACCCGGATCTCGTCGGAGAGATTCGCGGGGTGTCGGAGGAGACCACGACGGGCGTCAAGCAGCTGCGTTCCTGGCAGCGGGACGGCACGCTGGCGATGCCGGCGATCAACGTCAACGACTCGGTGACCAAGTCCAAGTTCGACAACCTGTACGGCTGCCGTGAGTCGCTGATCGACGGGATCAAGCGCGGCACCGACGTGATGATCGCGGGCAAGGTCGCGGTGGTCGCCGGGTACGGCGACGTCGGGAAGGGGTGCGCCCAGGCGCTGTCCGGGATGGGCGCAACCGTCTATGTCACCGAGATCGACCCGATCAACGCGCTGCAGGCCGCGATGGAGGGCTACCGCGTGGTCACGCTCGGCGAAATCGTCGAGGAGGCGGACATCATCGTCACCGCGACCGGAAACATGGCGGTTGTCACGCGTGATCACATCCTGCAGATGAAGGACCACGCGATCCTGTGCAACATCGGACACTTCGACACCGAGATCGACACGGCGGCACTGCGGGAATACCCCTGGACCAACATCAAACCGCAGGTCGACCTCGTGCAGCTGCCCAACGGCCGCTCGGTGATCCTGCTGGCGGAGGGCCGGCTGGTCAACCTCGGAAACGCGACCGGGCATTCGTCGTTCGTGATGTCGACCTCGTTCACGAACCAGGTACTTGCGCAACTCGAGCTGTGGACCAACGCCGAGGAGTACAAGAACGAGGTGTACGTCCTGCCGCGCCATCTCGACGAGGAGGTCGCGCGGCTGCACCTGGACCGCATCGGGGTGAGACTGACCCAGCTCACCCCGGATCAGGCGACCTACCTGGGCGTGCCGGTCGACGGTCCGTACAAGGATCCGTCCTACCGGTACTGATCCCAGGCGCTTTCGTGCCGGCCACTCGTCGCCTACTGTTGCCGGTGTTGCCGATGTTGTCGGTGGTGCCTCCAGCTCACGATCGGGGCTGAAGTCTAGGGCCGCTAGTGCCGACAATACGAGGGGTGACGTCGAAAGGGCGGCATCTCGGGCGAAACCGTCGCCATCGACGAACGAGGATGGTTGTGGCCGGTTCACGACTCGCACGCACGATAATCGGTGCGTTGCTGCTCGCGGGGGCGGTGGTGCTCGCCGTATTGACCTTTGGAGGGTCCGACGCCGCCGCACAACAGCACGAGAACGAAGGGGAGCCGGACGAGGCGGCCCCGGTCGACGAGCTGATCGTTCGCCTGGACGACATCGAACGGGTGCTGCCCGACGGGATCCTGCCGGTCGGTTTCGAACTCGATCCTCCACTGGGCATCGACACGACCGGCGGTGATGCGCTCGCGTTGCGCCGGCAGCTGGACGTTCTCGAGCCGCAGCTGCGCGAGCTGTTCAACGACGCTGACGATGCGCGCACCCCGATCGGTGACGCGGTCGCCCTGGTCGCACGGGGTTGGCTCGACATCTGGCGAGCGGCGACGCTGCTCACCGAGGTCGAGGATCACGACCTCGCGTTTCCGATCGGCACGAGCGACGCCGACGGGGTGGCCACCGGAGCCGACGAGCTGCGCCTGCTGCTCGAGGCAGGCATCGACCTGATCCTCGCCGGCCACGAACGGCACCTGGAGGGCTACCCCGCGCTGCGGGAGATCGGCGCTGCTGAACCCGCGGCACAGGCACGCTTCGACCGGCGTGCCGGCACCACCGAGGACTTCGACGCCGACATCCGGCCGCTGCTGCTGCGCCTGGTGGGGCGTTCCTCCACGTCGGTGATCGTGCCGGTGGAAAGGTTCGCCAGTGCAGAGCCGGGTGTCGATCCACGGGCTTCGTCGGTGGAGATCGCCTGCGTCGACCGGCGCGAGCTGGCGGCCGTCGGTGGATTCGTCACCGACGAGCGTCGCGACGAGTTGATCGCGGCGACGCCCGAACGCATCGACTGTCCGGCACTGGACGACGAGCTCGAAGGCGCGTCCACGCCCACCAACGGCGACGATGAGACCAACGACGGCGACTCCGACGACGAGGACAACGACGACTGAGCATCGTCGGGCGGACCGATTGTGCGAGGGACCGGCTGCACGAGTGCCGGTCGACTCGGTCCGGCACCGCTCAGCCAGCGAGAGCCCTCAGGCAGTGAGGGTCGCCACGATGCGGTCGATGCCTTCGGCCAGGTCGTCGTCGCCCAGCGCATAGGAGATCCGGGCATAGCCGGGTGCGCCGAAGGCTTCGCCGGGGACCAGGGCGACCTTCGCCTCGTCGAGCAGCACGGCGGCCAGCTCCAGCGAGGTCGTGACCTGCCGACCGGCGACGACGCTCCCGAGGATTCCCGCGAACGACGGGAAGATGTAGAACGCTCCGGCGGGCTCGACCACCTCGATGCCGGGTGCACCGTCGAGCCGGTCGAAGGCGAGCCTGCGACGCCGGTCGAACGCTTCGCGCATCCGGGCGACCGCATCCTGTGGCCCGGTGAGCGCCTCGACCGCGGCGGCCTGCGCGACGTTGCACACGTTGGAGGTCAGGTGGCTCTGCAAGCGGTTGATCCCCGCAGTGACCTCCGGCGGGGCGATCGACCAACCCACGCGCCAGCCTGGCATCGCATAGGCCTTGGAGACGCCGTCGACGACGATCAGCCGGTCTCGCACTTCTGGTGCGACTCGACCGACCGCGGTGTAGGTCACGTCGCCGTAGACAAGCTCGGAGTAGATGTCGTCACTGATGATCCATACGTCGTTGGCAGCCGCCCATCTACCGATGGCGGCAACCTCTTGCGGGGTGTACATCGCGCCGGTGGGGTTAGACGGTGAGACGAACACGAGCGCCTTGGTACGGGTCGTGCGGGCGGCCTCGAGCTGCTCGATGCTTGCGCGGAATCCGGACTCGATGCCGGTCGACACCGCGACCGGCGTGCCTCCGGCCAGCCGAACCTGTTCGGGGTAGCTCACCCAGTAGGGCGCCGGAATCAGGACCTCGTCACCCGGGTCGATGAGGGTCATGAACACGTTGTACAGCGCGTGTTTGCCCCCGTTGGTGATGATGACCTGGCTCGGATCGACCGTCGTCCCCTGCTGGCGGGAACTGCGTTCTGCGACCGCCTCGCGCAATGCCGGCAGGCCACCGCCGGCGGTATAGCGATGGTTGGCGCGATCGCCCGCAGCGCGCTGAGCGGCCCCGACGATGTTGTCGGGTGTCGGGAAGTCGGGTTCGCCGGCACCGAAGCCGATAACGGGCTCACCCGCAGCGCGAAGCGCGGCGGCGCGTGCGGTGACCGCCTGGGTCGGCGACTCCTCGATCTCCTGGATGCGAGCGGACAGGGCCACGGCAGACTCGATTCACGTGCATGTCGGGTGCGATTGGTGGCGTCGGCTGGGGAGCCGTCCGGCGTGCCGCGTCGATGACCACGCGAGCTCCAGCCTGCCACGGCGATCGTAGCGACCGGCCCGGATCGGCCGTACGCGCGCATGACGACGTGACGGCCGTGCCGCACCGTGGTGACAAGTGGCAGTCGTCGTCGGGACGTGTTTCACTTCCGGCCCGTCGTCGTCTGTCGAGGTGATCGTGGCCGAACTGAACATTCCCGCTGAGCTGCTCCCCGTCGACGGACGATTCGGTTCGGGGCCGAGCAAGGTGCGTCCGCAAGCCTTGGCGCGCCTGGCCGAGACGGGGAACAGTCTGCTGGGTACCTCGCATCGGCAGGACCGTGTCCGCACGCAGGTCGGGCGGCTCCAGGACGGCCTCGGTGCGCTGTTCCGGCTGCCTGACGGCTACGAGGTGATGCTCGCGGTCGGGGGAGCCACCGCGTTCTGGGAGAGCCTTTGCTTCGGTTTCGTCGAGCAACGCGCACGTCACTATGTCTTCGGTGAGTTCAGCGGCAAGTTCGCTGCGGCCACCCGCGCCGCACCTTGGCTCGACGACCCCGATGTCGTCGAATCCGAGCCGGGTACGGCGCCGGCGGTCACCCGGTCCGCGGGATGCGACATTCAGGCGTTGACGCACAACGAGACCTCGACCGGAGTCGTCCAGCAGCTGGCGCGCGTCGACGACGCGTTGGTCGTCGTCGACGGCACATCTGCTGCCGGCGGTGTTGCGTTCGACCTGTCCGACGTCGATGTCTACTACTTCAGCCTCCAGAAGGGATTCGCCGCGGAAGGCGCCTTGACCGCTGCGATCGTCTCGCCAGCTGCCGTCGAACGCATCGAGCGGATCGCCGCCACCGACCGGTACGTGCCGGCGTTCCTGAGCCTGGCGACCTCGCTGGACAACAACCGCAAGAATCAGACGTACAACACCCCGAGCGTTTCGACGGTGATCCTGGCCGCCGAGCAGGTCGATTGGATGCTTGACAGCTTCGGCGACCTCAATGGCGTGGACGCGCATCAGCGTGCCAAGTCGGCGATCCTCTACGACTGGGCCGAGGCGCGCGAGTGGGCGAGCCCGTTCGTGGCCGACCGCCTCGCCCGCTCACCGGTGGTGGCCACCGTCGACCTGGACGACCGTGTGAGCGCCGACGAGGTCAACGCGGTGTTGCGCGCCAACGGCATTCTCGACACCGACGGGTATCGCAAGCTGGGGCGCAACCAGATCCGGGTCGCGATGTTCCCGGCGATCGAATCGAGCGATCTGGAGGCCTACACCGCTTGTGTCGACTTTGTCGTCGAGCAACTGTCCGGCGGCTGACCGCGACCATCGGGTTCAGCGGCCGCGCAGGAACCGTTCGATCTCTGCGGCGAGTTCGTCGGCGGACGGCACGTCTTCCTCGGAGATCGTGATCCCGCTGTCCGCATCGTCGACGATGCGCTCTGCCTCGGCTTCGGCGTCGTAGAGCCGTTCGAGCTGGCGAACGTGCTCGGTGACCTCGTCGGACGACGATGCGGCGAGGTCGAGGCGGGAGCGGTTCTCATCCATCGCGTCGTCGAAGACGCTGAGGTCGACGGGGGTTCCCAGGTGCGACGACAAGCGTTCGAGCAGGCTTCGAGCGGCCTGGGGGTAGTCGCCGGCGATGTAGTGGGGGACACGGACCCACAGTCCGAGCGTGTCGAACCCGGCGTCACCGAGCAGCTTTTCCAGCGCGACCTGACAGGAGGCCGGCACGACGACCTCCTCGTGGGGCCGGCCCATCCGTTCGAGTAGATCGATGTCGTTTCCGGTGCACACCAGCTGCACAGGACGGGTGTGCGGGATCGGTCCGGGCACACTGCCCAGGCCGAGGTAGCGACGTACACCGAATCGGTGCGCCACCGCAATCAGTTCGTCGGCGAAGCGGCGCCAGGCCAGATCCGGCTCGGCTCCGGCGAGCAACAGCAGTGGCGGTCCTGCGGGCGGCGATATCAGATCGAGGCTCAGCTCCGGCCAGGTCATGTCGCCGAGCACACCACGATCGATGTGGAGTTCGGGACGCCGGTCGCGGAAGTCGAACAGCTGATCGGCGTCGAACACACCAATGCGTGCCGCACCGAACTCGTCGCGGAGCGCCTTGGCGGCCGCCGATCCACCGCTTCCCGCGTCGGTCCAGCCGTCCATCGCCGCCACGAGCACGGCGTCGCCGTCGGGTGAGGGCACGCCGGTGTCGAAGGTGAAGAGGTCCATGGGCCGCACGGTACCGGGAGCGGTGGCTGGACTCGGTTACGGTCGCCATCACCCGGAGGAACGTGGATGGTCGACCCCGACCGGACCGACAGCCAGACCGTGCCCGCAGCGATCGCGGCACGGCTCGTCGAGGCGAAGGGTCTGGCGCGGCTGGCGGTCGTCGTGGACGCCCTCGATGCAGGTCAGACCGAGCTGCAGGTCGGATCCGACCTGCGAACCGAAGGGCTCGATGCGCCGCTCGCCGCACTCATGGTCGAAGTTGCGCAGGCGCGCCGGCGTGCGCGAGCCCGGTGGCCGGACGCTGACGAGCTGGTGTTCACCCGTGCGGCGCTCGAACAGGCCAGCGACCCCGCCGTGTCGGCATGGCGTGCGATGCGGTTCGCCGCTGACTCCACCGCAACACAAGTGTGGGACCTGTGCGCGTCCGTGGGTGGGGACGCTCTGGCATTCGCCGCTCGGGGCCTAAAGGTGGTCGGCGTCGATCACGACGCGGCCCGGCTGGCAATGCTTGCGCACAACGCCTCCGTACGGGGACTGGCGGTCCGAATCGTCGAGGACGATGCGCTGCGTGTCGTGACACCGGCGAATGCGTGGGTGCATGCTGACCCGTCGCGACGTCACGGCGGTCGGCGCCACCTGTCGCTCGACGCACTGCAGCCGCCGCCAGGGCGGATCCTGGCGGCGCATGGGCACGCACGGGGGATCGGCATCGTCCTGCCCGCCGGTTCGGGACCGCACGTGGACGGGCCGCTCGCCGACTGCGAGATCGAATATGTCCAGCTCGGTCGGCGCATGATCGAGGCGACGGCCTGGTGGGGGGCATGCCGTGTCGAGGGCGCAGCAACCTCGGCGACGCTGATCGAGGCCGGCAACGACCTGGGTGCCGCTCCGGTCCACCTGCGACGCCACGGCCCTCCACCCACTCTGCCCGTCCGTCCGGTCGGCGCGCTGCTCGTCACGTGCGCTCCCGCGGCCGTACGTGCACGACTGCACACCACGGTCGGTGCGGAGATCGACGCATGGCGTATCGACGAACGACGGGCACTGTTGAGCACGGACGTGACACCTCCACCATCGCCCTGGTACGACGCACGCCCTGTCGAAGCGGTGCTGCCGGCACGCCCACGCCTGGTGCGCACCTGGCTGCAGCGACAGCCCGAGTTGCCACTCGAGATCGCCCTTCACGGTGTCGACACGGCGGTCGACACCTGGTGGCGGGCGTTGGGGCGCCCGGGTCGGGGTCCTGACGGACGCCGACTCGAACTCGTACGCACCAGCCACGGCGCACAGGCGATCGTGACCGTTTCGAACGCCGAAGCGACGGGGTCTTGACGGGCACGAACCTGCGCCCAGGGACGCAGGTTCGTGCCGCCTGCTTGACCGGGCACGCTACGATGCGCTCATGGACGAGACGACGCTCCCCGCTGGCGGCACCGCACTCGCCGAGGTGCCACAAACCCGCGCCTGCACCCGCTGCGACGCGGAACAGGCCCTTGTGGCCGTTGACCGCGGCCTGGGCAAGTACCAGTGCGAGCGCTGCGAGTTGGTTGTCGGATTCGACCTCGAGGCGGACCCGGCGGAGTTCCTGATCTCGCGCGGTCACCCCGGCCGATACACGAAGGAACTCTTCGGAAGTCGGCTGCAGTCGAGCGAACGCCGACTCCCCTGACACCGGCTGCCGTCGAGCGGACGTCGATTCTCCTGAGGCGCAGTGGCTGATCAACACGAGGTGTTCACTGACGGCTCCGCTGTGCCCAATCCCGGACCGGGAGGCTGGGCGGCGGTGTATGTCGTCGACGGGCAACTGGTCGACGAGCTCACCGGGACCGACGCGGACACGACGAACAACCGTATGGAGCTGACGGCTGTTCTGCGGGGAATCGAACTGGTCCCTGGCGGTCAGCCCGCCACCATCCACAGCGACTCGAATCTGGTCGTCAGGACCGTCAACGAATGGGCGGCCGGTTGGCAGCGGCGCGGCTGGCGGCGCAAGACCGGACCGGTGGAGAACCTGGACCTCGTACGCGCACTTTTCGAGGCCATGCAGGCGCGTCCGGAGCTGACTCTGCATTGGATCAAGGCGCACGCCGGCAACCATTGGAACGAGCACGCCGACAGGCTCGCCTTCGAAGCGGCCACTGGAGGTCGTTCCCGATGACGCGAAGTCAGCTGCTCCTCGGTGTCGTGCTGATCGCGCTCGGCGTGCTGTTGCTGGCAGACCAGCTCGGGTACGTGTCGACCTGGGTCGTGCTCGCGCGATGGTGGCCGGTGGTCCTCATCGTTGCCGGCCTCGCCCAGATCCTTACTCGCCCGCGCAACGTCGTCGGTGCCATCGTGCTGGTGGCCATCGGCGGCGTGCTGCTCGCCTGGACCCATGGTGTCGTGACGTCGCTGGCCATCCTGTGGCCGGTATTGCTGATCGCGCTCGGTGGATGGCTGTTGCTGCGCCCCGGTGTCCGGCGCCGTGACGATTCGGCGGTTGCCGCATCCACCCGCATTGACGTGGTCGCAATCTTCGATGATTCAGACGTCGAGCTGCCGGCCGGACCGTTGGAGGACGGTGCGATCACCACGGTGTTCGGAGACGTCGACCTCGACCTCAGCCGGACGACGATCCCTGACGGTCAACGTGTGGTCGTCCAGGCCACCACCGTGTTCGGTGACGTGGACCTGATCGTGCCCGCACGTTGGGAGATCACCGCCAGCGGGCCGGAACTGTTCGGTTCGGTGCGAGTCGAACCGATGCGCGTCACCCCAGACACAGCTGCGCCGCGGCTGCATCTTCGGGTTCTGACGTTGTTCGGCGACGTGGAGATCCGCCGCGACCGCTGAGCGCCGATTCGGGTCATGTCCACATGGATTGCGTGGGCAGCATGGATTGCGTGGGCAGCAATCGTGGCCACGTCATGCGCTCCCCGCGCAGGTTGCTTCAACGCAGGTCGGTGAGCCATCCCCGGAACCGCCGGATTTGCCGCTGGTGGTGTTCGTAGGTAGCGGCGAGCACGACCAGCGCCGTCCCAAGCAGACCGAATGCGATCCAGCCTGGCATGGCGGTCACGACGCGCCAGACCTGCGTCATGCCCACCCAGCTCGCCGCAGCCACCCCGGCAAGCAACGGGGCCTTCCAACGAAGCTGGACACCCACGAGAGCGAGCGCGACACCCGCGGCTGCCAAGATGACGGCACGGGCGAGCACACGCGGGTCAGCGGCCAGCACCACCATGCTGGGCAGCAGACCGATCGTGGCCGCCGGCCAGAGCATCGGCAGCGTCGGGGTGGTGGGGACTTCGATCAGCCGCCACAACCCGGCGCAGGCGAGTGCGGTTGCCCAGACGGCGGTATAGGCCTCGAGCTGATCGACTCCCGCCAGGGACTGCAGCGTCGTAGCTCCGGCGGCCGCGAGCAACGCCGCCGGCCAACGCAGCGCGCGCCGACCGGTGATGGCCATGACGGTCCATCCTGCCGCAGCGAGCAGGAGCATGGCCCCTCGTGCCCCGTCGGTGTCGGTGGCGAGCACGGCGGCAATCGTGACGATCGCGGCGGACCACGGCGTGGCGCGGGCCCCGTCGTCGAGCGACGTCCGCTGGGCGATGGTGGCGATGGCCAGTCCGGCCAGGAGTCCGGCCGCAAGGCTGATCTCGTTCGGTGTCTGCAGGGCTTCGGTGATGCCGAAGGCAGCCACGGCAGACGCGGCCACGGCACTCAGCGCCGCGATTGCACGACGTGTGCCGGCCACATGGACGCCGATGCGCCAGCTGGTGATGGCGGCCAGCCCAGCCGCGATGGCCAGACCCACCGGGATCGATGACAGCCACCCGGCTCCGGCGAGGCCGAGCAGGACCACCACCGCCGTGTCTACGTGTGGCTCGGTTTCGCGCCGCCGAGCATGTTCGACAGCGGCGAGGCCGACGAGGCTTGCCGCAGCGAGGACCACCCCGGCGGCGAGGATCGGCATGGATGCACTTGCGGTCGCGAGAACGCCGGCGACCACGGTGCTCACCAGACGACGAGCTGGCGGCCACGCAATGGCTGCAACGCCGGCCGCGACTGCCACGGCGGCGGTCCACGGGTCGGTCGTCAGCCATGGCGCAGCATCGAGGTCGGACAGGGGAGTGGTTGTGACGGATGCAGTGCGGGTGGCGACGAACACCAGCCGTAGCAGCGCCTGGCCGGCAGCGAGGATCACGATCACCGTGGTGACCGCGATTACGGGAACGGAACCAGCGAGCAGCGGTGCCCGATGGGGCGGTCGGGCGACGACGACCGACCAGGCGAGCACCGCTGCCGTCCACGCGCCGACTGCGGCGAGGAGCCAACCTTCGTCTGTGTAGCGACCGGCCAGGGTCACTGGCAGCAGGATGGCCAGGAGTGCGGCAGGTGCCAGGCTCCACGGAGTGCGGGTGCCGGCGGCGGCCATGAGGGCCACCGGCACGATGGCGCTCACCAACGCGAGCACGACGCTGGCCGAGGTGTCACCCAGGCTGACGGCACCGACGATGGCCCCGGTGGCGACAAGCAGACCGGCGGCCAGCCAGGTGATGGTTCGGCCGGGCCGGCTCGGCCACACCCGGGTGGTCGCGGCAAGGACCACCCCGAAGGCAGCGGCGATCAGCGGGTGGCTCCACGAATGCGAGACGACGGCGTCGATGGTGACGCCCGCACCACTGGTCGCCGCGAGTGCCGCCGCGAGTGCTCCAGCGGTGGACACCCATCGCAGGCTCACCCGTGCCAGCACGAACCCCAGGCCGGCGGCGATGCCAGCCGCAGCAGGCGTCGTTGCTTCACCGAGCGGGATCAGTGCGCTGCGGTCGAGGCCGACGACATCGGCCGCGGCAAAGAGCATCGCGACGACGCCGACTGCCCCCGCGGTCGTGTGGAGGCCGCGGCGGTCGAGAAACAACGCGATCGCGATGGCGGCGACAGTCGCGACAACGAGCATCACCGCTTGTGCCGCCGGTGAGAGCACGGTCCAGACCACGGCGGCGAAGACCGTCGCGGCGGCCCCGAGCAGGCAGACGCCAGCGAAGGCCAGAAGTGCGGGCACTCCGCGGCCTGCGGGTTTGGTGTCGACCGTGGCTTCGCCAGGCCGTGCCCCGGCCGTTGCTGGGGGAGGGGGAGGGACCGGCACTGTGTGACCGGCACCCGATGTTCCGTCGGTAGCGCCGTGACGGGGTCGTGCTGTCTCGCGGAGCTCCTGGTGGAGGGCGGCGCGTTGCTGTTCGAGCGCAGCGCGTGCGTTGTCGACCTCACGCAGAGCGTCGACGGCCGGATGCGTCAGGTCCACCCCGCAGCTGGCACATACGTCGACCGACGTGGCGTCGTAGGCGGTCGCGCACAGCGGGCAGGGAAGTGCAGGCGCAGGTGCCTTGGGTGGAGGGCCTGTGGCGGGCGCAGGTTCGGCAAGGGGGTCGGAGGCGTTCGTCGTCAGGCCTCGTTGTCTGGCTCGAGGGCCATGTCGACCCCGGTGAGCGAGGCGGATATCGCCCAGAGCGATTCGGCAGGTCCGCGCGCGATCGATCGGCCCATCAGCGGACGGCGTACGGGTGGTCCGCTGTTGATGTAGCGCGGTGCATACAGGCTCCCTCCGCGGGCGTCGGGATCGGTGGCCGCGCGCAACAACGATAGTGCCGCACGTGCCGCCGGCATGCCGGTTGTGGCCGCCAGCCAGTGGAAGAACCGTTGACTCCGGCCGTCGCCGGACGCGCGAACGCTGGTTTCCTGCAGGTTTGTCGGGGACAGGCCGGGATGGGCGACCAGGCTGATCGCTCGGGCCCGGCGTGCACGCAAGCGCCGGTCCAACTCCACAGCGAAGTGGACATTGGCCAGCTTCGCCCGTCCGTATGAACGCCACGGGCCGTATCGACGGGTCATGTGAACGTCGCGACGATCCACCCGACGCCCGAGGTGTCGCCCGGTGGAGGTCACCGATACGACGCGAGCCGCGGGTGCTCGGAGAACGGCACCGAGCAGGTGAGCGGTCAGCGCGAAATGCCCCAGGTGGTTGGTGGCGAACTGGAGCTCGAAGCCGTCGACGGTTTCGGTTCGTGGCGTGGCCATCACCCCGGCGTTGTTGATCAGCAGGTCGATTCTTGGATGGCTGGCAACGATCGTGGTGGCCGCCTGATCGACAGAGGTGAGCGACGCGAGGTCGATCGCGACGATGTCGACGTCTGATCCGGGGGCGGCGGAACGAATCTGGTGAGCGGCGTGACGCGACCGGTCCGCGTCCCGCGCGGCGATCACCACGTGCGCGCCGGCATGGGCCAGCGCAGTCGCGACCGCCATCCCGATGCCGCTGTTGCCCCCGGTGACCACTGCGGTGCGCCCGTGCTGATCGGGGACATCCTCGAGTCCGAACGCCATGGGGATCAGCCCCATCCGGTGAGGCGCACCAGTGCGGTGACGCCTGCACCGGTGAGCACAACGAGTGCGAACGGTGCACGGAACGCCAGAGCAACCGCCGCGGCGCCGACCCCAACCAGGCGAGCGTCGACGGTCAGCGCCGTGCCTTGCGCGATGGTCTGATTGGCAACGAGCGCGGCGAGCAGGCTGGCGGGCAACAGGTCGGTCAACTGGGCGGCGCGCGGTGGGAGCTGCCGCCCGGCTGCGGCGATGGGGCCGACGGCCTTCATCAGGTAGGTGCCGATCGCAAGGCAGAGCAGTGCGGCAAGTATCATGACGGTGCTTCCTTTCGCTGGCCGGCTGTCACGTTGTCGCGCGCGTCCGCGAGGTCGCTGCTCGCGGCACTCGCGTCCTCGCGCTTGAGAAGCGGAAGGGCGGCGAGGGCCGCCACGCCGGCGGCGATGATGGGCACACCCGGCGGGGTGAACGGCGTGAGTGCGATCGCCACGGCAGCACCGGCGAGTGCAGCGGCACGCCCTGATGTGCGGCGCAGCCAAGGGGCCAGCAGGGCCAGGAAGCCGGCAGGGAATGCCGCGTCGAGCCCCAGAAGCTCCGGATCACCGATCAGCCGGCCGCCGTATGCCCCGAGGGCGGTTGCCCCGATCCATGCGATGATCACTGTCCAGGCGGTGGTCCGGAATCGACGTTGCACGCCGTCGGCATCTCCGGCCAGGCCGAGCGCGACCGATTCGTCGACGACCATATATCCATCGGCGGCACGCCTGGCCACGGATGCACTGGTCAAATGTGGTGCGATCGCGAACCCGAAGGCCACATAACGCAGGTTGAGCAACAGCCCGCTGAGCGCACCGGCGAACGGGTGTCCGCCCGCGGCGAGCACGCCGACGAACGCGAACTGGGAGCCACCAGCGAGCACCACGATGCTGGAGAGTGTGGCGAGCATGGGGGAGAGCCCGGCGGCGACCGCGAGCACCCCGTAGGAGACGCCGTACGCGGCAACGGCGGCACCGACCGGAAGGGCCTTGGCCACGACCGGGTCCATGCTCGACGGGACGAACGTCCGGAACAGCGACCGCATCGTCCGGTATCCTGCACGATCGTCGACGATGACGCACATCGCCTCGGCACGTCGTGCGTTGAACGCACGTTCATGGAGGTCGACGGACGTGGGATCGGGTTGGGGAAGGCAGACGTCAGGCGACGACCCCGGCGAGCTCCGCGAGCGTGTCGCGCGTGCGGTGCACGAACTACGTGTCCAGTCCGGTCGCAGCCTCGCCCAACTGGCCAAGGACGCCGGAATCGGCAAGTCGACACTCCACGCGATCGAGACCGCCGAGGCCAATCCGGGCATCGAGACCCTCTGGGCGCTCGCTCGTGCCCTCGACGTGCCGTTCGGTGCGCTGCTCGAATCGCCACCGGCCGCCGTTCGGGTAGTGCGCGCTGGCCAGGGTCCGCGTGTGGATACGGCTGACGCCAGCATGCAGGCGCGTCTGCTGGCCATTTCCGGCCACACGGCACGGGTAGAGGTCTACGCCCTCGAGCTCACGCCGTCGGAGGGTCGTGACGCGGCCCCGCATGCCGACGGCACGATCGAGCACGTCCTCGTCATCGCCGGCAGGCTGGAGGCCGGACCTGCCGACTCTCCGGTCGTGCTCGGACCGGGGGATTTCGCGTCGTTTGCTGGCGACCGGGCCCACCGGTACCGGGCACTGACACCGCAGACCAGTGCGGTGCTGCTGATCGAGTACGCCTGACCTGCCCGACACGTCTCCCGAGATACCACGCCTGCGGCACGAGCACCGGCACATAGAGGGATGCCGCGCCGGAGATTCCGACGCGGCATCCCGGGCCCTGGGAGAGGGGCGAGGTGTGCTTGTCAGGCGCTTGGGGCACCTTCGAGTGCGGCGATCCGCTTCTGGACATCGCGGATTCCGATGCCGATCAGGATGAACAGGACCCCCATGCCGATCGCCATCGCGGCGACCCCGAAGGCCAGGATCGAGGTGAACAGCGAGGCTTGCAGGAACGATGCGTTCATTGCGACGTTGCGCAGCGGGTCTTCGCGGTCGAGCTCGGCGTAGGTCAGACCTCCGGTCGAGTCGAGAGCGTGGCGGTCGATGATGTCAGCCTGGCAGTACGCCGTGAACGGCCCCCGCACCTCGCGGTCGGGCAGGCACGCGTCACTCGGAGTCGTGATCCGCTGGTCACTCAGCGTCGAGCTGACCATGGTCCACGTGCCCACGCCGCCGAGGATCAGGATGACCCCGAGCACGATCGACGCGATCGAGGTGAGTTTGCGGGAGTCCATCAGGTGTCTCCTGTCGTTGTCGGGTCCCATTGCGGTGGCGGTCCCAGTCTGCCGGTTCGCATCGTTGCTCGCCGCCTGTGTGACCGGTTCCGTTGGGAGTGATGATCGTCGTCAGAGGCCGGAAGAACGAGTGACGAACGACCCGAACTGTCGGGACTGCGCTCCCGGGTCGTTCGGGCCGCTTGGACCCGCGCGACGACATAGGCTCGTCGCTGGGTACCCGTTGGATCCGACAAGGATCCGCAGAGCCGGGTGCTGCGGAAGCGTTCGACGGTGAACTGGAGCGTGAAATGGGACGGATTCTCGTCGGCCTCGACGGTTCGGACGACGCCAAGTCGGCACTGCGGTGGGCACTGGAGCTGGCGGAGCAGCGTGGCGACTCGATCAGGGCGGTGTACGTGTATGGCATGCCGGAAGATCACAACCCGTTCCTGGCCGCCTACAGCACGTTTGCGACGAGCGGCAGTGCCAGTGCCAGTGCGGACCAGGGGCAGCGATGGCAGAGCCAACTCGAGCAAGAGGCTCATCGGCACGCCGCGGGTGCGTTGAGCAACATCATCAGCGAGGTGACCGATAGCAGTGCGAAGGTCGACATCGAACCGGTCGCGGTGACCGGTTCACGCCCTGCACGGGTCCTGCTCGAACAGGCCAAGGGCTGCGACCTCGTCGTGGTCGGCGCCCGTGGGCGGGACGGCTTCGGGGGGCTGAAGCTCGGCGCGGTCGCCGAGAAGCTTGTCCGGCACGCACCCTGTTCGGTTTTCGTCGCCCGATCGGTGCGGTGAACGCTTTGCATGAAGAAGCAGGAAATGTGGTTGGCCCGCCCCGAAGGAGCAGGCCAACCACATAATGTTGTCGATGGGATCAGAACCCGTCCACGAACTCCGGACAGGTCTGTTCCATGGCGGCTTCCATCTCGGCGTCCGAGATGCCCGCGTCGTCGGCGCGCTGCTCGAGTGCTGCGATCCGCTCGAAGGCCGACTCGAGGTCAGCCATCGCGTCCATGTCACCGGCGGCCATCTGGTCGTCGAGGGCCACAAGTTCACCGATGAGGTCGCAGGCATCCTGGGCGATCGCGTCCGCTTCGTTGGCGGGGCCGCCGCAGCCAGCGAGGGCGACGGCGGCGGCGAATGCGCCCGCAGCGAAAGTTCTGGTCAGCTTGGAGGTCACACTGTGCCTTCGTTCGTGGTCGGTTCGTGCTGGTGGTGCGTCCGCTCGGGGCTGCTGCCACGATCGGGATGATGACGCTACCGGTCAGCTCCGTAGCTGTGCGTGACGGCCTCGTCTGATCGTCCTGATTGGTCCGTGCGTTCCGAAGCGCCCCAATGCTCGACAGGAGGGCCGATCAAGGCGTCTGGCGGGTCCGAGTACCAGGGCGACGATCAGACGAGGTTGTGTCCGGACAACGTGACGGTCTCGCCCTATTCACGCGGTGGTTCGTCGACGGTTGCCGCAGGTGGATATGGTTGCGGGCAATGTCGTCGGGCACGTCGATCCGTGGTTGTGACGGCTGCGCGGCGCGTTCGGCGGCACGGCCGAGGCCTTGACCCGGATCCTGGTTGCGTTCAGAAAGGCGTGCGCACCCGGCCAGAGCGGCGAGCGCCGCGACTCCGGCAGTGAGAAACCGTCGGCGTGTCAATCCGAGGTCACCCGGAGTCCGGGTCGTCGAAGGGCCGCTCGCCATTGCGCCGGTGCCCGTCCTGATCGCGTGTTGCCTACCGTGGTGACCGTACTGGGGCTACCTCGCCAATGGGGAGGCGCAGTGAACGCCGAAGATCGTGAGGAGGGCTTCGCCGAATCCGGCAGCCGGCGTCGTCACGACCGTGCCGTCGGGTGGCTGCTCGTCGCTGCACAGTTCGGATTGCTTGCCGTGCTCGTC
>JBJHDB010000020.1:0-16394 GCA_050486325.1 Nitriliruptoraceae bacterium | reverse complement strand
CGAGCGCTCGCTTGATGCGACGCTGGACGTCGAGGTTGTCCGACGACAGCTCGCGTGCCAGCAGGCCCCCTTTGACCCGGCCGATCCCGTGTTCCCCGGCGACGGTGCCGCCAAGTGCGAGTGCGGCATCGGCGATCGCGTCGAACAGGACCAGCGCGCGCGACAGGCCGTCAGAGTGGTCATCGATGACCAGTGCGGGATGCAGGTTGCCGTCACCGGCGTGACCGAAAGTGAACGCCCGGACCTCGTGGCGGTCGCTGAGCTCCTCGATCCGGCCGATCAGCTCGGGCACCTTCGAGACGGGTACGGCGACGTCCTCGTGGATCGTCCACTGGCCGAGCGCGTCGACTGCGCTGCTAACCATTCGCCGGGCTTCGAGCAGCATCTCGGCCTCGGCGGTGTCGGAGGTGAACCCGGCCCACGACGCGCCGGCGGACTCACACAGCCGCGCGGCCTCAGCGGCCGCTTCGGAGCGGCGCGGCTCGGCCTCGTCGGATTGCAGGAACAGCACCGCCGCGGCGTCTTCGTCGATGCCGACGTCGCGCACCGCCTGGACGGCGACGATCGAGCCATGGTCCATGATCTCCACCAGTGACATGGGCAGGCCCGCCGCCATGATCGCCGCGACTGCCTGACCGGCGGTTCCGAGCGTCGGGAAGGTCGCCACTGCCGTGGCAGCGCCGTCGGGCGCAGGGGTCAGCCGAAGCGTTGCCGAGGTGACGATGCCGAGCGTTCCCTCCGAGCCGACGAACAGGGCGGTCAGATCGAGTCCGGCGACCCCCTTGATCGTGCGCCGACCGGTGTCGATGATGCGTCCGTCGGCCAGGACGACCTCCAGGCCGAGTACGTGGTCACGGGTCACCCCGTACTTCACACAGCACAACCCGCCGGCGTTGGTGGCGACGTTGCCACCGATCGTTGCGTAGTCGCGGCTGGCCGGATCCGGCGGATAGAACAACCCGTGCTCTCGTGCGGCGGCCGACACTTCGACATTGATCACTCCCGGTTCGACGATGGCCAGCCGGTCGGCGGCGTCGAGTTCGCGGATGCGGTTCATCCGTTCGAGGCACACCACCAGGCATCCGTCGGTTGCGGTTGCGCCACCGACGAGGCTCGATCCGGCGCCGCGCGCCAGTACCGGCACGTTGTGGCGTGCGGCCAGTTCGACGGCGATGGCCACCTGCCGGGTCGAGCTCGGCAACACCACCGCAGCCGGCATGCCCGCAGCCACCCAGTTGGTCCTGTCGCGTCGGTACGACTCGACGATGTCAGGGTCGGTGACCACGGCCTGCCCAGGCAGCGCATCACCGAGCGACTCCACGAACGACATCGTCCCTCCTCGTGGTCATCGCCGGCGGACCGGTGCGGTCCACCGTACGTGTCCGCTCGCCGTGGGGGGGCATCAGCGCCTAGCGTCGCGGCCACAAGATCGAGGTGGGCGCATGGATGGATCGACGCAGGACAGCGGCCCCGGGGGGACGCAGCTCGCCGCCAGGCTGCGCGGCCTGACCACGACCGTGTTCGACGAGATGAGCGAGCTCGCCCGTCGCCACGGTGCGGTGAACCTGGGCCAGGGTGTCCCCGACGACGATCCTCCCCGGATGATGGTCGACGCAGTCCGTGCGGCGATGGACGCAGGCCACAACCAGTACGCACCCGGTGCCGGCGTGCCGGAGCTGCGCCGGGCGGTCGCCGACCATCAGCAGCGGTTCTACGGCCTTATCTACGACCCCGATGACGAGGTAACGATCACTTTCGGGGCGACCGAGGCACTCAGCTCGGCGCTGCTCGGCCTGTGCGAACCCGGCGACGAGGTCGTAGTGATCGAGCCGGCATACGACGTGTACGCCGCCGTGGCGACCTTCTGCGGGGTGCGTGTGCGGGCCGTGCCGATGACTCCACCTGACTGGTCCTCCGACGAACCGGCCTGGGGACTCGACCTCGACCGGATGGCCGCGGCGATCTCACCCGCGACCCGACTGTTGTTCGTCAACACCCCGCACAACCCGACCGGGGTCGTGTTCGGTGCCGAGATACTCGACGCCCTCTCCGCGATGTGCGTGGCAAACGACGTCATCGCCGTCACCGACGAGGTCTACGAACACCTGGTGTTCGATGGCGAACACCTCCCGATCGCGACCCGAGCAGGCATGCGCGAACGGACCGTTACGATCTCCAGTGCCGGCAAGACGTTCTCCTGCACCGGATGGAAGATCGGCTGGGCGTGCGCCCCACCGGCCCTGACCGACGCGGTGCGGCTTGCCAAGCAGTACCTGACGTTCTCTGGGGGCACACCGTTCCAGCACGGTGTCTGCCGCGGTCTGATGGCCGACAACAGTCTGTTCACCGCACCCGCGGCGATGCTTGCCGAACGGCGTGACCTGCTCTGCGACGGCCTGTCCGCCATGGGCGTGCCGTTCACCCGATCAGCGGGCACCTACTTCGTCACGGCTGACCTGGCCCCGATAGGCCATGACGACGCATATGCGTTCTGTCGCTGGGCACCGGAGGCGATCGGGCTCGCCGCGGTACCGGTGAGCGCCTTCGTCCGCGACCCTGGACCGGTCCGATCGGTCGTACGATTCGCCGTGTGCAAGCAGGAAGAGGCGTTGCTCGACGGGGTGCAGCGCCTCGCACAGGCTGTGCGCTGACAGGAGCCCTCGTGCGGATCGCTGCCGTGCAGCACGACATCGTCTGGGAGGACCCGCCCGCGACGTTGGCGCACCTCGACGATCACGTCGTGCGCGCGGCGGCCACCGGCGCCGACCTGGTGGTGCTCACCGAGATGTTCGCGACCGGGTTCTCGATGGCCACCGACCGGACCGCACAGCCCGAGGACGGCCAGATCGTCACCTGGATGCGTCGAACCGCCGCGACGCACGGCATCCACCTTGCCGGGTCAGTCGCGATCGATCCGGGCGACGGCGGCATGCCGGTCAATCGGCTGCTCGTTGTCGGTCCGGAACGGGTCGAAGCGCGCTACGACAAGATCCACCCGTTCAGCTACTCGGGGGAGCACGAGCGGTTCCGCGCCGGGTCCGAGCCAACGACGGTCACCCTGGGCGAGTTCCGGTTCGGGTTGACCGTATGCTTCGATCTGCGGTTCGCTGACCTGTACTGGCAGCTCGCCGCGGACGTCGACGCCTACCTGGTGGTGGCGAACTGGCCGGCCAGTCGCCGGGAACACTGGCAGCGCCTGCTGCCGGCTCGCGCCATCGAGAACCAGGCCTATGTCATCGGCGTCAACCGGGTAGGACGAGGTGGTTCGTTGGACTATCTGGGCGACAGCTGCATCATCGACCCACTCGGCGAGACCCTTGCTGCCGCGTCCCGTGTGGAAACCATTCTCGTCGCCGACCTCGACCGGGCCAAGGTTGCCGACACGCGGACGAGTTACCCGTTCATGGCCGACCGCCGGTAGTGCGTCAACCGTTGCCGTTCGTCGTCACCGTCACCCGCGGATCGTCGTGACGGACGCCGAGGGGGTCGCCACCGCGACCACGCAGGTGATGATCCAGGAATTCCACGGTCAGCTGGTCGGTGATCGCCAGCGTGTCGCCGACCGGTGTGGGGCCGCTCAGGCCGAGCAGGCTGTGCAGCGGTGTGAACAGGCCGAGCAGCGTGAAGTCGGTGTGCTGTGTCCCCGCGATCGCCGCGCGCCCCTCGGGGCCGGTCGACCCCGCATGAAGCCGGCGCACACGCGCATCGTTGGCCGATCCCTGCCATTCGGCGCTCGAGATCGACAGCACGGGACGTTCCAAACCGGCACCGATGACCTCGTCGGGTACAGGTTCGACCCACGGGTCGAGGCCCACGACGGCGTCGCACCAGCGGTTGCGGCTGCAGGCGAGCACCGCGCCGCCGCCCCCGGTCGAGTGGCCTGCGAGCGCGATCCGATCGAAATCGATGTGCGTGGCCAGGTCGTCATCGAGTTCGGCAGGAAGCCGGGCGACGACGTGCTCGACGTCGGCCGCGAACGTGGCGACGAGCTTGGCGGCAGCAGCATCACGCGCCACCTCGTCGGCGCCGAGCGCCAGTGCGGTCGGATCCATCGGTACGGCTCGTCCGTCGGGAAACACGCTGGCCAGTGCGGCATACGGGTGGTCCACACCGATGACGACATAGCCGTGGCTCGCCAGCGACGCGAGCTGCGCCGCGTGCAGGGAGCGCATGCTCGACCAGCCGTGCGAGAAAACGACGACCGGGTACGGGCCGCCGGCCGCGACCGGGGCGTCCGGGTAGGCATGGGAGGAGATGCGCGTCAGGTGGCCGAGTGTCGCCCGCGGAATCCGGTACTCGCGGGCGATCCCCTCGGTCACCGGGTCGGGATGGCTCAACCACGCGCCGGTGGAGTCCTCGGGGCCGGGCCGCGCCGGATACCACACCTGCGCGACCACCTGTCGGGGCGGGCCGGGACGGGGTCCGTACCGCTCGGCACGGGTGTGGTCGGTGACGACCATCGTGCGTGTACCGACCGCGTGCTGGCCGGTCGGGGACGGGAGCTCGACGACAGGAAGCGCCCAGGCCAGTAGCCCACTGAGCGCCGAGAACGCCGCGACACCGAACACGACGATCCGGGGACCGCCGGGCGACGCCGGATACCGGAGCTCGCGTGCCGAGGCGATGACGGTGACGGCGACCGCCAGCTGCACCGGGAGCAGCTGCCATCGAGGGCCGTGCACCGCGAGCTGGGTCATCGCCAGCGACAGCGGCGCGGCGATCACCGCGAGCGTGGCCCACGTGCGGCGTCGCCATGGCATGCGTGGCCAAGGAGCGGTCACGATCGCGCTGCCCACCAGAGCCAGATCTATGACGTGCAAAACGGCCTCGAAGGACGACGGTCATCGCGGCGCGCCGGCAGATTTGTCCCGTACGCCCCGCACCGCGCAGACGATAGTGCAGTGCCGGTGCCGCGTGGAGGATGCACCGCGCTGCGTCGATACGCTCCGCGTTCGCGCACGGCCCGTGTCGTCCCCGTGGCGCCGGAGCTCGTCGTGGTCTCGGTCGCGCTCGTCACCGCAGCGACACCTCCCGATGACGTCACACCTGAGTTCATCGCCGGTGTCGACGCGCCGCTGGTCGATGCGTTGGCCCGCGCCGGGGCCCGGGTCGAACTCCCGGCATGGCGTGATCAGGTCGAATGGGCCGCCTACGACCTTGCGGTAGTGCGCACGACCTGGGACTACGTCGACCACCGTGACGAGTTCATCGCGTGGGCGCATGCGGCAGCGGAGGCCTGTCCGGTGCTCAACCCACCCGACGTGTTGCGGTGGAACACCCACAAGGGCTATCTGATCGAGCTCGAGGAACGGGGTGCACCGGTTGTTGCGACCGCATGGCTGGCTGCCGGTGACACCGTGGAACTCGCCGACCTGGTTGCGAGCCGAGGGTGGGGTGAGGTGCTGGCCAAACCCGCGGTCGGCTCCGGGTCCCGTGACGTGCTCCGTGTGCCGGTCGGTGCTGCGCGGCAGGCGCAGCCGGCGTTCGCGGCGCTGCTCGCCCGGTCCGATCTGATGGTGCAGCCCTACCTGACCAGTGTCGAGCAGCAGGGCGAGCTGTCGGTGATCGTCGTCGACGGGGTGGTGACCCACGCGGTGCGCAAGGTTCCCGTCGGCGGAGATTTTCGCGTCCAACAGCAGTACGGCAGCGAATACCTTCGTGAACCGACCGACACCGAAGCCGCCGAGCTCGCGCGGTGGGTGGTCGAAGTCACCGGTCACGACCTGCTCATCGCGCGCGTCGACCTGCTCGAGGACGCGCACGGGATGTTGCAGATCGTCGAGCTGGAAGCGACCGAACCCGACCTTTACCTGGGTCTGGCACCAGACGCCGCTGCGGTGATCGCGCAGGCGATTCTGCGGCGCGCGGGCGGAGCGTAGGCTCGCCGACGTCGGTTCCCCGCCCGTTCGCGCCGTGCGTCGGGCTGGCCGCCGCCGGTGGTCACGGGAGGTAGCTGGACGATGGCACGAATTGCGATCACCGGTGCGACCGGTCTGCTCGGATCCGCACTGGCCGAATCGCTCGAAGGGGACGGCCACGAGGTCCTGCGGATCACCCGTACCCCCCGGCCCGGAAGCGACGACGTGGGCTGGGACATTGCCGCCCGCACGATCGATCACGAACGTCTCGAGGGCACCGACGCGATGGTCCACCTCGCCGGTGAGCCGATCGGTGCGGCACGGTGGACCACCGAGACACGTCGTCGCATCCACGACTCCCGTGCGGTGGGAACCGAACTGCTCGCACGCACCTTGGTGCGACTCGACGACCCGCCCGAGGTCCTCGTGTCCGGCTCGGCCGTTGGCTACTACGGCTCGCGCGGTGACGAGCTCCTTACCGAAGCGTCGTCGCCGGGCGACGACTTCCTCGCCACGGTCTGCATCGACTGGGAGAAGGCCGCAGACCCGGCCCGGGTGCGTGGCATCCGGGTGGTGCATCCGCGAACCGGCGTGGTGATCGCCGCCGGTGGTGATCTCATCGCCAAGGTTGAACGCCCGTTCCGGCTCGGAATCGGCGGGAGGGTCGGATCCGGTCGGCAGTTCGTGCCCTGGATCGCGCTCGGAGACCACGTGCGTGCGCTGCGCCATCTAATCGATCGCGACGTCGAAGGCCCGGTCAACGTGGTCGGCCCCGAGCCGGTCACCAACCGCGAGTTGACGCAGGCGCTGGGGACGGCACTGCACCGGCCGACCGTGCTGCCGGTTCCCGTGTTCGGCGTTCGGCTCCTCTATGGACGCATGGGGGTGACGCTGGCCACCTCGAGTCAGCGGGCCGTCCCAGAGGTACTCGACGCGACCGGGTTCACCTTCACCCACACCGAGCTGCTGCCGGTTCTCGAAGGGGCGCTCGGTACCACGTGACGGCTTGCGGCCGGACTCTGCGCGACACCCGGCGCCGTCAGCGGACGAGCAGGCTGCCACCGACGGCGCTGGCGACCGACACCACCAGCAGGGCGGCGGCCAGTGCCGCATATCGAAGGTCGCCTGCGCGGAGCCATCGGACGGCCAGATAGGCCAGCATTCCCACCGGCCAGGCGATCAACGTGGCCACCAGGGCCGGTTGCGCGACATCGACCAGTGGTGGCGGGCCGGCCAGCACGACCAGTGCGAGCCCGGCGACCAGCACCGTGAGCATGTCGCCCAGTCGGCTGCCCCGCCGCGGTGGTGTTCGCTCGGTCACGACCGGACCACCAGCAGAATGCCGATGACGATCAGCATGACGCTGAGTATGCGCCGGACGGCCGGTGCGGACAGCTTTGGTTGCAGGCTCGCTCCAGCCCGCCCGCCAATCAGCCCGCCGACCACGGCAGGCGCGATCGCCGGGCTCAGCCGGCCCTGACTCGCATACACCGCGAGCGACACCGACGCGGTGACCCCGACCATGAACACCGAGGTGGCGGCCGCCACTTTGACCGGCACCCGCATGACCTCGCTCATCACCGGGGTCTTGATGTATCCCCCTGAGGAGCCGGTCATGCCGGCGACAAGTCCGCCGGCTCCGATCAAACCCAGCGATACGGGTACCCGCCGAGGTCGATACGGCACGACACCGCCGTGTTCGTCGCGGTACGCGCTCGCCAATCGGCCCGGCTGATCCCGTAGGGCGAACAGGTTCGCGCCGGCGACGGCGGTGTTTCGTTGCCCGGTCCGGGTCCCACCCACGAGCGCGGCGGCGATGGCGGACACGCCGAGGAGCAAGGTCATGACGCGAGGGGCGATCAGGACTGACACGGCCGCGCCGAGTGCGGCACCGACACTTGCGGTGGTCTCGAGCACGACACCGAGCCGGTGATTGGTGAGGAGGCTGCGCGCCTGACGGGGCACGGCGGCGAACGTGCTCGCGGCGACCATCGCCATGCCGAGGGGCGCGGCGTCGATCGGTGACCATCCCAGCAGGACGAGCACCGGGATCAGCAGGATCGCACCGCCCAACCCGCCGATGCTGCCGAGCATGCCCGCGATCGTGGCCAAGGCGAGGAGCAGCACAGATGCGGCGACCCCGGACGTCACCGCCAGCTCCACCCAGGCCGTCTTTCCGCCGATGGCGACGAGCGTAGTTGCCTGGTGCCGGGGTCAGATCTCGCGCTTGAGCTGTCTGTCGGGGGCGATCACGAGGATTGCGCGCTCGGACTCGATCCGGTCGGGGTCGTAGGCCTCGCCCCGGTAGCGCACCGAGCACAAGTCGATGTGCCTCCGGGCCGGCTCCCCGTGGATCACATCGATCACCCTTCCCCGCACCTCGGCGAACCGGTAGGGGTTGCCGAGGTCCCAGATCATGACGCTGACCCGCGGGTCGCGAGCCACGTTGCGGAACTTGGCCCGATGCACCTCGGTGTTGATGAGGATGTGGTCGTCGTCGGCGTCGACCCACATCACCTGGGTCTGCGGCGAACCGTCGTCGAAGAGGGTGGTCAGGGCGGCGAAGTTTCTGCCGGTGGCCAGCGACTTGATGTCCGGGTCGAGCGGCACGCGGTCGGCTCCTGGTAGGTGGTGGACGGTCGAGGACGGCAAGGTACGTGACGTCGTGTTCAGGCCTTGCGCGCCCCTTCGTCCCCGGTCAGGCGCAGGGCCCGGGCCTGGTGGAAGACCTCGTCGAGCATCACCTCGGTCAGCCGACCGGTGAACGTGTTCTGCTGGCTTACGTGGTACGAGCCGAGGAGGGTTCTCCCGTCGGGCAGCGGTGCACGGGCGCCGTGACCGAACCGCGGCTTGGTGCCGTCCCAGCCCTGGTGGCGCAGCACGGCGTCCCACGCGTAGCCGCCGAGGGCGACCGCGACGCTCCATGGCACGAGCGCGAGCTCCGCGGCGATGAAAGGCGCGCAGCGGTCACGTTCGGTGACGGAAGGACGGTTATCCGGCGGGGCGCATTTGACCGGTGCGGTGATCCAGACATCGGTCAGTTCAAGACCGTCGTCGCGCGCGCGAGATGAGGCCTGGTTGGCGAATCCGGCGCGATACAGCGCGGCGTACAGCCAGTCGCCGGAGCGGTCGCCGGTGAACATCCGGCCGGTGCGGTTGGCACCGTGCGCCGCTGGTGCCAGACCGACGACGAGCACCCGTGCGTGCGGGTCACCGAACCCGGGGACCGGCCGGCCCCAGTACTCCTGATCGGCGTAGGAGGCACGTCGTTCCGCGGCGACCTGCTCACGCCAGGTGACCAGCCGCGGGCAGGCGCGGCATTCCACCACCTCGTCCTCGAGCTGTGCGAGGCTTGTGTAGGCCATGGGACCTCCTGTGCCAGACGTGACGCTAACGGGTCGCATTCTCGGCGGTACACCGGGCTGGCCGCTGCGAACCTTGCATGTGGACGTCCCGTCTCAAGGGCCGGTCCCGCCGAAGCACCGTTGACCACCGATCGTTCAGGAGTACGCCGTGGAACTCTGGGCTGTCTGGACAGCTGGCGCCGCTGCGGTGGCCGCACTGATGGTGGCGACGTGGGTCGCCAGCGCCGTGCGGGCCGATGCGAGCCTCGTGGACCGTGTGTGGGGGCTGGGCTTCGTCGTGGCCGCATGGACCTTCGCCGCGTGGGGCGATGGCCATCCAGCACGCACGGCCCTGGTCCTGGCCGTCGTCTCCGTCTGGGGGATGCGACTGTCGCTGTTCATCACGTGGCGCAACTGGGGGCACGGTGAGGACAAGCGCTACGCCGCGATGCGGCAGCGTCGGCCGAGCACCTTCACCGCGAGGAGCCTCGCGACGGTGTTCCTGCTTCAGGCGCTGCTCGCCGCCGTGATCGCCGTGCCGCTGCTCGTGGCGGTCGCAGCGGGTGGTCAGCGGCCGCTGGGCTGGCTCGACGGCGTCGCGTTGTCGGTGTGGGTCGTCGGGTTCCTGTTCGAGGCGGTCGGCGATCAGCAGCTCAGGCGGTTTCTCGCCGACCCGGCGAACGCCGGGAAGGTCATGGACCGTGGCCTGTGGCGCTGGACACGGCATCCGAACTACTTCGGTGATGCGACCGTCTGGTGGGCCTACGGGTTGTTCGCCGTCGCCGCGGGCGGGTGGTGGGCAGTCGCCGGATCGGTGCTCATGACGTTGCTCATCGTCAAGGTGTCCGGCGTGGCGCTGACCGACCGAAACATGGCCGAAGGGTCGCGCCGTGCTGGCTACGACGAGTACGTCCGCCGGACCAACGCGTTCTTCCCTGGGCCACGCAAGCGCTGACCGGGCAGACTGTCGGCTATCGGGAACACAGGAGCGCAGTTGCGTCCGGATCGGTCGACGACGTTCACCGCGGGGCGGCGCCAGCTGCGTCGGCGCAGACGGGTGATGCTCACGATCGCCGTGGGCCTGTGTGCCGGGGTCGTCGCGGCGGCGGTCCACACCGGGCTCGCTGGCGACCTCACCGACCGGTTCGCGGACGAGGTTGCCGTCGAGGTGTTGGCCAGGACGGTCACCGAGACGTTCGCCGGCGTGATCACGACCGTCGAGCGCCACACCGGCACGACGATCGCGGCAACCGTCGCCGGTCCCCGCCCGGTCGCCACCGGCGAGCGTGTCGTGGCGGTCGAGGAGCCTGCTCGTCCGGCAGCGGCCGGTGACGTGGAGGGCGGGCCAACGCGCCCGGGGCCGGCCGAGTTCCCGAGCAGGCCCGTTCGGCCGGAGGCGGTGGATGCCTCCGATCAGGTCGACGCGACGGCGCTGATCGCGTCTGCCGATCTGGAGCCAGGCGACACGGATGATGCCGACGGCGGGGTGGTGCGCGTCGCCGAGGTCCAGCAGCGACTGCGCGACGAGAGGTTTCTCATCGGGCCGGTCGACGGCCGCATGGGTCAGCAGACCGTCGCCGCGGTGATGGCGTTCCAGCAGGCCGCCGGGCTGGCGGTCGACGGGGTCGTCGGCCCCGAGACCCGTGCGGCGCTGGCGGTCGGCGTCCCCGAACCGGCGCTGCGTGGCGGACCGCCCACCCGCGTCGAGGTGGACCTCGACGCGCAGGTGCTGCACGTCGTCGAGGACGACGTCCGGGTTGCCACCCTGAAGGTCAGCTCCGGTGACGGCGGGACCTACCGGTCGATCAGTGGCGGAACGGCCCGGTCGCGCACCCCGGTCGGCGAGTTCACGATCCAGCGCCGCATCCGCGGTGTGCGCGTGTCCCGGCTCGGGACGCTCTACGACCCGCTGTACTTCTACGGTGGGTTCGCGATCCACGGGTCACCGTCGGTGCCGCCCGGTCCGGCCAGCCACGGTTGCATCCGCGTCACCCGTGCCGACGGTCGCTGGCTGTTCGATCAGGTGCCCAACGGCACTCCGGTGGTCATCCACGGGGGCACCCACGTCTTCAGCCCAAGGGCTTGATCCCTAGGCTTGGCGATATGGATCCTTCGACCGGAAGGCTGACGGCCTACAGCCACGGCGCCGGCTGAGCGTGCAAGCTCGGTCCTGGTGACCTGGCGCAGGTCCTGCGCCCCCTGACTCCACCGCGGCACGCCGACCTCGTCGTCGGGCGTGACACCGCAGACGACGCACTCGTTTGGCGTCGTCCGGATGGTCGTGCGCTCGTGGCGACGATCGACGTGTTCACCCCGATCGTCGACGACCCACGCTTGTGGGGCAGGATCGCCGCGGTCAACGCGGCGAGCGACGTATACGCGATGGGTGCGACCCCGCTGTTCGCGCTGGCGTTCGCCGCATGGCCACGCGATCAGCTGCCGCTCTCGCTGCTCTCCGAGGTGCTCGCCGGCGGCCAGGAGGCCGCACAGGAGGCGGGGTGGGTCGTCGCCGGCGGGCACACCATCGACGGTCCGGAACCACTGTACGGGCAGGCGGTGGTGGGCGAGGTCGCACTCGACGAGCTGACGACGAACGCCGGCGGGCTCGCCGGTGATGCGCTGGTGTTGACCAAACCGATCGGCACCGGTCTGGTCGCCACCGCGGTGAAGCGTCGCCCGGCCACCGCGGTCGCCTCCGGAGGGGAGCTCGAAACGCTCTACCGGGCCGCGGTGACGTCGATGACGACGACCAACGCCGCTGCCGCTGTGACGGCCCGCAAGCACGGTGCGCATGCGGCGACCGACATCACCGGCTTCGGGCTGCTCGGTCACCTGCGCCAGCTGGCGATCGCCAGCGGGCTCGCCGCCGTCGTCGAGGCTGATCGGGTACCCATGTTTGCTGGTGTGGCCGGCCTGGTTGCAACAGGCGAGGTGCCCGGTGGCACGATGCGCAACCTCGACACCGTTCGTGACGCCTTGATCGTCGAAGGGGTCGAAGAAGACGTTCTGGTCGTACTCGCAGACGCGCAGACCTCCGGCGGGCTGCTCGTCGCTCTGCCGCCCGAGTCCGCCGAGGACGCCGTTGCCGAGCTGCGTGCGTCCGGCCACGATGCGGCACGGATCGGCGCGCTGGCGCTCGACCCGACCCCGGGGACGATCACGATCCGATGATCGCACCGCCCTCGAACTTCAAGGAGCTCGACACGTGACGTCCCTTGCTGCTGGATCGCCGCTGCGCCTCGACCATGCGACCTGGGACACGCTGGTCGAGCACGCGCGATCGGACTTCCCCTACGAGGTCTGCGGGCTGCTCGGCCTGCGTGACGACGGGGGGATCGAACACTTCCCGATCGACAACGCCGAGCGTTCGATGACCTACTACGTGATGGAGCCCCGGCAGCTGTTGCGCGCGATGCGTCAGATCGAGGACGCCGGCTGGGGGCTCGCGATCTACCACTCCCACACGCACACGCGCGCCTACCCGTCCGAGACCGACGTCCGGTTGGCCGCATACCCGGACGCGGTCTACCTGATCGTCACCCTCCAGGACCCGGATGCGCCCGACATACGGGGGTTCCACATCGTCGACGGCGAGGTGAGCGAGGTTCCGATCGAACGGGAGGGTGCGGCCAGCTGAGGGCGCGCCGGACACGCCGGTACCCTCCTGGCAGGCCGCGCCCCCGACGGAGTCCGTGTTCCGGGCGGGCTGCAACATCGTCGATGCCCGAGGTCCAGTCCATGCCCCAGGTCCGCATTCCGACCGTTCTGCGCAAGCACACCGACAACCAGGCGGTGGTCTCCGTCGAGGGGCGGACCGTCGGTGAGGCCTTCACGGCACTCGTCGCCGACCGGCCCGAGCTCGCCGAGCAGCTATTCGACGGCGACGAACTGCGCGGCTACGTGAATGTCTACGTCGACGACGAGGACATCCGGTATCTGGACGGGCTCGACTCGGTGGTGGGCGACGACGACGAGATCGCGATCATGCCCGCTGTTGCCGGCGGAGCTGTCTAGGCTCGTCGCACGGGCGCGCCGGCAGGTGCCCCCGACATGAGGACGTGGCCGAGCCGTGCGCACGGTGACGTTCCGGGTTCCCCGAGGTCGTGATGCGGTTCGCCGATGTCACCGAGGCGATCGGTGGCACCCCGCTCGTCGGACTGCCACGGCTGTCGCCCGATGGCTACCGGATCCATCTCAAGCTCGAGGGCCACAACCCGACCGGTTCGGTCAAGGACCGCGTGGCGCGCTACCTGATCGACGAAGCCGAGCGCAGCGGGCTGCTGACACCCGGCCAGCGCGTCCTGGAGCCGACGTCGGGCAACACGGGCATCTCGCTGGCGGCGATCTGTCGCGTCCGCGGCTATCCGCTCACCTGTGTCATGCCGGAGAACACCTCCGTGGAACGCCGCCAGCTGCTGACCATGTACGGGGCGGACCTGGTGTTCTCGCCCGCCACCGAGGGCTCCAACGGTTCGGTGCGCCTGGCACGCGAGCTCGCCGAGGCGGACGACACCGTCCACATGCCGTTCCAGTACGGCAACGCCGCCAATCCGCTGGCCCACTTCGAGACGACCGCGACCGAGATCATCGCCGACCTCCCTGACGCGGCGGCGTTCGTGGCCGGCCTGGGAACCGGCGGCACGGTCACCGGGGTCGGACGTCGCCTGAAGTCCTGGAACCCGGCGGCCAAGGTTTTCGCGGCCGAACCGGAGTACGGCGACCTCGTCTATGGGCTGCGCAACCTCGACGAGGGCTACGTGCCAGAAGTGCTCGATGTCGGGGTGCTCGACGGCCGGATCAAGGTCGACTCGCGCAAGGCGCTCGTGTGGACCCGGCGACTGGCCCACGAGGAAGGCATCTTCGCCGGGGTGTCGACTGGCGCGGCGCTGGCTGTGGTCGACAAGGTGTGTCGTCGCCTTCCCGTCGGCTCTGACGTCGTCGTGCTCTCGCCCGACGGCGGGTGGAAGTACCTGTCGACGGGGGCGTACGCGCCCGGTGATGTCGACGACATCGCCGCATCGTTGGCGGAGACCCTGTGGGCATGACGACACCGTTCGAACTCGAGGTACTCGGCAGCGCCGGTTCGCACACCGGGCCGGGCCGGGTGTGCTCGGGCTACCTGCTACGCGCCGGGGCGACGCGCGTGCTCGTCGACGCCGGCAATGGCTCGACTGCGAATCTGCAGCGCTCGACGGCGTTCGCCGACCTCGACGCGGTGTGCATCAGCCACCGCCACATCGACCACTGCGCCGATCTGATCGGCATGTTCTACGCGCTTCGGTTCGACCCGCGGCTGGACCGCGGCGACGAAGACCGCGTCGACCTGTACGCCCCTGACGAGGTGGTCGAGACGCTCACTGGCCTGCTCTCGAGCGATTCGGCGATGGCGTTCACCGACGTGTTCGCCCCGCACCGGGTGGCGGGCGGCGACGTGGTGCGGATCGGCCCGATGGAGGTGGCCTTCCACGACGCGCTCCACCCGCCTCCGTCGGTATCGATGCGATTCCGGGTCGGCGACCGCGTGCTGGCCTACTCCGGTGACACTGCCGGGGGAGAGGCGCTGGTGGCGTGTGCCCGTGACGCCGATCTGCTCCTGTGTGAGGCGACCTGGCAGGGTTCGGCCGACGATTACCCGTCTGGTGTCCACCTGGTGGCCGCAGATGCGGGCCGCATCGCCGAGCAGGCCGGCGTCGGGCGCCTCGTGTTGACCCACATCGCCGGTGGCCTCGACACGGCGGTGTCGCGCGCGGAGGCGTCAGCGACCTTCTCGGGACCCGTCGAGGTCGCCGAAGACGGTGCCACGTTCGACCTGACCTGATCACCGACCCTTGCGCTGCCAATGGCATGACGAGGAGGCCCGTGTTGAGCCGTTCCGACGACCGCCAGCGCAACGCCCTGCGCGATGTCACCTTGGAAACCGATGTGCAGCGGCACCCGGCGGGCTCCGCGCTGGTCCGGTTCGGCGGCACCCATGTGATGTGCGCGGTGTCGTTCGAGGACGGCGCGCCGCCGTTTCGTGGCGGCAAGGGGTGGGTGACCGCCGAGTACGCGATGCTTCCCGGCGCGACCGACACGCGCGCCCGGCGCGAGCGCAACGGGCCTGGTGGGCGCTCCAAGGAGATCGAACGGCTGGTCGGCCGGTCGTTGCGTGCAGTCGTCGATCTCGATGCCCTGCCCGATTGCACGCTGACGGTGGACTGTGACGTGATCGAGGCCGACGGCGGCACGCGCACCGCCGCGATCACCGGAGGCTGGGTTGCGCTCGCCAGGGCGCTGGACAACCTCGGCTTCTCGGATGCGTTGACCGGCCAGGTCGCAGCGGTATCGGTCGGGGTGGTCGACGACGCATGCCACCTGGATCTGGACTACGCCGAGGATGCGCGCGCCGACGTCGACATGAATGTCGTGGTGACCGCCGACGGCCGGTTCGTCGAGGTGCAGGGCACCGCGGAAGGTGCACCGTTCGCCCGGGCAACCCTCGACGAACTGCTTGACCTCGCCGCCGCAGGATGCGCCCGGTTGTGCGACATGCAGCGGGAGGCTCTCGGCCGATGACCGTTTCGGATGCCTCGCCGGCCGGAGGCACCCAGGTGGTGGTCGCCACCGGTAATCGACACAAGCTCGCCGAGATCGCCGCGATCCTCGCCGGACTTCCGGTTCAGCTGACGTCGATGGATGCCTTCGACCTACCCGCGCCGGTCGAGGACGGGGCGACGTTCGCGGACAACGCCGCGATCAAGGCGCGTGCGTGCCTGAAGGCGACCGGGCTGCCCGCGATAGCCGACGACTCCGGGCTCGAGGTCGATGCGCTCGACGGCGCACCCGGAGTGCACTCGGCGCGCTATGCGGGCACGCCCGCCGACGACGCACGCAACAACACGAAGCTGCTAGCCGCCCTGGCCACGGTGCCGCCGGGACGTCGCACGGCCCGGTTCGTCTGCGTCGCTGCGCTGGCACTTCCCGACGGCCGGGTCGAGCTCGCCGAGGGTCACATGGCCGGTCAGATCGTTCACGCACCACGCGGGGTCAACGGTTTCGGCTACGACCCGCTGTTCGTCGCCGAAGCGGTGGCCGACGGCCGAACCAACGGCGAGCTCGCACCGGCCGAAAAGGACGCGTTCAGCCACCGGGGCGCCGCGTTCCGCCGCCTGCGTTCGGTCATCGAAAAGGAACTGACCTGACCGTGCAGGTC
>JBJHDB010000019.1:0-16407 GCA_050486325.1 Nitriliruptoraceae bacterium | reverse complement strand
GATCGGCGATCGCGACGACACCACCGACTCCACCACCATCGACGCCTACGGCGGACGCTCCCACCAGCGCTCCGTCCGGCGGGTGCCCATCATGTCGCCCGACACGCTACGGACCCTGCCGTTCGGCACCGGCGTCATCCTGCTGCGCACCGCACCACCCATCGTGACCGATCTGCGCGCCTGGACCGAACGCCCCGACGGCACCACGCTCCAAACGCAACGTCACGAGGTCGAAGCACTTCTGCGTGCCACGGCTCGCTAGCGCAGGGCGGCGGCGCACACCTTCTCGACAAGCACCCGCACGGGTCGCCCCAAGGGAAGGAACACACGATGGGCATCGCCTTGCAACAGTCCCTGTCCGGCTTCATCGCCTCCGACCCGCAGCTGACGTTCACCTCTACGGGTGATGCGCGCTTCTACGCCAAGGTCGGCCAGGAGCACTATCAGCGCAACGCCGACGGCAGCTTCACCAAGCTCGACACCACCTTCCACGACCTCGTGGTCTACAAGCGGTCCGCCGAGCGGGCTTACGAGCAGTTCACCAAGGGCGACAAGTTCATCGCCGAAGGGCGGCTGCGCACCTTCCACTACGACGTCGACGGGCAGATGCGGGAAGGCCAGGAGTTTCTCGCCAAGCGGATTGGTCACGACACCGCCCGCACCACCTACACCGTGGACCGCACGCGCCGCACCGTCGACGACAAGACCCCAAGCGCCGATCTGCCGGCCCAGCGCGAGCCGTCCACCCGCGACGACGCGGCCATGTCGCTCTGACCGCCGCCTCGGGACGCGCCCACCGTGGACACCAACAGAGACCACCTCGGCCGGGATCGGTCTCGGCTCGCTGCCGAGACCGATGAGCCCCGTCCGATCTACGACCTCGGCCCCGACCTCGACGAGAGCGGGCCGCCTCTGCCTGACCCGCCACGGCCGATCAACTGGAACATGCTCACCGCCGATCAAGCCGCGAACGCATGGCGCGAGCTCGACGCCTGGGTCAACTGGCTACGCCACACCTACGGATTGCCAGCCGCGATCATTCCGCCCTACTGGCACCGCCACCCCGAACTCGTCTGGGAACTCTCCGCCCTCCACCTGCACTGGCTCGGCGCCTACGACCTAGAACAGCACGGCTCCGCCCCGCTCGGCTGGCACAGAGATTTCGCTGACACGCGTGAACGCCTCCGCGAATGGGTAGCAACCAGTGGCACCCGCCTCGATCGCGACCGACCCACCCGCCAAACCACCTGGCCAGGCGAAGCACCCCCTCCTGAGACCGACGAGCAGCTCATCGTCGATCGTGACGCCGACTTCGCTCGGTTCCTTACCGAGGACGTTGCACATCGCCGACATGCGTGAGGAAGGAGATCGACATGACGGAGCAGGCAACGACGCTGTTGACCGTCCGACAGGTCGCCCAGCGGCTCGTGCTCGATCCCAAGACGGTGTACGAGCTGGTGTGGTCGAACGAGATCGAGTCCACCAGGGTTGGCCCGACGGGCCGTTCCATCCGTGTCTCCGAGGCACAGCTTGCCCGCTACATCGAGCGGAACGCGCGAGGGGCGTTCGCGCATCGCTGAGTCTCTAGATGCTGGGTGCGGGCCCGGCTCCCTTCTGTCTCGGCGAGGTGTACCGCTGATCGGGCATCGCGCGCCGCGGCCGAGGCCGGTCCAGCACGGCTGCGATGTCTTCCAAATCGCCGGTGAACAGATGCGCGTAGATTTCCAGAGTCATGCGCACCGAGTGGCCGAGCCAGGCCGCAACGAACGGTGGCGGTTTGCCCAGCCGGATCAGTTTGCTGGCACACGTGTGCCGCAGGTCGTAGGGCACAATCGTGTCGCGCAACCGGGCCTTGGTAACGGCTGGTGCGAACACGCGCCGCCGCCAGTTGCGCAGATCAGTCACACCGAACACCAGCTCGTCAGGCCCCATGCCGGCCACATGCGTGTCGAGGTCTGCGCTGAGCGATGCGGGCAGAGGCAGGCGCCGCCGCCCGGTCTGACCGCGCGCGTGCTTCTTCTTCGAGTTGAGTTCGACGTAGCCGTCATCGAGGTCGCGGGGCCGCAGGTTCAGTGCCTCGTGGGGGCGTGGTCCCATCGTGGCGAGGAAATCCACCAGCAAGCGGTGCTCGCGTGGTGTGGCGGCCACGAGCCTGTCCAGCTCGTCGTCAACGAGCAGGTTGATGTCGCGATGTCGGCTTGGAGTGCCGACGGTGACCTCGGTGCGGCAGCGGTGGCCGTCCTTGCCGAGCGCGTTGTCGAGCAGCATGTTCACGGTCTGGTAAATCGCGATGCGAGTGTCGACTCCCTTGCCCGCGTTCTTGGCGCTATCCAGAAGCGCACGCAGGTCTTCGGGGGCGATGGTCCCGATCTTGCGGTGGCCGAGCGTCTGTTTGATCCAGGCGCGGTAGACCCACTCGTGCTTGTCCACCGTCGATGCGCTGGCTTCGCTGTTACGACGTGCGACGAACCGGGGCCACTCTTGGTCGAGCGTGCGGCGCAACGCATCGGTCGACAACGACACGGGCCGACCGAGCCGTTGCGCCTCCTCGATCTCCTCCGCCTTGCGCTGCCAAGCCTCGGCTTCACGCTTGCGCGAGAAGGTCCGCCGGTGCTGCTTGCCGTTCTCGCGCCACCGGACGGTGTAGGAGGTGCCGGCCTTGACCTGCCGCTCGACCATCCACGCCATGCTTGGGTGCCCTTGGGTCCCAGTGGGTGCGATCTCGCGCCCAATCTGCGCCCAAGGTGCGCACGCGGCCCCCGAACCACGCCAAGCCCGGAATACGCGAAACCCCCGACAGACGTATCTGACGGGGGTTTCGCGGTGTTGCACTCGGGTGGACCGGATGGGATTTGAACCCACGACCCCCTCCATGCCATGGAGGTGCGCTGCCAGACTGCGCTACCGGCCCGTGACGACGGCATGTACGCCGACGGGGCGCGGAGCGTACACCGGTGGCCTGGGGCCGGCGAACGTGCCGGAAGGCCCACCTCGCGTCGTTGGCCGTCGCGCCGCCAATCGCGACGGAAACCGCGCACCGTCAGGTCGCGTTTCCGACGTGCTCGAAGGCCCGATCGACACGACGTCTGCTTTCGGCTTCGTCGCCTGCTCTCAGTGCGACCACCGCCAGTGCAAGCCACCGTGCAGCGGTCGCTCGAGCGAGCGACCCAGGATCAAGAACGCTGCTGTAGGCCATAGCGACCTCGGCGGCGTACCGCAGGGAGCGTGGTGCGGCCTTGGGGCGATCTGTTCCCTGGACCTCGAGGTAGGCAATCAGGTTCGCAGCGTCATGGACCATGCGGCCACGACCGACGCCATCGAGATCGATCAACCCCGTCACCCGGCCCTTGGACACCAGGATCTGACCGCCATGGAAGTCACCGTGGACGGTCACGCAACGGCCCTCCACAGATCGGGATGCGGCGACAACGGCATCGATCTTCGGGCTCGTGCCAGGCAGGTATGCCGCCAGGCGTGAAGCCGAGGCCACGAGGCCCGCATTGTGGTCGCGCGACCCGCCCGCGTCAGCGTCAGTTGTTGCGAGGCGTACCGACAGGTCGACGAGCGACCCCGTCTCCGGCAGTTGCCGGCCTCGACGAAGCGCGCGTCGAAGCGGGACACCTCGGGCCACCTCCAGTATCAGCAGCCCGGGCTGGTGCCCGAGGACCTGCGGAACGGGCAATGACCGCCCCAGTTCGGCATGGACCTTCGCGATGCGTTCCACTCTGTTCGGCCGAAGTACCTTCAGGTAGGCGATGGCCGTGTCCATGTCCTGTCCGGAACCGGCGACGCGAGCTTCGATGACCGCTGCACGGGTTGGGCGGTAGGCACGACGCTTCAGGTACAGCCCAGCCGTACGCAGTCCCTTGCTTTCGAGTAGTTGGGCCACCCATTCGGTGTCGGTCGCGGACGGAAGCTCAACAAGATAGGGATCCCTTGGGAAGGCCCATACGGCGATGGGCGTACCGTCGATGTCAACGTGCTCAGCGGCCTCTGGTTCACCGCGCAGGTGGACGTGCGCAACGAGCAGGGTCTCGTTGGACCGGCCACCGCGGGATACGACCGCTCGATCCACTCGGGTGACGCTGCGGCCAGGCCGATGGTGGAATCGATGCGGTCGAGCGTCGAGACACGCGGCGCCGATGGTTGCTGCCGCCGCGCGATGCAGGTCAGCAAGATGTGGCCCGTGTTTGAGCAGCTCTGCCACACGACGTACACGCGCGTCCGCGTCCGTTGTGCGATCAGCCATCAGAGTCCTCTGTGTGGTGCGGATCCGTAGTCTGTCCCGTCCAAGCGCACTGGAGGTGAGAATCTTCTCGGGGGAGTGTGCGCAGACCGGACCTTGCGGCACACTCCGACCCATGAAGGTGCTGATCGTCGAGGACGAGGCCCGCATTGCGGCCTTCATCGAACGTGGCCTGCGGTCCGAAGGATTCGGAGTCGAGGTCGCGCGCGATGGCGAGGCCGGGTATCAAATGGCGATCTCTGAGGACGTGGACCTGGTCCTGTTGGACCTCATGCTTCCTGGGATTTCCGGCGAACAGGTCCTGGAGCGGCTTCGCGCAGTGCGGCCCGACGTTCCGGTGATCGTGCTCACTGCGAAGGACACGGTGGACGAGCGGGTCCGCAACCTCAACAGCGGGGCGGATGACTACGTCACCAAACCGTTCAGCTTCGCCGAACTCGTTGCGCGAGTTCGAGCGCGACTGCGGACTCCCGATCAGCGTCAATGGTCACAGTTGGAGGTTGGTGGCGTCCAACTCGACTTGCGCTCCCGCACAGCTCGGGTGAACGACGAGGTGGTGGCGCTCACCGCACGTGAATTCGCCCTGCTGGAGACGTTCATGCGCCATCCGAATCAGGTGCTCTCACAGGTCCAGCTGCTGGATCGAGTATGGGGTTACGACTTCGATCCCGGATCCAACGTGGTGGAAGTGTACGTGGGTTACCTGCGTCGCAAGCTACGGAAGGATCTGATCGAGACTGTCCGGGGAGCTGGCTACCGGCTTCGCGCATGAGGCGGCGGTGGATCCGTCTGATGCGGACGACGGCCAGTTTGCGACTCCGGGTTCTGGCGACCGTCATCGCCGTGTTCGCGATCAGTATGGCCGTGGCTTCCGCCCTCGCATTCGAACTGCTGGTCCAGGACGGACGGCGCGACACCGACGTGGTCCTCGACCGGGAGCGAGCGCGGTTCGAGCGGTCGATGCACGAGTTGTTGGTCGAGGCGCAGGAAGACGCCCCCCGACGACCGATTGAGGACAGCGTCCACGTTGCCGCACGTCGCTATCTGCAACTCAACCCCAGCACCGAGTCCTACTGGACGATCATCGACTTCGAGGACGGGCGGCGGCTGGCTGCTTCCAACGGGCCCCCGGATCTGGAACCGTTGTTCCACGGTGTTGACGGGCAGTCGCTGCCGGCCGGTGAGCTCAACTCCGTCGAGACGGTCCAGACCTCCGTCGGGGACATCCGAATCTTGTCGGTGCCGATCCTGGTCGAAGGTGAGCAGGTGGCGACCCTGCAGGTCATGGCGCCCATGGCTCCGGTCCGTGCCGAGGCGGTGGAAGCGGCGACACTCGTGGCAGCTGCCTCCGGTACTGCCCTTCTCGTCGGTGGGTCGCTACTCGGGCTGTCGCTGTGGCGTTCGCTGGCGCCTCTCGGCGAGCTCGCGGCGGCTGCGCGAAGCACCGAGCTTCAAGCATTGGGCACACGGGTGGCGGAGTCCGAGGTAGACGATGAAGTCGGGGTTCTGGCCCGAGAGTTCAACACCATGCTCGATCGACTGGAGGCGGCTTCGGTCAAGCAACGCGAGTTCATGGCGTCCGTCGGCCACGAGCTGCGAACGCCCATCACGATCGTTCGCGGCCACTTGGAGACGCTCGAGACGAGCGTTCGAGGTGACACCGGCTTCGATGACATGGTGTGGGTCCTGCACGATGAACTGGATCGAATGGGCCGGTTGGTGGAAGACCTGATGGCTATCGCGCACGCCGATCAGGATGACTTGGTTCGCCCCAGCCAAGTCGACCTGGTGGCCTGGTTCGAAGACCTCCAATTGCGGGTCGCTGGAACCGCCGCACGGTCCAACGTGAGGATACTTCCCCCACCTCCGGTTCAGATCGGATGCGACGCCGATAGGTTGGCGCAGGCCGTGCTGAACCTCGTCATGAACGCCCACCTCCATACGCCCGACGGGACCGCGATCCGCGTCGAGGCGATGGTTACAGCGACGTCATGCGTCATAAGCGTCAGCGACGAAGGCACTGGCATCCCAGAGGAGATCCGGGGGGTGGTGTTCGAACCCTTCGTTCGGGCGGGGACTGCACCCGGCTCCACGGGCCTTGGCCTCGCCGTGGTGCGGGCCATCATCGATGCACACGGTGGCGAGGTGCTCCTCCGTTCGGGTGCCGACGGCAGCCGAATCGATCTGGTGCTGCCATGGTCGCCACGGGAAGCGGATGCCGACCTCACAGCGTCACTCGATCCAGCAGGGGCGGCGAAGGCCGAGCGGGTATGGAGCGAACGGTCGCGTGCCGGCGGGACGGTCTGATGGCGGATCCTGACGGTGCTCGTCACCTCGAGGGTGAAAGTGCGCATGAGTTGCTCGCTGCGGTCGCCACGCACGCCGGAGCGGAACTCAGACAGGTGCACCTGCGCAGCGTTCACCACCGCGCCGGACGCTCGGTGTCACACGTCTACGAAACGGTTCTACGAATCGATGGTCAGGATCAACACGTCCTGCTCGTTGCCCACGCCGACCGCAGGCCGCTGCCAGACGGTGTCCTGCAGCTAGAAAGGGACGGCGACCGCGTAGCCGTCTGGCGATTTCCGCATGACCCATACCTGCATGGGCTGCCTTCGGCGACAGATCCGGGCCGTGTACGTGAACTTCTGGACCACCTCGACGTGCCCGAGGGCGACGTCTCACTTCACACTCGTGCCTACCGTCCGTCGCGGCGTGCGGTCGTCGAAGTGACGATCCACACGCGGGATGCGGTTGGGCGCGTGCTCTACTTGAAGGTTTTGGCCGGAAACCGCGCCGATGAGTTGGCCGAGATCCATCGAGCGCTGTGCGACCATGCGCCGGTGCCCCGGGTCATCGGGGTAGCCCCGGACCAGGGAATCCTCGCCCTCGAAGCCCTTGAGGGCCGCACGTTGCGCGAAGTACTGGTCGACGGACACGAACTTCCGGAAGTCGGCGCCGTGGTCGGAGTTTCGCGACGGTTCGCTACGCGCGGACTCCGTACCCGGCGCGATCCGCGCGAGTTTGCCGACCCGGCCCGCCACGTGTCCCTGCTTGCCGGCATCGCCCCCGAGATGGCTTCCGACGTCAAGCGGATCGCTGCGCACGTCGCGCAGCTCGACGGACCTCTCGTCGGGGTCCACGGCGACTTCCATGACGGTCAACTGCTGGTTCAGGATGGTGACATCACCGGAGTTCTCGACGTCGACGGGACCGGAATCGGACTGCTCGTGCAGGATGTGGGCAACCTCATCGCGCACGTCGAGGTCGTCGGCGTCCTCTGGCCCGAGGCTGCCGACCGTTGTGATTACTTCGCACAACAGCTTCGAGGGGCGTATCTCGACCTGGTGGGATCCGCAGACCTGGCCGTGGCGACTGCGGGGGCATGGCTCGGACTCGCCACCGGCCCTCACCGGGCGCAGGAACCCGGATGGCCCCAGAATACGCGCGATCGAATCGAACGGGCCTTGCAGCATCTCGGGAGGTGACCCCGTCCGCGAACGCGCCCCGACGACTGAGTTGTCTGTGTGTCTCCGGTGGTGGGATCCCGAACGTTAGCGATCGGCCGGGGCTCTTCGATGTTGCTCGGCTCAGCTGTCGATCGACTATGGGGAGCTGACCGACGACGGGCTGTCGGGCGACGACGGGGAATCCGGGGATGGGCGCGGGGTTGTGGAGCTTGCGGACTCCGTGACGGACGCGTCACGATCCTGCACCGCCACCGGGCTGTCGGGTGAGACGATGCTTGCAGGCGTGATCTTGGCGACCGGACCAGCGGCGGATTCGGCGGTTGCGATCGACGTGTCCGAATTGGCCGACTGGATCGGTGTGTACAACCCACTCTCGGTGGGCCGCATCACGCCATCGGTGACCTGGATCGACTCCAATCGAATTGGTTCAGTCGTTCCATCAGGCCCCGTCAGAATGTTGGCTACGCCGATCGATCCACCGGCAAGTACTGCGGTTGTCGCCGTCACGGCGACAACGGTCCAGCGGGTGACCTGCATTGAGACCTCCCTGCTGGCCGCCCTTGCTGACGGCTAGTTGACGCCGATACGTCGCCCGGCGAATAATGATCAGCTGTCCGCAGACGAAGGGGAAGATACCGACGACGGGCTGCTGGGTGATGACGGGCTGCTGGGTGACGATGGGCTGCTGGGTGACGATGGGCTGCTGGGTGACGATGGGCTGCTGAACGAGGATGGGCTGTCCGGCGAACCCTGGGAGAACAACGCCATCGATGCCGCGCCGTCCATCGAGTCGAGGCTCGTGTGCGTGACGGTCGACTGCAGCGAACCGAACGAAGCGTGGCTCATCATCGATTCGATACTCGGACTGGATATGAGCCGTTCGATGCTCGCCTCGGATGCCAGGTTGATCGCTTCGGTTTCTATCTCGCTGTTGCCATTGGAGGTGGCGGCGAATCCGATCGCTCCGCTGGCCAGTACCGCGGTGGCGGTAGACGCGGTGACGATCTGCCATCGAGAGAAGTCGGTCATCGTGGAACCTTCAGGTCGGCGACGGGGGTTTCGTTGCCCATATCATGGTGTCGGGTGGAAGTAAGACGGGCTTAAGCGTCACATGAGAGCATGTTCAGGTTCCGAGCCGCAGTCGAAAGGCACCGTGTGGCCTTGTCGACCCTGTCGGTCCAGGCTGGTCGGATCTGCCGGATGGGATTTGAACCCACGACCCCTCCATGCCGTGGGGGTGCGCTGCCAATCTGCGCTGCCGGACCGTGACGACGGGTTGAACGCCGACAGGACGTGGGGCGTTACCGGCGCTAGGGGCCTGCGATCGTGCCGGGTGGTCCACATCGCACGGCTAGGCTCCGGTGGCTGAGATCAGGCGTCCGACCTGATGGACGCACTCCGGCGCGCGCCGAAAAGGATGTTGTCCGTGGCCGAATCACCCGCTCCCGCGGAGCCGACGGTCGACGACCTCGAACGCTACGACCCGCTGGCTATCGAACCGCCGATCGCCGCACGTTGGCGTGACGACGGCAGCTACACCCTCGACCCGCCGCCGGGGCCTGAGCGTGATCGGGACGACACCTACTACGCGTTGACCATGTTCCCCTACCCGTCGGGGGACCTCCACATGGGTCACGTGGAGATCTTCACTATCCACGACGCGCTGGTACGCCATCTGCGCATGACCGGCACGCGGGTGCTCAACCCGATCGGGTGGGACGCGTTCGGTCTGCCTGCGGAGAACGCCGCGCGCAACCGTGGTGCGGACCCAAAGCAGTGGACCTATGCGAACATCGCCGAAGGTTCCTCGACGATGGTTCGGCTGGGCTATTCGTTCGACTGGTCGACGGAGCTGCGCACCTGTGATCCGGAGTACTACCGGTGGACGCAGTGGCTGTTCCTCGAGCTGTTCCACGCGGGGCTGGCCTACCGGGGCGAAGCGCTGGTCAATTGGGACCCGGTCGATCAGACCGTGCTGGCCAACGAGCAGGTCATCGACGGTCGCGGTGAGCGTTCCGGTGCGGTGGTCGAACGTGTCCCACGGACGCAGTGGTTCTTCCGGATCACCGACTATGCGGACGAACTGCTCGAGGGCCTGGACGCCATCGACTGGCCCGAGCGGGTCAAGAATGCCCAGCGCGCCTGGATCGGTCGTTCGGAGGGGGCCCAGGTCACGTTCCGGACCGCCGATGGTGACGACGACGTCGTGGTCTACACGACCCGTCCCGACACGCTGTACGGCGCAACCTACTTCGTGTTCGCCCCGGAGCATCCGCTCGTCGCCGAGCGCATGGGCGACGACGCGGAGTACCGCGCCTTCGTCGACGAGGTGGCACACAAGTCCGAGATCGAACGCCTCTCCACACTCGACGGTGACCGCCGTGCAAAGCGGGGGCTGCGGCTCGACTTCGACATGGTCAACCCGGTGACTGGTGAGACGATTCCGGCGTTCGTCGCCGACTACGTGCTGATGGACTACGGGACCGGCGCGATCATGGCCGTGCCGGCCCACGACCAACGTGACTTCGACTTCGCCCGTCAGCACGACCTGGAGGTCCGGGTCGTGGTCCAGCCGGCCGACGGCGCCCCTCTCGACGGTTCGACCATGACCGAGGCGTATGCGGCCGAAGGGGTCACCGTCAACTCTGGCGACTACGACGGGCTGGACTGGCGTGAAACCAAGCAGCGCATCACGGCCGACCTGGCCCAGAAGGGACTGGCCGAGGCCGCGGTCAACTACCGCCTGCGCGACTGGCTGATCTCACGGCAGCGGTCCTGGGGGGCGCCGATCCCGATCGTGCACTGCCCCGATTGCGGCGAGGTGCCGGTTCCGGCCGACGAGCTGCCGGTGCTGCTGCCCGACGACCTCGACTTTCAGGTGCAGGGTTCTCCCCTTGACCAGCATCCCACGTGGAAGCACGACGTGGCCTGCCCCGATTGTGGCCACGCCGACGCGGTTCGGGACGTGGACACCATGGACACGTTCGTCGACTCGTCGTGGTACTTCCTGCGCTATTTGTCGCCCGGTGACGACCAGGCCGCGTGGCCGCCCGAGGTGGCCAGCGCGTGGCTGCCGGTCGACCAGTACACCGGCGGTGTCGAGCACGCCGTGCTGCACCTGCTTTACAGCCGGTTCGTGGTCAAGGCTATGCGTGACCGTGGTCACCTCAGCGCGGACGAGCCGTTCCAGCGTTTGCTGAACCAGGGTCAGGTCATCCTCGGTGGCGCGGCGATGTCGAAGTCGAAGGGGAACCTGGTCATCCCCGGCGAGGTCTATGACACCTTCGGCGCCGACACGTTGCGTGGGACGATGCTGTTCGCCTCCCCTCCAGAGGACGACATCGATTGGGCGGACGTGTCGCCGGCCGGGATGCACAAGTGGCTGTCACGCATCTGGCGGCTGACCATGCTCGAGCTCGCCCGACCGGACACGGCCACACTCGACGAGCCGGTTGCGGCCGACTTGCGCCGAGCGGTGGCCGAAGCGATCGTCGGGGTCAGCGAGGAGTTCGACGCCCGCAAGTACAACACCGCCATCGCCAAGTTGATGACGTTGACGAACGCGATCCTTGACGCGACGCGTCACGGTGACGGCGGCAGGCAGGTGCACGATGCGCTCGAGACCCTGCTGGTTCTGCTAGCACCGATCTGCCCGTTCCTCACCGAGGAGCTGTGGACCCGGCTCGGCGGGGAAGGCTCCGTCCATGACCAGCAGTGGCCGGTGGCCGACACGTCGCTGCTCGTCGACGACACCGTGGAGATCGTCGTCCAGGTAAACGGCAAGGTGCGTGGTCGGCTGACCGCGGCGACCGGAGCGGCCCAAGAGCAGGTCGTCGAGCTCGCCCGTGCCGACGATGGCGTGGCCGCCTACCTCGACGGTGAGATCGCCAAAGTCGTGCACGTGCCCGACAAGCTCGTCAACTTCGTCGTCACCGGACCCTGAACCATGGCTGGGGTCGCGGTGGTCACCGATGGCACCGCTGACCTGCCCGGTGACGAGGCCACCACCGCCGGCCTCGAGGTCGTGCCGTTGACGGTGGCGTTCGGTGACGATGTGTTCATCGCCGGTGACGGACTGTCCACGGACGCGTTCTACGCCCGGCTGAGCGACGTCGCTGAGCTACCCCGGACCGCGCAGCCTCCACCGGCCGCCTTCGATGAGGTGTATGCCCGGTGCGCTGCGTCCGGATTCGACGCGGTCGTGTCCCTGCATTGTTCGGGAGAGCTGTCGGGGACCGTCGAAGCTGCGCGGACAGCCGCGCGTGCGGCCGAGGTTCCGGTGCACGTCGTCGACTCGCGGCTGGTTGGCGCTGCGCTTGGGCTCGCGGTGCTGGCGGCGGTTCGCACGATCCGGGCGGGTGGCGAAGTCGAGGCAGCGCTCGCCGCTGCCGAAGCGGTTCGCCAGGACGGGGTTGGTCTGCTCGTGGTCGACACGCTCGAGTACCTGCGGCGGGGCGGGCGCCTGACCGGTCGTCAGGCCGCCGTGGGTTCGGCGTTGCGCATCAAACCGGTCCTCGAGCTCGCCGACGGCCGGGTCGAGGTGTGTGAGCGCGTCCGCACCTGGTCGCGTGCCCGGGATGCAGTGGTCGCCAGGGTCGTCGCTGCGGCGGGCGGCGAGGCGGTCGACTTGGCCGTGGCACACGCCACCGACCATGCGCGGGCCGACGAGCTGGCTGCGGCCGTACGGGCGGCAGTCCCGGTGGCCAGCTCCTGGCGCGCCAGGATCGGGCCGATCGTGGGTACCCATGTCGGCCCAGGCGCGGTCGGTGTCGCCATCGCCCCCACTGATTCGTGACACCCCCGGTTACGGCCACGGCTTTGGCCGGCGATCGAACCGCCGGCACCCGGGTGTTCTGAGTCTGTCCACAGCCTCGTGCCGGTGGTCACCTCGGCGCCCGCGTCGACTGTCATGATGCCGCCATGGAAGCCTCCAACGATCGGCGCACGCTGGACGACGTCGACCTGCCCGACGGCGCCGGGGGCGTGCGCGATCAGCTTCGCGACTGGATGACCGCACGGCCGTTCGAGGTCGTCGGAGCCAGCGTCGTGCTCGCCGGTGCGGTGATTGCCACGGTGGTCGTGTTCTGGTCGACCTCGCAGCGTCCGACGGAGCTTCCCCCCGCGGCCGGCATCGGCGCCGCAGTGCATCCCCACGACCTGCAGCCCCCTGACGTGGACGTCGACGGGTCGCCCGGCGGGTCGACCGGGTGGGAGGCCGACACGCCTCATGGTGCCGGCAACGGCAGTGCCGGTCACGCAATGACTGGACCCGACGGTGTGGGCCAGGTGATCATTCACGTGTCGGGAGGGGTGCATCGTGCCGGTGTGGTCACGCTGCCAACGGGCAGTCGTGTCGCCGACGCGGTGATCGCGGCGGGTGGGGCGACCGACGACGCTGATCTCGACCTGCTCAATCTCGCCCGGCTGCTCAACGACGCCGAACAGGTCCACGTGCCCCGGGTCGGGGAGGAGCCTGCCGCCCACGGAGCCGGTGGCGCCGCAGGACCGGCAGGTGACGGACGGGTCGATATCAACCGCGCGTCCGCAGCCGAACTCGAATCGCTTCCCGGCATCGGCCCGGCGCGTGCACGCGCCATCGTCACCTACCGTGAGGAACATGGGCCGTTCGGCGTGCCCGGCGACCTGCGTGCCGTTTCGGGAATCGGCGAAGCGACCTTTCAGAACCTCGCCGATCGGATACGTGTCGGGTGACGGCGGTCCACCGTCGCTTGTCCGGCCCGTCGTCCGATCCGCAGATCGACGGCGATCCGCCTGCTGGTTCGGCAGCGGGGGTGGTCGGTGCGGCCGGACCGTGGTCGTGCGCAGCGGTCGCGGGTGCGTACCTGGGTGAGTTCATCGCCCGGAATGCTCTCGACATGCCCTTGGGGACGGTCTGGCTTGCGGTCGCGATCGTGGCGGCTGTGGTCGCCGCACGGCTGGTGTGGCCCGTTGGTGATCCGTCGGTCCGTGCGGGTGCGACAATGCTCGTCGTCATCGGGCTCGTGACTGCGGTTGGTGCGGGGGTGCGGGTCGTCGATGCGCGTACGGGCATGCTGCACGAGCTGGCAGCGCACGGTGGACAGCGGGAGGCGACCGCCACCGTGGTTCGTGAACCACGGCCGATCGCCGACGGGTGGCTGGTCGTGCTCCGCATCGACACGATCGGGTCGGCAACCAGCGGCGAGACGGCGGTCACCGTCGTCGACGACCCGCCGGTGCTGGGCGCGCGCTGGCAGGCGACGGTGTCGGCCCGTCCCCTTCCCGATGGCGGCTACGGACGGTTCCTCGCACGCCAGGGCGCCGGGGTGGTCGTCGACATGCATCAGTGGCGCCCGCACGGCGGTCCCGGCCGGTTCGCCGCGGCCAGCGAGCACGTGCGAGATCGGGTCCGTCACGTCGCAGGTGACAGGACCGGCGGTGCGGTGCGGGGCCTGCTCGTCGGGCTCGTGACCGGAGACGTGCGTCTTCTGCCGGACGACGACCTGAAGGCGATGCGCGCGACCAGCCTGACGCACTTGACCGCCGTGTCGGGCATGCACGTGGGAGTTGTCGCCGGTGGCGTGTTCGCCCTCGGCCTTGCGCTGCGCCTGCACACCCCGCTACGCCGTGGCCTGGTCGCAGTGACGCTGTTGTGGTTCGCGTTCGTCACCCGGATGGAACCGAGCGTGCTGCGGGCCACGACGATGGCGTTGATCCTGCTGGTCGTGGCGACGCGCGGCAACGTCCGGGATGCCCGCCACGCCCTCGCGGTCGCCGTGCTGCTGCTGGTCGCTGCCGATCCGATGGCCGCCACCTCTGTCGGACTGCAGCTGTCGGCGGTGGCCACCGCCGGTGTGCTGGTCGTTGCACCACGGGTACGCCGACGGTTGCACTGGCTGCCGGGTCGTGTCGCGCCTGTGGTCGCCGTGGCTGTCGGGGCACAGGTCGCGGTACTTGTGCTGGTTCTGTGGATCTTCGATGAAGTCGCGCTGGCGTCGATTCCCGCCAACGTGGTAGCCGTGCCGCTTGCGATCCTGGCCGCCTCGTTGTCGTTCGTCGCGGCCCTGGTCGGGCTGGCCTCACCGGCGCTCGGTGGGTGGCTGTTCTGGGTGGCGGCATGGCCGGCACGCGGTGTGCTCGCCGTCGCGCATGGATTCGCCGACCTTCCGGGGCTGGTTGTAACCACGCGTCCGGCGACCGTCGTCGCCGCGGTCGCAGCGGCGGTGTGGGTCGTGTGCGATGCAGGCCGTCGCAGCGGCCGGGTCGCGGCCACGATCGCTGCGGTCGCCGTGGTCGTGGCGGTCATGCCGGCTGCGGTGGGGTCGTTGCCCGCTCGGGAGTTCCGCATCACGGCGATCGACGTCGGCCAGGGTGACGCGTTCCTGATCGAGTCGCCCGGGGCACGGATCCTCGTCGATGCCGGAGGTGACGAAACCGCCGCGCGGTGGCTCCGTGCGAACGGCCGGCGGCACCTCGATCTCGTGGTTGTCACCCACCCACATCTCGATCATGTCGGCGGGGTCGCCGAGGTGCTCCGACGCGTGCGGGTCGCAACCGTGTGGCACCGGCCACTGCCCCACGAACTGGATGCGGTCGAACAGATGCTGGCCGAAGCCCACGCGCGGGTGGTGCCGGTGCGAGCGCCGCAACGGGGTGAGGCCACCGTCGTGGGCGACCTCGTCGTCGAGGTGCTGCACCCGCCGCCGGGGCGACCCTTCCGATTCGAACGCAGCGAACTCAACGACAGCTCGCTCGTGGTGCGCATCACTGCACCCGATGGTCGCCGGGTGCTCGCCACAGGCGACGTCGAACGTGCCGGGCAGCGCGACTTGATGGCGTCAGGCGTGCCACTGGCCGCCGAGGCGATGACCGTCCCACATCACGGGGGCAACACTTCGGAGGCGGCCTTTCTCTCCGCTGTCTCGGCCTGTCTCGGGCTGATCGGTGTGGGTGTGGACAACCCGCACGGCCATCCACACCCGGACGTCGTCGCGCAACTTCAGCTGAGCAACGTCGAAATCGTGCGCACCGACGTGGACGGAACCGTCACGCGGACCGTGCCGTCACGTTCCTGCCGTGACAGCGGGAACGGGCCCGCGCAGACAGGTGGCTGTACGGACAGCCGCGGATGTGCAACCGACATGGTTGCATCGACGTCCGACAGGTCATGGTCCGCCGCTTCCGGCGGGAACGAAAGGAACCACCATGCGGTCGTGGGTGCGCGTGATCGGCATCGTCGTCCTCTTCGGCCTTCTCGCCGTGGCGTGCACGCCGGGCGCCGACCCCGTCGAGGAGGGTTCCGACCCGGTTCCTGTCGAGGAGGTGGAACCCGACGCCGAGCCACCTCCGGTGGATGAGGGGCCCGACGACCCTCCTGCGGACGACGATGCGTCCGATACGGGCCCGGAGGTCCGTGTGTTCTTCGTCCGGTCGAACGACTCGGGGATCTGGGTCGAGCCTGAATCGCATCGTCTCGACGGCCCCGCTGACGCGATCGCACAGGCGGCGATGACGGTGCTGTTCGCCGGTGAGCCCTACGACGACGCACTGTCGACGGCCGTGCCCGACGGCGTCGAGGTTTTGGCAACCAACATCCGTGACCGCACCTTGATCGTCGATGTCTCCTCGGCGATACAGGACCACAGCACAGGCTCGGCTGGCGAGGTGGCGTTCGCCGAACAGCTCGCGCACACCGCGGCGGCGTTCGACACG
>JBJHDB010000018.1:7832-16446 GCA_050486325.1 Nitriliruptoraceae bacterium | reverse complement strand
GCTGGCTGGTGCTGCGGCCGAGGATCCCGAGGCTGCAGCATTTGATGTCGCACGCCGCCGCGCCGATGAGCTGCGCGGCCTGGACGTGGAGACGGCGTATCGGCGTGTCGTCGGACATGTTCGGCGTCGTGGTCACACCGACGGGATCGCACGGAAAGTGGCGCGGGAGGCGGTGTTCGCCAGCCGCGAGGAGCAACGGTCGGCCGAGCACTGATCGACCTCCGGCCAGGTCGTCGGCCGGTAGCCTCGTCTCTCCGCGGGAACTCGCGCGGAAGATCGTGTCGTGCGGAGGGTCGTGTGAATCTGCTCCAGACCTGGATCGTCGTCGGGGTACCGGGGCTCGTCGTCGCCGCGGCGCTGTTCGCAGGCCACTCACGGCTTCGTGCCCGCCTGGGCTATGCGGTACTCGCCGCATTGGTCGCGACCTTCGCGCTCACACCGTCGGGAAGCACCAGCGCAGCGGCTATCGGCATCGTCGTCGTAGCTCTCCTGGCCGTCGGCAGGGGCACCTACACCGATGCGGACGCTGGCGAGCATCACGAAAGCCGCCGCCGGTTCACCACCACCGCAGGCGCCTGAGCGGTCATGGCCCGGACCTACGCCATTCGCACCTTCGGGTGCCAGATGAACGCGCACGACTCGTCGCGTGCCGCCGGCCTGCTGGAGGCGATGGGTTATCGGGTGGCGCAGGACGACGCGGAAGCCGACCTGGTCCTGCTCAACACCTGTGCGGTGCGGGAGAACGCCGACAACCGTCTGTACGGCACGTTGGGCCATCTCAAGTCCCTGAAGGACCGGCGACGCGAGGCAGGTGACGACCTCACCATCGTCGTTGGTGGCTGCTTGGCGCAGAAGGACGGCGCCGTGGTGGCTGAACGAGCACCATGGGTGGATGTCGTGTTCGGCACCCACAACCTGGTGAACCTGCCGGCATTGCTCGCGCGTGCGGACTCGGCCCAGCTGCCCGTCGTCGAACTCGTCGAACAGCTCGAGACGTTCCCGTCGGCGCTGCCCGCCAAACGTGAGGTGCGTCACCACGCCTGGGTGTCGATCTCGGTGGGATGCTCGAACGCCTGCACCTTCTGCATCGTGCCGCAGCTTCGAGGCCCCGAACGATCACGGGCCATCGCCGACATCGTCGATGAAGTCGTCGGGCTCGTCGCCACCGATGTGGTCGAGGTGACCCTCCTCGGCCAGAATGTGAATTCCTACGGCCGTGATCTGTACGGCCACAGCACCTTCGCGACACTGCTGCGTGAACTCGGCGGTATCGATGGGCTGGAACGCATCCGGTTCACCTCGCCTCATCCGCGCGACTTCACCGAAGACGTGCTCGAAGCGATGGCCGACACCGAATCGGTCTGCCCCCACCTGCACCTGCCATTGCAGTCAGGGTCCGATCGCATCCTGCGGGCGATGCGCCGTTCCTACCGCCGCACCAGATTCATCGAGCTCGTGGAGCGGACACGCGCGCTTCTGGACGACCCGGCATTGACCACCGACATCATCGTCGGTTTCCCTGGCGAGACCGACGAAGACTTCGCCGAAACGCTCGATCTTGTCGCGCAGGTCCGCTTCGACCAGGCCTATACGTTCCAGTACTCGCCTCGGCCCGGGACCCCTGCGGCGGAGATGTCCGACGCGTTCGTCGATCCGGAGGTCGTCGCCGAGCGCTACCACCGGCTCGAGACGATGGTTCGTGCGCATTCACGCGCTGCCCACCAGCGGCTGGTGGGCCGCGAGGTCGAGTTGCTGATCGAAGGTCCGTCGAAGTCGGACACGTCCCGGATGTCGGGACGCACGCCTGGCAACCACCTGGTGCACCTTCCTGCCGACGACACCCGGTACGTGACGGGTGATTTGGTCACCACCCGCGTCGTGGAAGCCGCCACCAACTATGCGCTGGCCGGGCCCGCTGCCCAGGTCCGCCCGACCCGTGCCGGCGACGCGCTGCGGCGTGGAGAGCACGCCGTCCCACTGGTGGGGGGAACCCTCGGCACCGGGCCCACCGGCCAGATCGACGCTGGTCGGCGGCTTCCGGTGGTCGCCAGCTCTGCCGGCTGACCACGCTCCGGTATGGCATCCGACGATCCCCTCGCGCCGTTGATAGCCGTTCCAGCTGCCGCCATGCTGTTGGATCGCGTCACCGCGGCGCCTCCGTCGGACATCAGCCAGGACGTGTCCACGCTCAAGACGTCGATTCGTGCGTCGGTAGGTCGCTTGAGCTCCTGTTCGGCAGTGGTGCTCGTCACCTGTGGTGATGACGACGCCGTGGTATGCGCCGATCGGGCTGGGCTCGCGGCGTATGGCTATCCCGATATCTCCATGAGCATTCGTCCGGCGTCGGCGCTGGCCGATCGGTTCGCGAAACAGGCTGGGTTGGTGCTGGTCCGCGCCCCCGAGCTCGAGCCCGAACCGTCCGTCCTGGCGCTGCAGCTGGCCGCTGCAGGTGTCACCGCCCCGACGATCGTTGTCACGCTCACCATGACCGGCACCGTCGCAGCTCGCGTGGCAAACACGCTCGCCGAGGTCGTCGTCGGTCAACACGTCGGCGTGTGCTTCCAGGGAGACCTGGCGGCGACGCTCGGCGCGAACAGCCCCGGCTACCGCGTCGAGGGAGCCGAACAGTTCGACGCCCGGATGCTCGCGGCGATCGGCGCTGGCGATGCCGACGGGGTCGCCGGGCTCGGCCCGGAAGCTGCCGAGCGTTTCCAGGCGCGAGGCTGGGCACCTCTCTGGGTACTCGCCATGCTTTCCGCCGCAACCGGCCAACGGATCGCATCATCGTCGTACCGCGCCCCGCGAGGGGTCGGCCAGCTCGTGGCCGCCACGTGAACACGCCTACCGTGCTGGCGGTCGTGGGACCGACGGCGTCGGGCAAGTCAGGGGTTGCGCTCGAGGTGGCACGTGCCCGTACCTGTTCGGGTCGACCGACCGAGATCGTGGCCGTCGACGCGTTCACGGTGTATCGCGGCATGGATCTCGGGACGGCCAAGCCTCCGCCATCCGACCGCGAGGCTGTCCGCCACCACATGATCGACGTGTGTGACCCGTCAGATGAGCTCACGGTCGCGCAGTTCCAGGCACGTGCCCGCGCGGTCATCGCCGAGCTGCGTCGCGACGGGGTGACCCCACTGCTGGTCGGGGGCTCCGGCCTGTACTGGCGGGCCGTGGTCGACGATCTGCGGTTTCCCCCGACAGATCCGGCGGTGCGGACCCGCCTCGAACATCGATGGTCGAGTGATCCGGTCGAAGCTCACGCGGCCCTGGCGCGCATCGATCCCGAAGCTGCGGAGCGCATAGACCCGGCGAACCTGCGCCGCACTGTGCGCGCGCTGGAGGTGATCGAGCTGACCGGTGAGAGCTTCTCGTCGTACCGACGCGCCTGGCAGCACTACGACAGTGTGATCGGTGACCTCGAGGTTGCATTGCTCGATCCGCCGGACAGCGTGCTGCGCTCAACCATCGCCACGCGCAGCGAGGCAATGGTCGACACTGGGCTGTTGTCCGAGGCCGAACAGCTGCGATCAGCGGGTCCGCTGTCGCGGACGGCGGAGCAGGCCATCGGATATGCCGAAGCCTTCGCGGTACTCGACGGCGAACTCGCAACAGATGAGCTGGCCGGCGCGATCGCTCGACGAACCTGGCGCTACGCCCGTCGCCAACGGAGTTGGTTCCGTGCCGATCCCCGCTGTCGGCCACCTTCGATCATCGACGGATGGCGGTGACCGCTCCGGCACGGTCCCGCTCAGTCGGCATCCGGCTCCTCGACCGGTTCGCGCAAGTGCATCGTCGCCACCGTCCTTGCGTCGATGCCTTCAGGTGAGAACGGCATCGACGATGTCCCGCCGTCACGCCATCGGTCGAGCTGTCCGGTGTAGTGCGAAGCGAAGGGATGGCCCCATTGGCCGGTCAGCTGCGCCCATCGGCTGCCGTCGACGTCACCGAGATCGATGATGATGCGAGCCACCGGGGAGTTGGTGACCTCGTATCCGGACCCGGCATCCCAGGCGTTGGTCCAGACCGTGTCGGTCGAGCCCCCGGGTGCGATCGAGCCACGATCGAACAGGCGGTCGAAAGGTCCGGAGCGTCCCTGCAGGCGCAGACGATCCTCCAGCCGAAGGTGTTGCAGTCCACCCCAGTGCCATGACGCCGTGTCCGGCCCGAATGTGCTCGCCAGCTCTCGGTGTGCCTCGACGAGCGTTGCGGCCACGACATCGTCACGAGTGTGGGTCTCGAGCGAGGTCAGGTCGTCCCACCACGGCGATTGAGGGTCGCGGGCCAGGTCGGCGACCACGACCGCCCAACGCCCGGAGCCGTCCGGATGCGCCCAGGAGGGAAGCTCATCGTGGAACGTTCGTTCGAGCAGGATGCGCCACGCGACGTTGTAGGCCGCCGCACCGGGCGAGTCGGGTGACTGGCGCAGATCCCAGTCAGCCAGCACCGCCTGCACCCTGGCCGCTTCCGTTTCGTCAACGTCGGCTGAAACCAGCAGCTCCACGATCGGTGGGGCAGTGGTGTCGACGACGTCGTGCTGAATGGACTCCGCAACCACGCCATTCACCGGATCGTCCGTGTCGAGCAGCGAGTCGATCCGTGCGGCGCGAAAGCCGATGTCGGGCTGGCGATCCAGCTCTGGACGGTCCCGGGGAGGCAGGATCGGTTGGTTCGCGGCGATGAGCACCCCGGAGGGTGGCTGGTACACCCACGGGCGCTGATCTGCGGGAAGTTCTCCCACCCAGGCTTCGTCGCTGGTCCATCCAGTCACGGCAAGCCAACCGTCACCGTCACGGCGAACCGGCAACCGCCCGGAGGTGATGTAGCCGATGTCGCCATCGACCCCGGCGTACACCATGTGCGCAGCTGGCAGGTCGAGGCGGTCCGCGGCATGGCGAAATCCGTCCCATCCGTCGAGCCGAGCGAGCTGCTCCAGTGCTTCGGCGGTGCGAACGGAAGCATGGCCGGTCCATCGCACCGAGACCGCGTGCCGATGGCCCTGGGCCTGGCGTCCCGACCGGTCGCCGAGGCGACCCGCAGCGAGTTCGGCCGCCGGTTCGGTGACGTCAGACAGGACCGGGCCGTTGCCGGTTGAACGAACCGACCAGGTGATGTCATCACCGCCGGCGACCACGATCGTCTCGTCACGCAGCTCCATTGGCAGCCACTGCCCGTCCAGCTGGTGCTGGTCGCCGACCACCCGTTCGATGACGACGTCAACCGTCGGTGCGTGCAGGTTGACCATGCCCCATGCAGCGGTGTCGGTGCGACCGATCCAGACTCCTGGAACCCCGGGAAGGGACATCCCGGTCACGGCGTAAGGGCAGGCATCCGTCGAAGGCGAGCAGCGCAGGCCGACCTGGTGCCATGCGGATGGAAGCGACGGTGCCAGGTGGATGTCGTTGACGAGCATCGGTGCGCCTGAGGCGGCGTGGTCGGCGTCCACGACCCAGGCGTGGGAGCCGAGTGCCGCTCCACGCCCTGCAAGGACGGTTGCGCCAACCACGCGATCGTGGGCCTGAGCCAAAGCCGAGGCGGCGTCGGCCGCCTCACTGCCGGCCGCCTCACCGTCAGGGTCATCGGTGTCGCCGTCAGCTTCGTCGGCGGCGTCGTCAGCCTCGTCGCCGGTGTCGCCGTCAGCTTCGTCGGCGGCGTCGTTCGCGGTGTCGTCCGGGTCGTCACCCGGCAGGTCCGCGTCGCCGATGGCGATGTCCGGGTCCAGCGGGTACTCGTCGCGCCCATGGGTGGCCGCTGGCGACCACCCGTCGTCGGTTGGTGTGCCGCCGTCGACGATCACGGGCGGATGTGCCGCCGGGACGGGGGGGTAGAGGCTGCGCCAGTTACGGTCGGGTCCCAGGTCGGTGGCACTCAGACGCGCCCGAACCAGGGTGTCTTCGAAGCCCGACAGCTCCCAGGCGTGGGCCCGGATCACGGCGAGGGAGTCCTGTGGTGTCCAGGCTTCCGGTTGGTGACGCCAAGGGCCGTCCAGCGGCAGCAGCGCGTGCTCGAGCGACCGACGGCTCGGGCCACGCCCATCGAGCCAGGCGTTCACCCCGTCGGCGTAGGAGGTGAGCATCGCCCGGGCCGGTTCGTCGAGCAGTTCGAAGTCCTCGTCGGCCATACGGCGCCATCCCAGTGTGCGAGCCAGCACGTCAGCGTCGACGAACGGTGCCCCGAACCATTCCGCGAGCCGGCCTGCGGCATGGCGGCGACGGATGTCCATCTGCCAGAAGCGGTCCTGTGCGTGGACATATCCCTGGGCGAACCACAGGTCGTGGGCATGCTCGGCGTCGACGTAGGCGGCGGCGTGCGCGTCACGTCGGATTCGGGCCTCGCCGATGACGCCGTCGACCTCGACGACACCGTCGGTCACCGGCAGTGAACGCCGGGTGGCCAGCAGGCCGTATGCCGTGCCCGCCAGTATCGCCAGGACGAGGCAGACGCCCAGCGTGGCCGCGCTTCGTCTGACGAGCAGCATCCGGCGCTCCAGATTCTCGCGATGCGGGTCACGGACCGTGCGGCGTGGTCGGCATGCCGAGGTGCACGGGACGCGCAGCCAACCAGATGCAGGGCAACGACCGCGAGCACGCCCGTCGTCGCTGCTGGCTTGACCCGTCCGTGTACAACCGCGGCGACCGTGGGCACGCGGGTGCGTACGCTGTGGTAATGAAGTTCACCAAGGCACACGGCGCGGGCAATGATTTCGTGGTCGTGGCGGATCTCGGCGACGAACTGCACCTTTCCGCACCGCTGGTGCGGGCCCTCGCCGACCGGCGACACGGCATCGGCGCGGACGGCGTCATCCGGATCGGGGCGGGCCAGCGGGGTGCCTCGGTGTTCATGGACTACCGCAACGCCGACGGCGGCATCGTGGAGATGTGCGGCAACGGTGTGCGGGTCGTCGCCAAGCACGTGATCGACCACGGACTCGTCGCGGTCGATGCGGACGGTGGCATCCGTGTCGCCACGCGGGCGGGAGTGAAGTCCGTCACGGTGCAGCGAGACGCCGACGGCAAGGTGGCCATGGCGACGGTCGACATGGGCCAACCCGTCGTGGCCACCGACGAAGTCCCGTTCGTCGCCGATGACCCGAACGTGCTGGTGCACGACGTGGACGTCGATTCCCGAACGCTGGAGCTGTCGGTGGTGTCCATGGGGAACCCACATGCGGTGATCGTGACCGACGACGTTTCCTCCGCTCCGGTCCACGAGCTCGGATCACAGCTGGAGGTGCACGAACGATTCCCCCAGCGGGTCAACGTCGGTTTCGTCGAACCGGTCGATGAGCGCCATGTCCGCCTCCGTGTCTGGGAACGCGGTGTCGGGGAGACTGCGGCGTGTGGCACCGGCGCCTGCGCTGCGGTCGTCGCGTTGCAGCGCCTGGGCATGCTCGATGTCGAGGTTGACGTGGATCTGCCTGGTGGCCGGTTGACCGTCCATCGCGCTGCCGGGGGTCCGGCCATCCTCACCGGACCGGCTGTCGAGGTGGCGCACGGACATCTCGATCCGGCCTGGTTGGCCACCGTCACCGGCACCGAGGTGATTGAGGACGGGCTGTGACCGCTTCGCCAGGACGTGCCGAACGCCGCAGGCGCGAGCGTGAGGTCATTGCCGATCACGCCCCACGCGAAGGTGTCGACATCATCCGCCCGGTGGAACGGGCGGTGGTCGTCGGCGTTCAGTTGCCCGGGGCAACCAGTGCGGACGTGGAGGCGTCACTCGACGAACTCACCGGCCTGTTGGAGACCGCCGGCGCGGAGGTGGTCGAACGAGTCCACCAGCGTCGCGATCATCCGGATCCCGCGACCTATCTCGGCCGAGGCAAGCTCGACGAGCTGCGTGACCTCACCCGCGCCGCCGGCGCCGATGCGGTCGTGTTCGACGACGACTTGAGTCCCGCTCAGCAGCGCAACCTCGAGGAATTGCTCGAGCGCAAGGTCCTGGATCGCACGATCGTGATCCTCGACATCTTCGCGCAGCACGCCACCTCGCGGGAAGGCAAGGCCCAGGTCGAGCTTGCTCAGCTGACCTATCTCCTCCCGCGCCTGCGCGGCTGGGGATCGGCGTTGTCACGCCAGGCAGGTGGTCGTGCTGCAGGCGGGATGGGCATCGGTGGGCGTGGACCAGGCGAGACGCAGCTGGAGGTCGACCGGCGGCGCATCATGCGCCGCATCACCAAGCTGCGCCAACAGTTGGCCGATTTCGGGCGCATCCGCCGTACCAAGGGCGCAGAGCGCGACCGGCGGCAGGTTCAGACGGTCGCGCTGGTCGGCTACACGAACGCTGGCAAGTCGTCGCTGCTGAACCGTCTCACCGGCGCCGATGTGCTGGTGGCGGACAAGCTGTTCGCCACCCTCGATCCGGCCGTCCGTCGGCTTCCACTGACCGACGGCAGGAACGTCGTGGTGGCCGACACGGTCGGGTTCGTCGCCAAACTGCCGCACGGGCTCGTCGAAGCCTTCACCTCGACGTTGGAAGAGACGGCGATGGCCGACCTGCTGATCCACGTGGTCGATGCGTCACATCCGGAGGCTGAAGCCCAGATACTCGCCGTGCACGACGTACTCGCCGAGGTCGGGGCCCGCGAGGTGCCCGAACAGATCGTGCTCAACAAGGC
>JBJHDB010000018.1:0-7822 GCA_050486325.1 Nitriliruptoraceae bacterium | reverse complement strand
TGCGCCGGGTGCGGGTCAGCGGCCACATCCCCTACGGACGGCAGGACCTCGTCGCGCTCGCCTATCGTGAGGGCGAGGTGCGACTCGAGGAACACACGGCGAGCGGTACCCGGCTGGTGGCCGACGTGGACGAGGCGGCTGCTCTGGCGATGCGGGCCTACCTCGACGAGGATCCGTTCGCCGCCGAGCCTGAAGACTGGGAACTCACCGCTGAGCGTGCTGGCGGAAGTTCTGGGTGATCCACACGCTGCCGTCGTCGTGGACGTGAACGCCGATCCCGATCTCGTCGACCTCGTCGTCGAGGATGTTGACCCGGTGGGTCGGTGATCCGAGCAGTGCTTCGTGAAGCTCGGCGGTGATGCGTTCGACTGGATCGCCCGGACGCCATAGGCGGTGCGGGTCGCTGAACGCGACATTCTCGGTCAGGCGCATCCAGCAGCAGATCTGGTCACCGTAATCCGGGTTGTGCCGCAGATGGCCGTCGTCGGCCATCTGCTGAGACCAGTGTTCGGCGACCGCGGCGACATCCTCGGCAGGTTGGAGCGGGGGCAGTCCGTGCGCATCGCGTTCAGCGTTGACAAGCGAGATCATCGTGGACGCCGCATCGCGGTCGGCCCCCGGTGTGTCTGGTGCGGCGCGGGTCACGCCGAGCGTGAGCACGAGCGCGGCACCGAGCCCGAAGGCGAGCAGAGCAAGCGCGCGTTCCAGTTTCACGACCGAGCTCCGTCACGAGGGCGTTCAGCGTAGGTCCCGGAGCACGGTGACGACCTTGCCGAGGATTCGTACGTCCTGATCAGCGGACAGGGGGATGGGTTCGTAGGCAGGGTTGGCCGGATCCAGGAACAACTCGCCGTCACGGGTCCGACGGAAGAACTTGACGGTGGCTTCGTCGTCGATGAGGGCCGCGCACATCTCGCCCTGTTCGACGACGGCTTGCTCGCGGATTGCCACGAGGTCGCCGTCGAACACTCCCGCCTCGATCATGGATTCGCCCCGCACTCGCAGGAGGAACAGCTGACCGTCACCCACCAGGTCGCGGGGCAGCGCGTAGACCGACTCGACGCGTTCCTCGGCCAGGATCGGCCCACCTGCCGCGATCTCGCCGACGAGTGGCACATTGCGCGCAGGTGACGGCCGCATGCCGAGCGTGGTTTCCGGGTCACGACCGAGCTCCAATGCCCGAGGCTTGGTCGGGTCGCGGCGCAGGTAGCCCTTCGCCTCCAGGCTCTCCAGCTGTGCGTGCACCGAAGACGGTGAGCGCAGCCCGACGGCATCACCGATCTCACGCACCGACGGCGGGTAGCCGTGCTCGGTCACGTGCGCATGGATCATCGCGAGGATGGTCCGCTGACGCGCCGTCAGGTCGCCCGCAAGCTCGGCGAGTCGATCGGCGTCGTCCACGGCGGAGACGTCCCGGTCGATGTCGTTGGCCATGGCTTCCTCCTCGATCACCATCCGCTGTGCCCAGGTGCACGTGTCCTGACGGGTGTGCGCTGATGCGTGTGCTCTGGCAGCCGTGTGCGGGTGCGTTGCCGCGGGCGCAGCCGAACTCCCGTTCGATCGGCGACGGTAGCAGGACGGGACCGTTGATGCGAACACCCGTTCGTTTTTCTGCTTGACGTCCGAACATCCGTTCGCTTCACTGGGGGAACAGGTGTTCGTTCCGCATCTGTGGGGCCGGCAAGAGGGGCTCACCGGAATGTCACACCCCGACCGTAGTTTCACCGACGAAGTTCCCGATGACCGGCAGGCCCCCGAACTGGCCCGCCCAGAGCATGCGAGGTTTCCGTGAATACCGTGGCACTCGACAGCCGGTCCGTCGCGGCACCGTCTGGCCAGGTCACCTGGTTGCGTGACGTCACCTCGGTCCGACCGAGGACTGCGCCCACGACCGCATCGCTGCGGCGGTTGGCTGCGGTGGCGCTCATTGCCGCCCTGGCTGCCACCGTGGCGATCGTGCTGCTCGGCAGCGTCGCCGCCGAACCGGTCGCCGAACGGGTCGACGGTCACGTGATGGTCGAGCCCGGCCGTTCGCTCTGGGAGGTCGCCGTCGAAACCGCACCGGCCGGCGTCGACCCCGCCCGGCAGCTCGATGCGATCCAGCAGATCAACGGTGTGCGCAGCCTCGAGGTCGACACGTGGACGATCGTGCTTCTGCCCGCGCATGACACGGTTGCCGCCGGATGACCTCACAGCGTCCAAGCACCGGATGTGTCCCCCCGTCACGTCCGGCCCGGAGGTAGGCGTCCGCCCCGCCCCTCCGGTGACACGCCGCCCGGCTGGCCCCGTGCCGCCGGGCGGCGTTCGTCGTTCGTGGTGACGGTCGTCGTCTCCGGCCAGGTCAGCTCGTCTTCGGTGGCGCATCCTTGCGGAGCGACGACAGTTCGAGTTCGAAATCTTCGGGTCCCTGGAAGTTCTTGTAGACCGAGGCGAATCGGACGTAGGCGACCTCGTCGAGCGCACGTAGCTGGGCCAACACCTGCAACCCGACCTGCTCGGAGTCGATCGTGGGCTCGTTTCGGGCCCGCAGCTCCACCTCGATGGCTTCCGCAGCACGTTCCAGACGGGCGTGGTCGACACGTCCCTTGGCCGCCCGCGCCATGCCGTCGAGCACCTTCTCCCGCGAGAACGGCACCAGCTGTCCCGAGCGTTTCCGGATCTGCAGGTCAGGGAGCTCGATGCGTTCGAAGGTCGTATAGCGGCCGCGGCACTGCTTGCACGTGCGTCGGCGCCGGATGGCGTCACCGGACGCGGACGGACGCGAATCGATGACGCGGTCGTCATCCGCACCGCAGTGTGGGCACCGCAACGCGTCGGCTCCCCGGATCGGCGATACGTGGGACACTAGGTCGCCGGACCACTCGGGGCGAGCACCCACCACCCGAGCTGCGGGCCACGCCTGCGGCGGTCGCCTCCGCCTGCGTTTGGCTAGCGTGACCGCGCACACGAACCGGACATCGTCGCTGCGGGCGACGTCGGGTCCGAAGCGGGATGTGCCAGACCGAGCCAGGAGGCGGTGGTGACCGAATCACCGATCGGGCCGGCCGGGCTGGGCATCACCCTCGACGGTGACGCGACGGTGGCCGACGGATGGCTTGTGCGCCGCATGCGGTTGCCTGCGGGTCTCGACGGACCGCGGGGCTACCTCCAGGGTGGCCTTTGTGCCGGCGTCCTGATCGGCATCGCTCGTGCGGCCGACCCGCATGGCGCACCGGCGACAGCGGTGGACGCGAGATTGCACGCCCCCACGCCGCTGGGAAGCAGCCTGACGACGCGGGTGCGTCGCAGCGCAGCGGTAGCCACCTTCGAGGTGGAGCTTGCCACCGCCGACAAGCTCCTGGTCTCCGGATCGGTGGAGCTCGCTGGACACGACGTGGCCGCGCACGTCCACGACCTCGCAGAGCTGTCCCGCACCGCACCGCCCCCGACTCAGCCGTTGGCCGAGTTCCCGGACTGCTGGGTGTGCGGTGCCGGGAATACGCACCCGATGGCGCAGCACATCTATCCGGGCCTGGCCGGTGATGAGATCGCCGTCACCGCGTGGCTGGCCGACGAGGCGCTGGCCTCCGCGGCTGGGTCCCTCGACGACGTCGTGGCCGCCGCCGTGCTCGATTGCCCGACCACCTGGGTGTGCATGGCCACGGTGCGGGCCCAGGGCAGGGCTGCCGCCGTGCTGGGTGGCCTGCGGATCAGGTTCGTTCGGCCTGCGCCCGTCGAAGAGGTCTTGAGGCTCGTCGCACGCCTGGATCGGGCCGAGGGCCGAAAGCTGTCGGCCCGCAGCGCCCTGGTGGATTCGGAGGGTGTCGTGTACGCCACTGCCAGCGCACTGCAGGTCGCCGTGGACCAGCTGCCCGAGCCGCGCTGAAGGTCGAGGTCGTCGCGCCGCTGGCAGACGCGCCAACGGCGCCGGTTGATCGCGGGCGCTGGTGTGGTGTCGCCCACGGGTGTCGGGGCTATTGTCAATCGGCGTCGGCCGTGCCACTGGTGCGTTCGACGAGCACCCGGCGCCCATGGGCGCCACTGTCGGCCGACCACTGGTCGACGAGTTCCAGCCTGCCGTCCTCGCGGCGCTGCACCCGGCATCGCCCGCGTCCGGTCGACCGGATCGCGTCGCCTCGGGACTCCTCGACGTGCACGAATCGATACTGGAGCAGGTCGTCGACGAGCAGCCCCGCGAGTTCACCGTCCGCCAGACGGTCCGCTTCGTAGCGGGCGATCACCCGCCGGCCCTCTTGGAGGAAACGCACCTGCAGGCCACGACCTTCGGCGCCTTCGACCGTCTCGTCGAGCTCGAAGGTCAATCCGTGCAGGTCGGCTCCGCGCGCTGCGGTCCGGTGGCTGTTGGCCTCCCAGTCGGCCCGCGTCAGCGCGTAACCCCATTCCGATGCGTACTTCCCGTCCGCCTGGACGAACGAGTCCCGGTAGCGGGCCTCCATGCGGAATCCGGCCGCGTTGAACACCCGCTGCATCGGGATGTTGTGTTCGTGTGCCCGACCGGTAAGCCGGTTCAGTCGCGGGTGCGCGCTGAAGTGATGGTCGGCGAGCTGGCGCAGGACCTCTCGGCCCACACCACGGCCACGTGCGTGGGGTGCGATGCGCAGCGCGACCCGCGCGTCAGCGGATTCGAGCGCGGTCACCAGGGCGAACCCGGCAGGGTCTCCGGACACGATGATCCCCCAGCCCCATCGGTCGTCGGACGCCCACACGCCTTCATCGAGCTCGGCGGCAAGTTTCTCGACTTCCCAGTCCTGGCGTGGCGCAAGCGCGGTGGCGGCGGCCTCGTCGGTGGCAACGACCCATTCGGCATCGTCGGCAACGAGCACACGCAGGTGCACCTCGGAGCGATCTGGTCGGTCGGTGCGGCTGTCGCGGGCATCACGACGTTCAGGCTGGGCCACGGGCGGGTCCTCGAATTCGTCGGTCATCGGTCGCCTGCCACGATGCGGGAGTGCGTCGCGCGCACCGGTCGCGCAGGTGGGCCGCACGACGATGGTCGCCGCGGTCCGGGCGCGCCGGCTCAGTGCGGCGGGATAGGCAGACCCCGCCAGGGCTACCAGGGTGCCAGATGGACGAGGGATCTGCGGGCGGGAAATCGTCGCGCGGGTACGGTCCGGGTTGCGGCCGCCGGGTCGGCCTCGGTGAGCGACCCGGACGGTGGCCTGGCGGGATGCGACCTCGTCGACCTTCAGGAGAGTCTGCGATGGAGTTGGTGGGCCGCACCGCCACCGATATCGCCGAGCAGGTACGTGCCGGCCGGACGCAGGCCGTCGACGTCATGCGCGCGCACCTCGATCATCTCGCCGATGTCGAACATCGGCTCGGTGCGTTCGTGAGCGTCCGACGACGCCAAGCACTGGAGGACGCCGAGAAGGTCGACGCGGCGGCCAACCGGTCGGAGCTGCCGCTTGCGGGAGTGCCGGTCGCCGTCAAGGACGCCCTCGACGTCGCCGGTGAGCAGACGCGCTACGGATCCGAGGCGACCTCGACGACGCCAGCGACGGCCGACGATCCGGTGATCACACGGTTGCGCGACGCGGGTGCGGTCGTCATCGGCAAGACCCGTTGCTCGGAGCTCGGACTGTGGGGAACCTCCGACGACCCGTCCGGGGTCGCGGTGAGCCCCTGGGATCCGACCCGATCGGCGGGTGGGTCCTCCGGTGGATCGGGTGCGGCCGTCGGCGCCGGCGTCGTGCCGCTCGCCTTGGCGACCGACGGCCTTGGGTCGGTTCGCATCCCGGCTGCGGCATGCGGCGTGTTCGGGTTCAAGCCGGGTGCCGACCTGTTGCCGGAGGCGATCGGCGGTGAGCCCCGGCTGTTCGGCATGGCCCGGATCGGCCCGATCGCCACGAGCATCGCCGACGCGGCCCTGATGCTCGACGTTATGGCAGGCACCGACACGTTCCGTCACGTCACACCGGTCGAAGGTCGGCTGCGGGTGGCCGTGTCGTTCAAGCCTCCCGCGCCGGGTGTTGCGATCACCTCACCCTGGCGTGAAGCCGCGATCGAAGCAGGTCGTCTGCTCAACCACGCCGGACACATCGTCGAACGTGCAGACCCGCCCTACGAGCAGGCCACCGTCCAGGCGGCGCTCGCCCGCTGGACGCAAGGGGCCCTGCACGAGGTGGAGCGGCTCGGATTCGACCGGGACCGGTTGCAGCCGCGCACACGTGGACACATCGCGCGCGGGGAACAGCTGCGTCGGGTCCGACCGGTGCGTGACGACGACGTCGCGCGCTGGCGTGAGCGGGTCGGTCCGTTCCTCGAAGACCACGACGTGCTGATCACTCCGGCGTTCGCACGCACCCAGCCGTCGGCGACGACATGGCACACCAAGCCGTGGGTGTCCAACGTCGCGGTGAACCTGTCCACATATCCGTTCCTGGCGCCGTGGAACCTCGCGGACGCCCCCGCTGCGGTGGTGCCGATGTGGCACGACGAGGGCCGGCCCCTGTCCGTCCAGCTCGTCGCCGCACCGGGTCGTGACGACCTGCTGTTGAGGGTGGCCGCGCAGCTCGAAGCGCTCGTGCCCTGGGCGCGCCATGCTCCTGGCTGGGGTGTGCCACGCCAGGGGTGATGCGGGTCAGCGGTCGCAACATGCCGGCGGAGGCAGATGCCGGGCTGTGTTGCGCGAGCCAGTTTCAGCCCCCGTCGGGCTCGTCCTCGACGGCGGATTCCGGCACCACCAGCATCTCCTGACGGGTTGTGCCTGCCTCGTGACGCAACCGCAGCTCGTTTGTCGCCGCCGCGAGCACGGCGGTGATTGGCACCGCCAGGAACACGCCGACGATGCCCGTCAGTGCGGCGCCGGCGGTCAGCGCAGCCAGGATCACGACCGGATGCAGGCGCACCGTGCGTCGCATGATGACGGGCTGGAGCACGTTCGATTCGATCTGCTGAACGGCCAGCACGATCAGGAACACGATCAGGGCCTGCTGGAACCCGCCGGTGGCCAACGCGACCAGCACGGCGATCAACCCGGTTACGAACGCGCCGATCACCGGCACGAACCCGCCGAGGAACACCAGCACCGCGATCGGCAGCACCAGTGGCACACCGACGATCGCGAGCCCGACACCGATACCGACCGCGTCGATCAAGGCGACCAGCGCCGTGCCGCGGACGAAACCTCCGAGCGCGACCCAGGATCGGCGACCCACGGCCCGCAGCGTGTCCTCGTAGTGGCGCGGTGAGCGGGCGATGATCCAGTCGACGATCTGCTGGCCGTCCTTGACGAAGAAGAACAGCAGGACGATCGCGAGCACGATCGCCGTGATCACCTGGATGGCGACCGCGGCGCCCGACATGACCTGTGCGGCGATCTCGCCGGACTGCTCGAGAAGGGTGTCCAGCCATTCCTCCGCGGTGACCATGACCTCGTCGCGGTCCCACCCGAAGTTCTCTTCCAGGTAGGCAAGGAGCGTCTCGAACGCTTCCACGACGGTGGGTCCGAGCACCTGGACCTCGCGCACGAACGACGGTGTCAGCGCGATGAACACCCCGGTGATACCGGCCAGCCCGCCGAACACCACGATCGACGCGGCGATCATCCGGTGCACCCCGACACGTTCGAGCGCTCGTGCCGGGGGCACGCACAACGTGGCGAGGATCAGCGCGATGATCACCGGCAGTGTGACGATGTACAGCCGGATCATCACGTAGAGGATCGCCGATACCCCGATCAGCACGATGAGGATCCGCCAGGTCCAGGCGGCCGCGGTCGACAGCCACGACGGCACCCGGCGGATCTCGGGTGTGTCCCGAAGCTCCAGCTGGCGCGCGAACTCCTCGTCCTCGCCGTTCAAGTCTGCGTCCGATCCGGGGG
>JBJHDB010000017.1:0-16577 GCA_050486325.1 Nitriliruptoraceae bacterium | reverse complement strand
TCGTCGGCACGCAGGACGTCGGCGAGCGCGAAGGGATGGGTCGTCGGCTCGACGGTGTCGGCGGCGACCTCGGCGACCTGCTCGGCGTACCCGAGGATTGCCGACAGCTGCGGGGCCAGCGTGGCGACCTCGTCGTCATCGAGTGCGAGCCGCGCGAGCCGCGCGACGTGCCGGACCTCGTCAGGGGACAGTGCCACGGACCCTCCTCGTCACACATCGCCGCCGCGTCGGCGACCGCACGCCGCTTTCACCGACCGCCGCCGTCTCCGCACCGGTTTCTAGCACCCGTGCCGGGAGTGGATGCCCGCTACGCACGGCCCGGCGAGGCTAGACCATCATCAGGTGGTGGACTTCCCGGCCCACGACTTCAGCGCCCGAACCAGCGGGTCAGCAGCTCCCGCTCGAACCGGAGCTTTTCGGTGAACGCGGCGGCGTCCGGCGCGCGCATCGTCACCTCTGGTCGCGGCTGCGCGAAGAAGTCGCCTTCGACGACGGCGACCTCGTTGCCCGGAAACTCGAGGTAGCAGTGGCCATGCCCGTCGAAGCGGGCCGGTGCGCACCGGTCGAGGTCGTGCGCCAGGTTGGTCGCCGCGATCTCCCCCTGCCGGGCGGCGAACACCCCGGCCTTGGGAAGTGCCGCCGTCGCGGTCGGCACGGTCGTGCAGTCGCCCACCGCGTACACCCGCGCGAAGTCGGTGGACAACCGCACCGGATCCGGGTGTATCCACCCACCCTGGCCGGCTAGACCGCTGTCGGCGACCGCGTCAGGCGGCACCGCTCCAGGAACGGCGAACACGAGTGCCGCTTCGAGCGTCTCACCACCATCGAAGGTGACGGTCCCTGCCGTCGGATCGATGGCGGTGGCCAGCTGCTCCAGGCGGAGGTCGACGTTCCGTTCCCGCAGTCGTTCAGCCACCATCGCGCTGGCATCGGGGCCGGCCACCGGAAGCGCGCCCGGCGAGGGTGTCGCGATCGTCAGCTCGACATCGTCGCGGCGACCACGGTCCCGCAGCCACTGGTCGAGCGCGAGCACGGCCTCGAACGGCGCCGGTGGGCACTTGAACGGCTGGCCGGTGACCACCACCGCGATCCGGCCCTCAAGGGTTGCCGCCAGTGCTTGTTTGGCTGCAGGCAGCGCGGAGAACGCATAGAGGTCGTGTGCGAACACGCCATCGAGCATCGACAGCTGGTCCGGATGGCCGTTGGCACCCAGCGCGACGACCATTCCGTCGGCGGCGAACTCACCGGCGGTGGTGGTCACGCCCGGCTCGTCAGGAACCAGCATGTCGATCTCGGCGTGCACGAACCGGATGCCCCGGTCGCCGAGCGTCCCGAGTTCCCGCGTGCCCTCCGCCAACGGTCGCTGATCGACCAGGTCCCAGATCTTGGTCCACCCCATGGCGAACCGGTGATCACGGGCGACGAGGATCACCTCGTCGCCCGGAGCAAGCTGGTCTCTTAGCCGGGTGGCGGCGGCCAGGCCACCGAATCCGCCACCGACAACCAGGACGCGGGCCATCGCTCCAACCTTCCTGCACGGCTCGACACGAGCCTAATGGGGCACCACCCCGGCTTTACGCCATGCCGGGTTTCGGTCAGACTGACCTCAACGGCCGTGGGTCGTACCCGAGCCACAGGCCTTCCGAGCCGTCCGACCACGGAGCCGACGTGCGCTCGACCGCGCTGCTGACCGACCGTTACGAACTGACGATGCTCGACGCGGCACTTCGCGACGGCACGGCAGCGCGCCCGTGCGTGTTCGAGGTGTTTGCGCGGGAGCTTCCCGCCGGTCGCCGGTACGGCGTGTTCGCGGGTCTGGGCCGCGTCGTCGAGGCACTGGCCGCGTTCCGGTTCGGCGACGCGGAGCTGTCCTGGCTCGACGACGCGGGGGTGGTTTCGACGCCGACGCTGAGGTGGCTGGCGGACTACCGGTTCGACGGTGATGTCGTTGCCTACCGGGAAGGTGAGCTGTATCTGCCCGGCTCGCCGGTACTGACCGTCGTCGCTCCGTTCGGCCATGCCGTGCTGCTGGAAACGCTCGTGCTGTCGATCCTCAACTACGACAGCGCCGTTGCCTCCGCGGCGGCCAGGATGGTGTCGGCCGCAGGCGACCGGTCGATCATGGAGTTCGGCGGCCGCCGGACCCACGAAGAGGCCGCCGTCGCCGCCGCCCGTGCGAGTTGGATCGCGGGATTCGCATCCACGTCCAGCCTCGAGGCCGGCCGCCGGTACGGCCTTCCCACCTCGGGCACCGCGGCGCATGCGTTCGTCCTGGTGCACGACGACGAACGTGCCGCGTTCCGTTCCCAGCTCGATGCCAGCACCGACGGGACGACGTTGCTGGTCGACACCTTCGACACCTTCGAGGGCATCACCAACGCGATCGCGGTCGCCGATGGACGCATGCGTGCGGTGCGCATCGACTCAGGCGACCTGGCCCGACACGCCCGCTCCGCGCGCGCGGCGCTCGACGCGGCCGGGTTCGCCGACACCCGCATCGTCGTCTCCGGCGATCTTGACGAGTACGCGTTGCGCGATCTTGCCACGGCGCCGATCGACGCCTACGGGGTCGGCACCTCGGTGGTCACCGGCTCAGGCGCTCCGACCGCCGGGTTCGTCTACAAGCTGGTCGCCGTGCGCGACGACGCGCACGGCACGTGGCGCCCCGTCGCCAAAGCCGGCGGGACCAAAGCGACCCACGGCGGGCGCAAGCGGGCGAGCCGTCAGCTCGCCGAGGGTGTCGCAGTGGCCGAGCTGCTGACCGAATGGGGCGCGCCTGTCGGTCAGGACGCGCGCCCGCTTCAGGTGCCCGTCATCGAGGCAGGCGAGCCCGTCGACGACAACGACCTCGAATCAACACGCCGCCACCATCGCAGGGCCATCAACGAACTTGCCGTACAGGCCCGCGGACTGGACCCCGGCCCGCCGGCGATTCCGACGATTCGCGCAGATTCGGACGTGACCGTGCCAGTCATCTCGTAGGCGGGCCGTCGCGTACCCCGATAGCACGCGCATTGCACAGGGCACCAAGCACACACGTACCAGCCAGCACTCGACGACGAGGAGGGGACGATGGAGGGCGACAAGCACCGCGACAGCACCGGAGACCGTTACGGCCCGGCGACGGCGCTCGTGGTGGTGGACGTGCAGAACGACTTCGCTGATCCGGCGGGCAACCTTTATGTCGACGGCGGCGAAGAGGTCGTCTCGGTCGTCAACGCCGAGATCGACGCGGCACGTCGCGCAGGCTCGGCGATCGTCTACACCCAGGACTGGCACCCCGCCGACACCCCTCACTTCAACAAGGACGGCGGAATCTGGCCGGTCCACTGCGTGCGCGAGACCTGGGGCGCCGAGCTGCACCCCGGTCTCGAGGTCACCGACGACGCTCCGGTCGTACGAAAGGGCGTCGACGGCGAGGACGGCTACTCGGGTTTCTCGGTGCGCGACCCGGTCAGCGGTGCCACCGAGGCGACCGAGCTCGGCCGGATCCTCGATGACGCCGGAGTTCGACGGGTCGTGGTCACCGGACTCGCCGGTGACGTCTGTGTCAAGGAGACTGCGCTCGATGCCCGCCGCCTTGGCTACGAGACGGTGGTGCCGTTGGCGGCCACGCGGTTCGTCGAGCTCGCCGAGGGTGACGGCGACCGGGCCGTCGCCGAGCTGCACGACGCTGGGGTCGAGGTGGTGGACGCCTGAGCGACGCGAGCCCGACGCATACACCCACCGGCGCGAGGGCACCGGTGTCGACCTGCGCGGTCGCCGTCGACGTCGCGCTGCTCACGGTCCGCGACGACACGTTCTGTCTGCTGCTGGTCGAACCGGACACGCCCCAGCTCGCCGGATCGTGGGCCCTTCCGGGCCGGCGGGTTCGCGACGACGAAGGGCTCGACGACACCGCACACCGCGCGTTGCTGGAGCTCGCCGGGGTGCAGGCCCCCGACGCCCATCTCGAGCAGCTGCGCACCTACGGTGAGGTGGCGCGCGACCCACGTGGCCGTGTCGTCTCGGTCGCCTACCTCGCCCTGACCCCGACGACCCACCATCCTCCCGACGACCGCCGCGCGAAGCTTTGGGACGTCGCCCGGCTGGATGCGTCCGATGGGCCTCGCCTCGCGTACGACCACGGACGCATCGTGCCCGACGCGATCGAACGTGCCCGCTCCAAGCTGGAGTACACCGCGCTGGCGACCGCGTTCGTCGACGAGCCGTTCACCCTGGCCGAACTGCGGCGCGTGTACGAAGCCGTGTGGGGCGTGTCACTGGACCCGGCGAACTTCCGGCGCAAGGTGGTGTCCACCCCGGGCTTCGTCACCGATGCCGACGGGCTGACCCGACCCGGCCCTGGCGGGGGCCGCCCGGCCCGTCGCTACCGACGCGGCCCGGCACAGCGGCTCCACCCGGCCATGCTCCGCCCGGGCTGACGGCACACCGAGCGACCACCGCGACCACCCCGGGGAGTCAGGGCAGTGTGCCGGTGGCCAGCAGGTGCTCCAGGCCGTCCTCGTCGACGACCGGGACACCCAGCTCACGCGCTTTGGCGAGCTTGGAGCCGGGGTCGGCGCCGGCGACCACGACCGAGGTGCGACCCGACACGCTCGAGGTGACCTTGGCCCCGCATGCGGTCAGGCGCGCCGAGGCCTCCTGACGACTCGACCCCTCCAGGGTTCCGGTGACCACGACCGTCCATCCCGATAGGTCGGCTGCGTCCCCCCGTTGCACCCCGAGATCCGCCGCGCGCGCGGTGACCCCGAGCTCACGCAGCTCGTCGACGAGCCGGGCGTTGCGCGGGTTGGCGAACCAGGTATGGACGGCCGCCGCGATCGTGGGACCGATCCCCTCGACCTCGACGAGCGCATCCGTATCGGCCGCAGCGAGGGCGTCGAGGTCGCCGAACGCCTGCGCGAGCGACCGCGCGTAGGTCGGGCCGAGGTGGCGGATGTTCAACGCGACCAGCACACGATCGAGCGGCGCCTGGCGTGCACGCTCGATGCCGGCCAGCAGGTTGTCGACGCGCTTGGGGCCCCAGCCGTCGAGCGCGAGCAACGCCTCCCGGTGGTCGGCCAGACGGAACACGTCCGCGAGGTCGGCGAGCAGGCCTTGGGCGACGAGCAGCTCGACGGTCTGCTCCCCCAGCCCTTCGATGTCGAGCGCGCTACGTGAGGCCAGGTGCGTAAGCGACTCGAGCAGACGGTTGGGGCAGTCGACGTTCTCACAGAAGTGGTGTGCCTCGCCTTCCGGACGGACGAGCGGCTGCCCGCAGAACGGGCAGTCGGCCGGCATCGACCAAGGCATCGCGCCGGCAGGCCGTCTGTCGGGTACGGGTCCGACCACCTCCGGGATGACGTCACCGGCCCGGCGCACCAGCACGGTGTCACCGACACGGACGTCCTTGGCCCGGACCTGCAGCTCGTTGTGCAACGTCGCGTACGTGATCGTGGTTCCCGCGACGACCACCGGTTCGAGCACCGCATACGGCGTCGCTTTGCCGGTCCGTCCGACGTTGACCTCGATGGCGCGAAGCTCGGTCTCCCGCTCGACCGGAGGCATCTTGACCGCGATCGCCCATCGAGGAGCGCGCGCGGTCATGCCGAGTGTGGCCCGGTGGCCGAACTCGTCGACCTTGACGACCACGCCGTCGATTTCGTACGCGACGTCGTGACGGGCTTCGGTCCAGCGCTCGACGTACGACCACACCTCGTCGAGGTCGCTCGTGACCATCAGGTGCTCGGCGACCGGCAGGCCGGCATCACGCAACCATTCGAGCGCCTGAGCGTGCCGTTGGAAGATCAAACCGTCGGCGGTGCCGATCCCGTGACACCAGACGCGTAGTGGCCGAGCGCGTGTCACGTCCGGATCCTTCTGACGCAGCGCACCCGACGCCGCGTTGCGCGGGTTCATGAAGGCCGGCTCGCCACGGTCGATGCGCAGCCGGTTCATCTCCTCGAACGCCGCACGCGGGTAGTACACCTCACCGCGGACCTCGAGCACCTCCGGAGGGTCGTCGACCTCCAACCGGTACGGAACACCTTCGATGCCAAGCACCTGGTGCGTGACGTCCTCGCCAGTGACGCCGTCACCCCGGGTCGCGGCGACCGCGAGCACCCCGTGACGGAACACCAGGTTGATGGCCACCCCGTCGATCTTGAGCTCGCAGACCATCGGCACGTCAGTGACATCACCCAGGCCCCGCTGCATGCGCGCGTGCCACGCGCCGAGCTCTTCACGAGAGAACGCGTTGTCGAGGCTGAGCATCGGCGCGGGATGCCGGAAGGCCGCGAATGCCGGGTCGACCGGGGCGCCGACCTGCTGCGTGGGCGACTCCGGGGTGACCAGGCGCGGATGTGCGCGCTCCAGCGCTTCGAGTTCGCGCAGCATCTCGTCGAAGGACGCGTCGGACACCTCCGGATCGGACAGCGCGTAGTAGCGGTAGCGCGCACGGCGGAGCGCCTGCGTCAGTTCGTCGTGACGCTGCTGCGCACGGGCGAAGCTCGGCTCGTCGGACATGCGATCGTCGACCTCGCGGAGGCGGCCGGAAGCGGCAACCGTAGCGACTGCGGTGGCCGGCTCAGTAGGAGCCGATGACCTCGACGGCGTCGCCGTTCTCGATCCGTTCGAACAGGAAGTCGGCGGCTGATGGTGTCACCCGTACACAGCCCGCACTGACCGGGCGGGCCCGGACGTCGTGCGACCCGTGGATCGCGATCACCCCGTGGAAGTACAGCGAGTTGTACATGTTGGGCTGCGCCGCGGGGTACAGCGTCGAGGTGTGCCATCCTGCTCGACGGCGATTGACCGTGTAGGCGCCGACGCGCGGCAGTCCGCCCGAACCGGTCGACGCGGCGAACGCCCGCTGCCAGTGGCCGTCCGCCCGGAAATACAGCGTCTGGCAGGTCTTGTCGACGGTGACGCCGCGGCCTTCAGGTGCCTCGGGAAGCCGATCCGCCTCACGCAGGCGTGCGAGCTCGTCACCGGTCAAGGGACCACGGTGCGCCTCATCGCCGGCGAGGCGGCGCCAAGCGCAGATTCCCCGTCGTGTCTGCGGACCGTCGACACCGTCGACCGGCCCCGCCGGGTAACCGAGCTCGTTCAGGAGCGCCTGCGCTTCACGGACCGACACCTCGTCGGCATGGGCCGGAACGACGAGTCCGGGCAGGGCCACCAGGCTGAGCGCCACAACCAGGACCATCCCGGACCGAAACATCCGATGTCCCGCAAGATCGGCGGTATCGATCCCGTGACGTCCCATGCGCGACCCTCTTCTCCATGTGTACTTGGTACCCCATCGTGGACGAGGCAACCAAGGGCCTAGGTCCTCCAGAACCCGCCCGGATCACGGGATCATGCCCTCACCGCAGCGACCGGCAGACCTGCAGGACGCTCGGCCGCACTGATCGGACCGCCACCGAGGCACTGCAGGTCCGCTTCGTCGTAGACGACCAACGCCTGTCCCAGTGCCACCCCGTGCACCGGCTCGTCGAGTTCCACGCGAACCCGCGGCCCGGCGTCCACGACCTGTCCCCCCACGCTCGGCGCGTGTGCACGAACCTGGACCCGGACACGCCCCTGCGGTGGGATCGGGGTCGCCCAGGTTGGCCGATCGGTTTCTAGCCACCGACAGGCCAACGCTTCGCGGGGGCCGACCGTGACGGTCGCGAGCTCGGCGTCGACGTCGACGACGAAGCGCCGTCGCGGGCGCCCGTCATCGGCTACGTCACTCGCCAGGCCCAGCCCGCGGCGCTGGCCGACCGTGAATCGCCACACGCCATCGTGCGTGCCAACGACCTCCCCGTCGAGGTCGATCATCGGACCGGGCCGTTCCGGCAGGCGGCCGGCCAGATACCCGGAGGTGTCCCCGTCGGGGATGAAGCAGACGTCGTACGAGTCCGGCTTGTCCGCCACGCGAAGCCCGCGCGCGGCGGCTTCTTCGCGTACTTGGGCCTTGGTTAGCTCGCCCACCGGCAGCACCGTCGCCGCGAGCTGATCGGGCCGGGTCATGTACAGCACGTACGACTGGTCCTTGGCAGCGTCAGCGGCACGCAGCAGCCGGGTCGGTGCGCCCGGGGTCAGCGGTTCGGCGCCGTCACGGCGCAATCGTGCATGGTGTCCGGTCGCCAGTGCGTCGAAGCCCAGCACCCGTGCACGGGCAAGCAGCGCCCCGTACTTGACCCGCTCGTTGCACGTCACGCACGGGTTGGGTGTGCGACCGGCCGCGTAGGACGCGGCGAATGGCGCCTGCACCTGGTCGACGAACACCTCCGACATGTCCCAGACGTAGAACGGGATGTCGAGCACCTGCGCCGCGCGACGGGCGTCCTGGGCATCGTCGAGGGTGCAGCAACCCTGGCCGGGGACCTGCTCGCCCAGCGGCAGGTCGGCGAGCTTGAGATGCACACCGGTGACGTCGTGGCCGGCCTCGACCAACAGGGCGGCCGCAACCGCACTGTCGACACCACCAGACATCGCCACGAGTGTCCGTGCCATCATGCACCGCCCAACGAGTACGCCGATCCGACTGGTGCCGACACCGCCGCCGAGGTGGATGCGGCACGGAGTCGCGGCACCAGGTCGGCCAGCACGTCGATCGCGGTCTCGACCTCGTCGCCGGTCGTCGTCCAGCCGAGACTCAGCCGCAGCGGTGTGCCACGCGCCCCCATCGCGGCCAGCACGTGCGATGGGCGCGCCGCCCCCGATCCGCAAGCCGCGCCGGATGCGGCGGCGATCCCGGCACGGTCGAGCTCCATGGTCAGGGCTTCGCCATCCACGTCGTCGATCGAGAGGTGGACGTGCGACGCGAGGCGGTGTTCAGGGTCTACGGGCCCGGTTGAGCGCACCCCGTCCAGGGCACCCAGCACCTCGACGATTCGTGCGGACATCCGCCCAAGCCGTTCGCGCAGCGCGTCCCGGTCGGCGTCGGCAGCCACTATCGCGGCGCCACACGCCTCGTCGAGGGCGACCGCGAACGTGCCCGACCGCACACCACGATCCTGTCCGCCGCCGTGTGTCAGCGGCGTGATCGGCATGGCACGCCGCAACATCGCGACCCCGACGCCTTGGGGGCCACCGAACTTGTGCGCCGACAGTGCGAGTGCGTCGACATGCTGCGACGGCAGCGGCAGCGTGGCGAACGCCTGGACCGCGTCGGTATGGACCACCACGCCGCGATCAGCGAGGAGTTCGGCGAGCCCCGCAACGTCGTTTACGGCCCCGGTCTCGTTGTTGGCCGTCATCACCGACACGAGGACCGTGTCGTCGTTCACCGCGTCGAACACCGCCTGCGGATCGACCCGGCCATCGGGTTCTGGGGCGACCTCGGTGAGCCGCGCCATGCCACGGGCGGCGAGCCAGCGCGCCGGTTCGAGCACCGCAGGATGCTCCACCGCGCTGACCACGACGTGGGGAATCATGCGGGAGCGTTCATGGGCCGCCCACACGACACCCTTGACGATCAGGTTGTCCGCTTCGGTGCCCCCGGAGGTGAACACCACCTCGTGAGGGCTGCAGCCGAGGGTCTGCGCAACCTGCTCACGCGCCTGTTCGACGCGGGTGCGTGCCTGGCGGCCCGCTGCATGCGGCGCGGAAGCGTTCGACGCCGCAGCGCCATCCGCGAGCGCGGCGATCGCCTCGGGTCGAAGCGGCGTCGACGCGGCGTGATCAAGGTAGACGTCCATGGGGCCACGGTAGCCTCCCTACCCCATGAACCCGCCCGACGACTTCGTGTCGGCCTCGCTGCCGCATCCGGTCGGCGTGGCGCCGCTCGACGTGGAGATCGGCACGTCGCACGGTCATCGGATGGTGCTCCTCGCCCTCGAACGATGGACCGACTGGGCCGACCTCCGCTTCGCCCGCATCGACGTCGCGGGGACCCACCGCCTCGCCCGCCGGGTGCCTCCCGCCGAAGCCTGGCGGGTGACCGCGGACGGCCACGAACTCGAGATCATCGAGGTGGTCGGCCGCGGCGACCGCAGCTTCAGCAACGGTGAGGTGCGCCTGCGCCCCTGCCCAGCTGCCGGCGCCCGGCTGGCGGTGTCGGTCATGGTCGTGCCGGGAAGCCAGCCGATCGAGGTCACCATCGCCGTTTCGGAAGGTTGAGCACATGGGCCAGGAATCCCGGCCATCGCGTGGCGCAGCTCGCTTCGCCGCTGCCGCCGCCAACCTCGATGTCGAGATCGACGTCCGCACCTTTCCCGCGGGCACCCGCACCGCGGCCGACGCGGCGGCCGCCATCGGCTGTGAGGTGGCACAGATCGTCAAGTCGCTCGTGTTCGTCGTCGACGGGCACCCCGTGCTCGTCCTCACCTCGGGCGCCAACCGCGTCGACGAACGACAGCTGGCGAACACGCTCGGTGCGGCCGAGGTGCGCAAAGCGGATGCGGACGAGGTGCGCACGGCGACCGGGTACGCGATCGGCGGCACCCCGCCATTCGGCCACGACACCGACCTCGAGGTGCTCTGCGACCGTGCGCTGACCACCCACGCGGAGATCTGGGCGGCTGCGGGGACTCCGACCCAGGTGTTCGCGATCGACCCGGCCCGTCTCATCCGGGTCACCGGCGCTCGCATGATCGAGCTCTAGGCTCCGGCGCGTCGGGGCTGTCTCGGAGGTGAAGCTCATGCGACCAGGCGCGCGCAGGCTTCCGTGCCGCGCGGTCGCGACGATGGCGGTGCTCGCTCTGGTCACGGCGTGTTCTACCCCCGGCATGCCCGCACCGGACACGGCCGAACCGGGTGCGGCGCCGCTCACCCAGAAGCTCGTCTCGGCGGAGCGTGACCTCGTCGTCGGGAACGGGTCCGCCACACCTACGGTGGGCATCGTCTACGACATCGGCGGTCCTCAGGGACACCCGATGAACCGGCTGGCCGCCGAAGGCGCCGCGCGTGCGACCGACGAGCTCGGCGTGACGATCCTCGCACGCGAGCCTGCCTCGACCGGTGCCGACCGGGCCGACCTGATCGACGAGCTCGCGGCGAACGGGGCCTCGCTCGTGATCGCCGTGGGCTATCCGTTCGACGACGCGATCGCGCGCATCGCGCCGCGGCATCCTGGGGTCGACTTCGCGCTGGTCGACGGGTTCCTGCCCGATCTGGGGCGGGACGACAACGTCGTGGCGCTCGGGTTCGCCGAGCACGAGGGCGCCTTCCTCGTGGGCGCCGCGGCCGCCCTGCAGTCGACCACCGGGCGGATCGGATTCATCGGGGGCGTCGAGATCCCGCTCATCGCGGCGGCGGAAGCCGGTTACGTCGCAGGGGCACGCACGATCGATCCGGAGATCGAGATCGACCGGGTGACGCTGTCCACCCCGCCCGACTTCACCGGACTGACCGACCCCGAAGGTGCGTTCGCGGCCGCGCAGCGCATGTACGCGCAAGGAGCCGACGTCATCCACCACGCCGCACAGGGGTCCGGTGCCGGGGTGTTCGAGGCTGCCGCCGCCCACAGTGCCGCCAGCGGGGAACACGTGTGGGCCATCGGCTCGGGCATCGACGAGTACACCACCGTCGCAGCCGAGCTGCGCGCACACCTGTTGACATCGATGGTCAAGCGCATCGACGTCGCCGTGCACGACACCATCGCCGCCCACCTCGCAGGAGAACTGACCGGCGGCTACCAAGTGCTCGGGGTCGACACCGGGGGTGTTGACTTCGCCACTTCGGGCGGGTTCGTCGAAGACATCGAGCACGAGCTCCGCCGGCTTGCGACCGAGATCGCTGCGGAACGGATCGTGGTGCCCGACGGCACCTGACGGCAACAGGTCCCGACGATTTGGGGTCCGACGGCCCCAACACCCACGCCTGGCAGACTTCATGCTCGCCCGGTCGCGCAACGGGCCGACCCGGACGCCGACCCGGACAGCGGGGGTCGTCCGGCCAGATGCTCGACAGCGTTCCAGTACACGAGCAGATTTGTCAGCGTGGGAGGTACCCAAGCTACGACACCCGTAGTACCGTTGTCGGCGGCCGAGATCGACCGGCGTCGACATGCGTCGCCGATCACCGCAGGCCAGCATCTGCACCGAGTCCCGATCCGGCTCGCGGATCGGGGGAAGAGCCAAGGAAACATCATGAGGATCACCACACGTCGTGTCCTCGCCCTGATGGCAGCGGGGATGCTCGTCCTCGCCGCCTGTGGCGAGGCACCCGAAGAAGCCCCCGAACCCGCAGAGGCACCCGACGCCGTCGAGGAGCCGGACGAGACCGACGAGGCACCGGACACCGAAGTCGACTTCCGCGGCTGCCTGGTGACCGACCAGGGCGGCGTCGACGACCGCTCCTTCAACGAGACCGCATTCAACGGACTGCAGCGCGCCGGTGACGAGCTCGGCATCGACGTCGCGGTGCTCGAGTCGACGTCCGAATCCGACTTCGAACCCAACATCCAGGCGTTCGTCGACCAGGACTGCGACATCATCATCACGGTCGGCTTCCTGCTCGGTGAGGCGACCGAAGCGGCCGCACAGGCCAACCCGGACCAGCTGTTCGCCATCGTCGACTACGCCTACGAGGACGACTACGACAACCTCCGCGAGCTCGTGTTCGCCACCGAAGAGGCCGGATTCCTGGCTGGGTACATCGCGGCTGGTGTCACCGAGACCGGAATCATCGGCACCTACGGCGGCATCAACATCCCGCCCGTGACCGTGTTCATGGACGGCTATCTCGCCGGGGCGTCGTACTACAACGACGAGCACGGCACCGACGTCTCCGTGCTCGGCTGGGACGGCTCCGACGGGCTGTTCACCGGCAACTTCGAGTCGCAGGACGACGGCCGCAACGTCACCGACGAGCTGCTCCAGGCCGGAGCGGACGTCATCATGCCGGTCGCCGGACCGGTCGGTCTGGGCACCGCGACCGCGCTGGAGGACTTCGGATCAGGCGTGATGATCTGGGTCGACACCGACGGCTTCGTATCGGTGCCCCAGTTCAGCGACCTGATGCTGACCTCGGTGATGAAGAACATGGACGTCGCCGTCTTCGACGCGGTCTCGGCGGCGTACGACGGCACGTTCGAGGGCGGGCTGTACGTCGGCACGCTCGAGAACGGCGGCGTGGGCATCGCGCCCTTCCACGACCTGGCGGACATGGTTCCCCAGGAGATCCAGGACGCGATCGACGGGCTGATCGCCGGCATCGTCGCCGGCGAGATCTCGGTCGACCCGGCCGACTACTGATCCGCTGAGCACGACCTCGTGCGGGAGCCGGGCGCGACTGACCCGGTCTCCCGCACGAGGTGCACGCGACGTCGTCGTGCACGGACGTGGGCGCACGCGCTAGCGTCCGCGCACGGCGAGCCTGGAGGGATGCGGGTGAAGCTGGAGCTCCGCGGCATCACGAAGCGTTTCCCCGGGGTGATCGCCAACGATCACGTCGACCTGGTGGTCGAGCCGGGCGAGGTCCACGGACTGCTCGGCGAGAACGGTGCCGGCAAGTCAACGCTGATGAACATTCTCTACGGCCTGTACTCGGCCGACGAGGGTGAGATTCTGCTCGACGACGAGCCGGTCGAGCTGCGTGACCCCGGCGACGCGATCGATCGCGGCATCGGCATGGTCCACCAGCACTTCATGCTCATCCCGGTGTTCACCGTCTACGAAAACATCGTCCTCGGTGTGGAGCAGACCACCCGTCTGGGCAAGCTCGACCGTCAGCGCGCATCCGCAGACGTCGCTTCGCTGGCCGAACGCAGCGGACTGCCGGTCGACCCCGACGCCCTCGTCGAGGACCTCCCGGTTGGTATCCAGCAGCGGGTCGAGATCGTCAAGGCGCTCTACCGCGACGCCCGGCTGTTGATTCTCGACGAGCCCACCGCGGTACTCACCCCGCAGGAGATCGACGATCTGTTCGACGCGATCCGGGGCTTCACCGACGAGGGCCGTTCGGTCATCTTCATCTCCCACAAGCTGCGTGAACACCGGGCCGTCGCCGACCGGGTGAGCGTGCTCCGGCGCGGCAAGCTCGTTGGCACCGCCGACCCGCGGGAAGCCACCGAGCAGGAACTCGCCAATCTGATGGTCGGTCGCCCGGTCGAGCTGGTCGTCGACAAACCGGCGCCCAAACCTGCCGACACCGTGCTCGAAGTCCGCGACCTCCTCGTCCAGGACGACACCGGGAAGGTCACCGTCGACCGGGTGAACCTCGAGGTCCGCCGCGGGGAGATTCTCGCGATCGCCGGTGTCGAGGGCAACGGGCAGACCCCGTTCGTGCGCGCGGTCACCGGACTCGAAGCGTTCACCTCGGGCGCCGTCACGGTCTCCGGAGTGCCGGTCGCAGGCCGCACGCGCAAGGAGGTGCTGCGCGGCGGGGTGGGCCACATCCCTGAGGACCGTGGTAGGGACGGCCTCGTTGCCGAATTCACCGTCGCCGAGAACCTCATTCTCAACCTTTGGGACGTCGAACCGTTCGCGCGACATCAGACACTTCAGTTCGGTGTCATCGCCGAGCACGCGCAGCGGCTGGTCGCCGAGTACGACATCCGCACCCCGGCGGTGACGACTCCGGCGGGCTCGCTGTCCGGCGGCAATCAGCAGAAGCTCGTCGTCGCCCGTGAGTTCGACCAGGAGATCGACCTGCTGGTGGCCTCGCAGCCGACCCGTGGCATCGACGTCGGCTCCATCGAATACATCCACAAGGAGCTGGTCGCCAAACGCGACGAGGGCACCGCCGTCGTGTTGGTGTCCTCCGAGCTCGACGAGGTGCTCGCACTGGCCGACCGGATCGCGGTGATGTTCCACGGGCGTCTTGTCGGCCCCTACGAGATGCCGATCGCCAAGGAGTCCATCGGCCGGCTGATGGCCGGAGCCGACCCGCACGACGTGCTGTCCCCCGGAGCCGCGTGATGACCGACCAGTCACCACAGCACGACGAACACCCCGGCCGTCCGCCGGACACCGTCATCGAAGAAGAGCGTGCGGCCGAGATCGCCGCCGCGCGCGAACGCGAGGCCGACGCGTTCAAGGTCGGGCTGGACGCCAGCTTCACGCAACGCCTCGTCGCGGCGCTGACGGGAACCAGCGTCATCGTCACGATCCTGGCGTTCGTATCCGCGCTCGTGATTGGCGGGTTCATCATCGCCCTGTCCGAGAGCCACATTCGCGAGGCGCTCGGCTACTTCACGGCACGACCGAGCGACACGTTCCGCCTGTCGTGGGTCAGCGTGAGCGACGCCTATTCGGCTCTGGTGCGAGGCTCGCTCGGCGGCACCCGGCAGCTGTCGGAGACGTTCGTGTCGGCGACACCGCTGATCCTGACCGGACTCGCGGTGGCCGTGCCGCTGCGTGCCGGTCTGTTCAACATCGGTGCGGAAGGCCAGCTCGTCGCCGGCGGCGTCGCCGCCGGTTTCGTCGGGTTCTTCTTCACCGGACTGCCGCTCGTGGTGCATCTGCCCCTGGCGATCGGCGCGGGACTCCTGGCCGGTGCGGCCTACGGTTTCGTGCCCGGCGCGCTGAAGGCCCGCACTGGTGCTCACGAGGTCATCTCGACGATCATGCTCAACAACATCGCGCTGCTCGTCAGTGCGTGGCTCGTGTCGACGACGTTGTTCCGACGCCCTGACCGGACCGACCCGATCTCGAAGTCGGTGGAAGCCTCCGCGCAGTTTCCCCGTTTCATCCCGGGACTGCGGGTCAACTCCTCGCTGATCATGGCGCTGGCGCTCGCGATCGCGATCTTCTGGCTGGTCGAACGCTCCACCAGGGGCTTCGAGCTCAATGCCGTCGGGCTCAACCCGAACGCGGCGACGACCGCGGGCATGGACCCCAAGCGCACCGTGGTGCTCGCCATGACAACCGGTGGCGCGCTTGCCGGCGCAGCGGGTGCTGCCACGATCCTGGGCATCCAGCACCGCCTGACGATCGGGTTCTCCGCGGGCCTTGGCTTCGACGGGATCACCGTCGCGCTGCTTGGACGCGGCAGGATCGGTGGGACCGTCGCGGCGGGTCTGCTGATGGGCGGGTTGAAGGCGGGTGGTCGGGCGATGCAGGCAGAGACCGGCACGTCGCTCGACCTCACGCTGGTCATCCAGGCACTGATCATCGTGTTCATCGCCGCGCCTGGCCTGGTCCGGGCGATCTTCCGCATCAAGGCCGACGACCTGGCCACTGGCCAGGTCGCCAAGGGGTGGGGAACGTGAGCGAATCCACCACGACCATCGTCACTGCCGACCGGGCCGCCGAACGGCTGCGTCGTCGCAACCGCCGCTTCGGGATCTTCTCGGTGCTCATGGCCGGAATCATGGCCACTGTGTTCACCACCACGGCACGTGGATCGACCGCGACGTTCGTGCTCAACGACGCCCGCGGTCAGCTGTTCATGCTGCCGAACCTGCGGGTGGCGGTGCTCCCCGCCATTCTGGTGCTCACCGGCGCGGTGCTGGCCATCGCCTACCGCCAGTTCACCACCGGCTTCGGCACAAAGACCGTCGTCATGGTCGGTGTGGTCGCCGGCCTGTTCGTGTTGGCTTTTTTGACCTGGGCGGCCGCCGACGGCCAGTTGTCGATGATCGGCCTGCTCCGGGGCACGGTCGCGCGCGCCACACCCATCGCACTGGGAGCCCTTGCAGGGGTGATGTGTGAGCGTGCTGG
>JBJHDB010000016.1:0-16806 GCA_050486325.1 Nitriliruptoraceae bacterium | reverse complement strand
CGGCGTCGGCTCAGGGCCCGATGGTCGGTGAACTTGCTGGTGACCGGCAGCCGAACGGGTCGCACGAAGTTCGGGCACGCCCCTCCGCGTCGCAGCGGTCGTCCGGTCATCAGCTACCGGTTCCCGGCGCGGTGGTACGTCGATTCGTACCACCGGCGACGCCGTTCGCGCCGGGCCATCGCGGGGTCGGACTGTCCGCGGCACCGGGAACTGCGGTTGCCGCTTCCGCAGCTGGCACGGTCCATCACGCCGGCCCAGTCGCCGGCACCACCTGGGTGTCCATCCGGCATGCCGATGGCGTTATCACCTCCTACGGGCCACTCGCCAACGTGCAGGTCATCAGGGGGCAGCACGTTGATGCGGGCACTTGGCTGGGCACCGTCGATGTGGCCACCCACGACCCCCATCGCGTCACCGGCCTGCTCCACTGGGGCGCGCGTTACGACGGGGCATACATCGATCCTCTGAGGCTCGTCGATGCGATGACCGCCCGACCATCTCTTGTGGGGCCGGGGGGCTGGCGTGGGAGCGACCATGCCGTCGAACCATACGTGGCTTGGGACGGAGCGGCCGGGGCACGCGTGTTCGCCGCACCAAGCCCGGTTGCGCACCGGCCCGGCTATTCGTACGCCCCGTCGCCGAACCACCTGGTGCTCATCAGTGGCCTGGCGACGGCATCCGCCGACGAGCCCTTTGACCCGCATCACCTGGGATATACCCCGGACAGTGTGACGGTGTTGTCGTATGCCGGCCGGCGCCAGGGGGCCGATCCGGCATCGCTCGACGCCGCAGACACGCGCCGCGACCAGCTGCCCTACGGGCCTGAGCACACCTGGACCGGATTCGCCGTGGCCGCACAGCGGCTGGAGGATCAACTCCGCGCCTTCGCCGCGCGTGAGCCGGGTCGCGCGGTCGACCTCGTCGGCCACTCCCAGGGCGGGATGGTCGCGCTGCACTACCTGGCGTTCCACCACGATGCCTACGACATCGGCCTTCCGCCGATCGGGTCCGTCGTGACCATCGCGTCTCCCCACCAGGGCGCCGATGTTGCCGACATGGCCCGGTGGATACGTGGGAACCGCCCCACTGCGGATCTGCTTCACCTGCTGCTCACCCGGCTTCACTTCGGGCACGACACCCCGCAGCTGTCACGCACTCCGTTGGACATGCCGGCCCTCGATCAGCTGGCCACAGGGTCCGGCGCGCTGGAGGAACTTGCGGACGGATGGAGCTCGGCCCTGGTCGATGGTGGCGCAGGGCCGCTGGCTACCGGGACGAGGCTGCTCACGATCGGCGGGTCGCGTGATCTCGTGGCGTCGCCCGGGCGCACGTCGCACCCGGCCCGCCCCGGCGCGCTCGCCGATGCCGACATGCGGGGTGAGGTGGACATGCCGATCCATGTCGTGCTTCCGGGCGGCCACGAACACGTCAAGCGCACCGAAGCTTTGAGGCAGGTCGTCTGGCGTTTCCTGTCGCACGAACCGGTCGAAGCCCCGTCTGCGACCCTCACGAGCGAGATGGCCGATGGCGCCGGGCTGCTGCTGCGTCTGACAGGTCGGGCAGCTGCGGTGGGCGGTGGTCCCGGAACCACCCATCCCCCCCTGGGATGACCCTGCACGACACACGCGTGTGAACAACTGGCAGCAGCAGGTATCATGCGGCGTACGGGCCCGCTCTTCGACGGCGGGTCCGTTGTCACGTGCGCAAGCCTTCCGCACGGTGCTCGCCGGCAGGCCGGGCGCGCGTGACCCACGTCCGCGATGTCACGCCGAGCACCCACCACACACGCCCGTCGACGGGCGGCCCCGGTGCCCACCACGTGACATTCGCCTGGTGGGTGGGCCGCAGCAGGGTGGCCAGCCATGGTCACACCGGTCCGGATGACGCGGGCGGAGGCCCAACCGAACCAGGAGCACACCGTGGCAGTCGTCAGCATGCGCCAGTTGCTCGAGGCAGGCGTCCATTTCGGACACCAGACCCGACGCTGGAACCCCAAGATGCGTCGCTTCATCTACGGCGAACGCAACGGGATCTACGTCATCGATCTGCGTCAGACCGTCGCACAGATCGAGCGTGCCTACACCTTCACCCGCGATCTGGTCGCCCAGGGCGGCACCGTGCTGTTCGTCGGCACCAAGAAGCAGGCGCGCGAGACGATCGAGTACCAGGCCCAGCGGGTCGGGATGCCCTATGTCACCGAACGGTGGATGGGCGGCATGCTGACCAACTTCGCGACGATCAAGTCGCGCGTGGGCCGGCTCAAGGAGCTCGAAGCGATGGAGTCCTCGGGCACGTTCGAACTGCTGCCCAAGAAAGAGGTGCTCCAGCTCGAACGCGAGCGCGAGAAGTTGCAGACCAACCTCGGCGGGATCCGCGAGATGGCCAAGCTTCCCGATGCGGTGTGGGTGGTCGACACCGTGATCGAGGAGATCGGTGTCAAGGAAGCCAACCGGCTCAAGATTCCGGTGATTGCGATCCTCGACACCAACTGTGACCCCGATGTCGTCCAGTATCCGATCGCCGGCAACGACGACGCGATTCGCAGCTCGGCGCTGTTGACCCGCGTCATCGCCGACGCGTGTGCCGACGGGCTGCTGCTCCGTGCCTCGCGCTCGCCGGACGACGAACTTCGTGCGCAGGCCCTGCAGGCCAGTCAGTCCGAGGAGACCGGCGGCGAAGCGGCAGAGCCCAAGGCAGCCTGGGAGATCGAGTTGGAGCGCCAGCAGGCCGCCGAGAAGGCGACCAAGGCTGCGGGCGACACAGACGCCGGGGCCGCCGGTGAGGATTCCGGCGATGCGACCGCCAGCGACGAGGCCGCCAGCGACGAAGCCGCTGCCGACCAGCCCGCCTGAGCCCTCGGCCGGCCTTTGCTGGCCGTTCCGACGACCGTCACCATCCAGCTGCCCACGCCGGGCGAGGAGGACACCTGTGGCCACCGCTGCAGACGTCAAGCGTCTACGTGAACTGACCAACGCCCCGATGATGGCCTGCAAACAGGCGCTCGTCGACGCCGACGGCGACTTCGACCGGGCGGCCGAGCTGGTTCGGGAACGCACCGGAGCGAAGATGGATGCCCGAGCGGCCGACCGGACCGCGTCGGAGGGGCTCGTGCACACCTACCTGCACGCGCCCACCCCGGGCATGCCTGCGAAGGTCGGTGTCATGTTGCAGCTTTCGTGCGAGACCGATTTCGTCGCGAAGGCTGAAGCCGTCCAGCAGCTCGCCAAAGGACTGGCGATGCACATCGCCGCAGCCAGGCCGCTCGTCGTCACCGAAGACGAGGTGGACGAGAATCTGCTGGAGAAGGAACGCGAGTTCGCGCGCAAGGAGGCGTTGGACGAGGGCAAGCCAGCGGACATCGTCGAACGGATCGTGGACGGCAAGGTCAAGAAGGTCTACGAGGACTGGGTCCTGCTCAACCAGCCGTTCGTGATTGATCCGGACAAGACCGTCGCGCAGGCCATCAGCGAGGTCCAAGGGATCGTCGGCGAGAAGATCGAGGTCGCGCGCTTCGCACGCTTCGAGGTTGGTGGCTGAGCCTGCAGGTCCGGTACATCATGCATGGCGCCGCCGGTTCCGGTGGTCTCGGCGGCTAGCATGCGTGCCGCAGCCACCGGATGCCGGCGTGGATTGCACGAGGTGCTCAAGGTCCCCAACGCCCCGGCAGGGGCTGACCCGAGTGAAGGCCAACCAGCGGTGACCGACCGTCCCGTCCTGCGACGTGTCCTGCTCAAGCTGTCAGGTGAGGCGTTCTCCGACCCCGCGGTCAAGGGTGGGATCGATCCGGGCATCGTTCGCCAGGTCGCACGCGAGATCGTCGAGCTGAAGGAATCCGACGGCACCGAGGTCGGCGTCGTCGTCGGTGGCGGCAACATCTTCCGGGGTTCGTCGCCCGCCGCGACGGGCATGGACCGGTCCAGCGCCGATCACATGGGCATGCTCGCCACCGTGATCAACGCGCTGGCGCTGCAGGATGCCATCGAGAAGGCCGGTGGTGAGACGCGGGTGCAGACCGCGATCGCCATGCAGGCAATCGCCGAGCCCTACATCCGTCGCCGCGCGGTGCGGCACCTCGAGAAGGGCCGGGTGGTGATCTTCGCCGCCGGGCTCGGTGCGCCCTACTTCACCACCGACACCACCGCCGCCCAGCGCGCACTCGAGATCGGTGCCGATGCGATCCTCAAGGGGACTCAGGTCGACGGGGTCTACGATCGCGATCCACAGCTGGACGCCGATGCCAAGCGGTACGACGAGATCGGCTTCCTGACCGTGCTCAATCAGGGGCTGAAGGTCATGGACGCCACCGCCATCTCGCTGTGCATGGACAATGCGCTGCCGATTGTGGTGTTCGAACTGCTGCATGAGGGCAACATTCGACGTGTCGTGCGCGGCGAGCCGGTCGGCACGCTGGTGCGTCCCCAGGAAGTACCTGCCGGCTGAGCTGGCACCGACCACCGTGCGTGCGCGCCGAGCACGCGGGACGAGGAGGCCGAAGATGAGTCTTGACGAGATCGTCGCCGACGCCCGTCGGCGGATGGGTCAGGCCGTCGACAAGGTCACCGAGGATTTCGCCTCGATCCGTACCGGGCGTGCCAATCCGCAGCTGTTCAACCGAATCACGGTCGACTACTACGGCAGCCCGACCCCGCTGCAGCAGCTGGCAAACTTCTCGGTTCCCGAGCCACGCATCCTGATCGTCAATCCGTTCGACAAGAGCGCCGTCGAGCAGATCGAGAAGGCGATCCGTGAATCCGATCTCGGTCTGAACCCGGCGACCGACGGCGCTGTGATCCGGTGCGTGTTCCCCGAGCTGACCGAGGACCGGCGCCGCGACTACATCAAGCTGGCGAAGACCGCAGCTGAAGACGGCAAGATCGCCGTCCGCAACGTGCGTCGTTCGGCTCGGGACGCCATGCAGAAGCTCGAGGACGACGGCGAGGTCGGCAGTGACGACCGTGAGCGCCATGTGAAGCAGCTCGAGGAACTCACGGCGAACAACGTCGCGCAGATCGACAAGGCGCTCGAGGCCAAAGAGCAGGAGCTCCTGGAGGTCTGAACCGGCTCGAGTCGTCGCGTGCCTGGCGATCGCGGCACGTCGTACCGCCCTGGTGCCCAAGGAGCGCACGATGAACAAGTGGCGACGTGCCGGCGCGCGTCGATCCGATGCCGCTGATCCTGGCGCGCGTCCTGACGACTCCGACGATTCCGGGGCCGACGATTCCGGGGCCGACGACCGCGAGTCCAGCGGCGTCACCGAAGGCGCCCCAGAAGGGGACGACACCGCCCCAGAAGGGAACGACACCGCCGAAGAGGACGACAGCAGCGCTTCGGGTCGGACACGAGGTGGCCGGACTCGCCGTGAAGGTCGAGGCAAACGTCGCCGTCGCGGGGGTCGTGGAGAAGGTCGGCGACGCGGTCGACGTCGCGACCGCAGGGACGGCACCGGCGGAGGTCAAGCCGACGACACGACATCAAACGGCCGGAGTTCCGGGCGCCATCTCCCCGTCGCGATCGCGGTCGGCACCGGTCTGGCGGCGGTCTTCGTCGGTGCGCTGTTCTACCACCCGGTCGCGTTCGTCGCCGTCATCGGGCTGATGACCACGATCGCCTATGCCGAATCGGGCCGTGTGCTCGTGCGAGCCGGTCACCGCATCGACGTTCCGGTGCTCATCGTGGCCACGTTCGTCATGCTCTTCGGGGCCTACCACGCGGGGCATGCCGGGCAGGTGATCGGGGCACTGGTGCTGATCGGCGGCACGTTCGTCTGGCACATGGCCGACCCTGTGCGTATCGACGTCGTGCGCTCGTCGGCGAGCACGGTGCTGTTCGGCCTGTGGGTCGGATTCCTGTCGTCGTTCGCCGTACTGCTGGTCAACCGGCCGATCGGCGGGGTCGTGGCCGTCCTGGCGGTCATCGGTGCCGCGGTGCTCGGCGACATCGGGGCGTTCGCGGTCGGCGTCAGTTTCGGGCGCCACAGGATCGCACCGACCTTGAGCCCCAACAAGTCCTGGGAGGGGCTTGCTGGTGGGGTGGTGCTCGCCACGGTTGGTGGTGCGGTCGGGCTGCCCATGCTCGTGGGGCCGTTCGACGCACTGAGCGGGGGCATCGTCGCCTTTGCGTGCGCACTTGCGGCCTTTGGGGGAGACCTCGTCGAGTCGATGGTCAAGCGTGACCTCGGCCTGAAGGATCTCGGGGAGGTGCTACCCGGACATGGCGGAATACTGGATCGGGTCGACGGCATCCTGCTTGCTTTGCCGGTCGGGTTCTACATGGTCGAGCTGCTCACCTGAATCCTGTGCCGACGTACCCTCGTGATCGAACCCTGCAGGACCGCCGAGGTGCGCTGTTGTCCCACGTCGACCCATACGACCTGGATCGTACGGCGCTGGCCCGCCTGGTCGAAGAACTCGGCGAGCCCCGCTACCGGGCCACCCAGATCCGCGCCTGGCTCGTTCGCGGCATCGATGACCCGCAGGCGATGACGGACCTTCCGTCGGCACTGCGCGTCCAACTCGCAGATCGATTCGCGGGCACCCGCCCCCGCCTGGTCGAACAGCACCGTTCGGATGGTGGACGCACCCACAAGCTGCTGATGGCGCTCGCGGACGGTGAGACCATCGAGTGTGTCGTCATGCGCTATCCGGACCGGATCACGGTGTGCGTGTCCACCCAGGCGGGTTGCGCAATGGGCTGCCCGTTCTGCGCCACCGGGCAGGCGGGCCTTCGACGCCAGCTCACCGCTGGCGAGATCGTGCGCCAGGTCGTGCTGGCCGACACCGCGCTGCGTGAAGGGATCCTCGACGATACGGCGGCGGTCACGGTCGCCGACCGCGTGACCAACGTCGTCTACATGGGCATGGGTGAGCCGCTGGCCAACCTCGATGCGACGATCTCCAGCCTGCGCTGGCTGCACGATCCCGACGGCTTCGGGTTGTCCGCCCGGTCGATCACGGTCTCGACAGTGGGGCTGGTCCCCGGGATGCGGCGGCTGAGCGAACTCGGTCTGCCGGTGACTCTCGCGGTGAGCCTGCACGCAGCCACCGACGTGCTGCGCGACGAGCTGGTCCCGATCAACACCGTGCACCCGATCGCCGAGCTCGAGGCGGCCATCCGCGCCTACCGGGACCGGGTCGGCCGCCGCGTTTCGCTCGAGTGGTGCCTGATCGGTGGCGTCAACGACGACCTGGACCAGGCGGACCGGCTCGCCGCCATCGCGCGTCGTGTGCGTGCACACGTCAACGTGATTCCGATGAACCCCACGCCGGGTGTCACCTGGCGTGAACCGTCCGTGTCGTCGACCCGGCGGTTCGTCGACCAGGTCCGCCGCGGTGGCGCACGGGTGACGTTGCGTGACACCCGGGGACGCGATGCTGATGCGGCATGCGGCCAGCTCGCCGCGACCTACACCCTCGGTTCCGGACGCCGCCTTCCGGTTTCCGTCGGTGCCGAGGACCGCGTCGATGCGCGGCTGGCACGGCGGCAGGTGGGCAGCTGATGCAGGCAGGCGTCCGTATCGCTGCGGTGGGACGTCGATGACCCGCCGTGTCGTTGTGCTGGGGTCCACCGGTTCCATCGGTCGGCAAGCCGTCGAGGTCGTCCAGGCCAACCCCGAACGTTTTCGTGTGGTGGCGCTCGCGGCCGGGCGCGACATCGACGGGCTCGAACGGCAGTGCGACGAACTGGGCGTTCGCCGGGTGGCCGTCGCAGACGCTGAGGCCGCCGACCGGCTTCGTGCGAGACGGTCCGACCTGCAGGTTTCCTCCGGCGATCAGGCCGTGGCCGAACTTGCCACCTTCGATGCCGACGTCGTCCTCAACGGGATCACCGGCGCGGTCGGTCTGGCGTCGACGCTGGCCGCGCTGTCGGTGGCGACACCGGTTGCGCTGGCGAACAAGGAGAGCCTGGTCGTCGGCGGTGACCTCGTCACCGAAGCAGCTGAGGCCGCGGGGGGACGTGAGCAGCTGCTGGTCCCGGTCGATTCGGAGCACTCGGCGCTTGCACAGTGCCTACGAGCCGGCCGGCGCCGCGAGGTCGCTCGTCTGGTGCTGACGGCCAGTGGTGGTCCGTTCCGTGGCAGGACGCTCGACCAGCTGCGCACCGTCACTGCCGACGAGGCGTTGGCGCATCCGACCTGGCGCATGGGACCGATGGTCACCGTCAACTCCGCGACCATGATGAACAAGGGCCTCGAGCTGATCGAAGCGCACCTGCTGTTCGCGCTTCCGTGGCGGATGCTCGACGTCGTCGTGCATCCACAGTCGATCGTCCATTCGATGGTCGAGTTCGTCGACGGATCAACCATCGCGCAGCTGTCGCCGCCCGATATGCGCCTTCCCATCCAACTCGCCCTGGCCTGGCCCGACCGCCTCGACACGGCGATGGTGCGATGCGACTGGACGCGTGTGACGCAGCTGAACTTCGAACCCGTCGACGCGGCGACCTTCCGGGCGCTTGACCTCGCCAGAGTGGCAGGTGAACGCGGCGGTGGGCATCCGGCCGTGCTCAATGCCGCCAACGAGGTCGCCGTCGAGTCATTCTTGGCCGGAGCGATCACGTTGCCTGCCATCGTCGAGGTGGTCGAGTCGGTGCTGGATGCATGGGACGGTGAACCAAACGGCGCACCTCGCGACTTCGACGAGGTGCTGGCGGTGGACGGCTGGGCCCGCGCAAGGGCGCGGCGGCACTGCGGCGCAGCGGAGTTCCCCGGACGTGGAGGTGGCAGGTGAGCGGACCGATGGCCATCACCGCGTTCGTCGTCAGCCTGGTGGCAGCGATCATGCTGCACGAACTGGGTCACTTCGCCACGGCTCGCCGGTTCGGCATGCGTGCCGACCGTTACTTCCTGGGATTCGGCCCGACGGTCTGGTCGACGCGCCGAGGCGAGACGGAGTACGGCGTCAAGGCGCTGCCCCTGGGCGGGTTCGTGCGCATCGTGGGCATGTCGGACGACGACCTGCGCCAGCCGCCAGTGGTCGACGAGGTGTTCCCCGCCTCCGGGACCGTGGCAACCGACGACCTGCAGCGGTTGGCGGCCGTGCTCGCCGAGCGTGGCACGCCCGCTGAGGTCGCCGAACGGATCGTTCGGCGCGCTCGCCACATGCTGGACACCACCGACGACGTGCAGGCGGTGCGGGCGGGTCTCCACGAAATCCTGGTGACCGAGGTGAGTGCTAGCCGGCGCGTGGGTGACCTGCCGCATCGGCTGCTGTACGGCGACGCGGGCCGTTTCTTCCACGACCGCCCGGCGTGGCAGCGTGCGATCGTGCTGGTGTCGGGATCGGTGGCGCATTTCGCCATCGCCATCGCCGTGCTGGTCGGGGCGTACGCCTTTCTGCCCATCTGGACCGGCGAGTTCGTGCCTCGGGTCGCGGCGGTCGAGCCGGCGTCGCCCGCCGACGATGCCGGTTTGCTCCCTGGTGACCAGGTGATTGGCGTCGACGGGCAGCGGTCGTCCGCCTATGCCGAGCTTCGTGAGGCGATCCGTGATCGACCCGACGAGCAGGTCACCCTGACTGTCGTGCGTGACGGCCGTGAACTCGAGTTGAACGTGACGCCAGAGGCGGTACTCGACCCCGCGGCGGACCGTGTCGTCGGGGTGGTGGGCTTCGCGCCGGAGCCCGAACTCGAACGGATGCGGCCGGTCGAAGCCATCGAGCACGCCATCGTCGGCCAGCCGTCGCTGGGTGACCCTGGCGGCTTCGTGCCGATGTTCACCGGCTCGATCAGCGCCCTGGTCAACGTGTTCAGCCCGTCAGGGATCGGCGACATCCTCGCTCAGGCCACCGGGTCGCAGGAACGCTCGATCGACGGGGCCGTCTCGGTCGTCGGTGCGGCCTCCATCGCAGGGCAGCTCGGTGACGGGGCGCTCGGTCTGGTGGTGTTCCTCGGCCTCATCGCGGTGGTCAACATCTTCATCGGGATCTTCAATCTGGTGCCGCTGCCCCCGCTGGACGGGGGGCACCTCGCCGCACTGGGCATCGAACGAAGCGTCAATCTGGCGCGTCAACTGCGCGGCAAGACGCCGGACTACCGCCTCGACCCGCGCGCCGTGGCGGCGGTCGCCGTCCCGGTGCTGGCGCTGTTGGCCGTGGTCGTCATCGCGCTGCTGTGGCTCGACATCACCGACCCGATCAGGATCGGGTGAGCTGCGCCGATACCTTCATGTGACGGGACGGCTGTCCGTGGTCCACGATCCACGGTGAGAACCGCCCCGCCAGCAACGACGAGCAGGAGCACGTGGTGACGACCTCGCTGCCGATCGTCGCCGCGACGCCCGCTTCGGGCGGGTCGTCGGCGGACTCGCCGACGCAGGGTCCGCAGCGGCGAGCAACGCGCAAGATCCGCCTCGGACCGTTGGAGGTGGGCGGTGACGCGCCGATCAGCGTGCAGACGATGACGGTCACCCCCACCCATGAGGTTGATCTCACGTTGCAGGCGATCGCGGCATGCCAGGCAGCCGGGGCCGACGTCGTGAGGGTCGCGGTGCCGCGTCGCGAAGACGCCGAGGCGCTGGCGGCCATCGCCGAGCACTCACGCATCCCGGTGATCGCCGACATCCATTTTCAGTGGAAGTACGCGGTCATGGCGATCGAGGCGGGATGCGCAGGCGTACGCATCAACCCCGGCAACATCAAGAAGCACGACAAGGTGGCGCTGCTGGGGAAGATGGCTGACCAGGCCGGGGTCGCCATCCGCATCGGCGTCAACGGCGGAAGCCTCGAACAGAGCATCCTGGACGAGTTCGGTGGTCCCACACCCGAGGCGATGGTGGAGTCGGCGCTGCGCGAGGTTCGCCTGCTCGAAGACGTCGGCTTCGGCGACACCAAGATCTCGGTCAAGCACTCCGACCCGTGGGTGATGATCTCCACCTACCGCCTTCTGGCCGATCGGACCGACTATCCGCTGCACCTTGGTGACACCGAGGCTGGTCCGCTCAAGACCGGCTCAATAAAGTCCGCGGTGGGCATCGGCACGCTGCTTGCCGAGGGGATCGGTGACACGATCCGTGTGTCGTTGTCCGCCGACCCGGTCGAGGAAGTCAAGGCGGGCATCGCCATTCTGGAAGCGTTGCACCTGCGCGAGCGTGGGCTCGACGTCGTGTCCTGCCCGTCCTGCGGGCGTGCCCAGGTCGACGTGTGGACCCTCGCCGAAGAGGTTCAGAAGGGCCTCGAAGGACTCGATGCGCCGCTGCGCGTCGCCGTGATGGGCTGTGTCGTCAACGGTCCCGGTGAGGCGCGTGAGGCTGACCTCGGGGTCGCGGCGGGCAACGGCAAGGGCGACATCATCATGAAGGGTGAGAAGATCGCCACGGTGCGCGAAGAGGACATCGTCGAAGCGATGGTCCACTACGCAACCGAACTCGCCGAATCGATCCGTGCGGAACGTGGCGAGGGCACTCCGACGCTGGTGTGAAACCCGCTGTCCGCCCTGGTGGGGCATGGCAGCATTTCGTTGCCCGTGATACGTTGAGCGATTGAGCGATGCGGGCCGCATGGTGGCCCGTTTCGCGCGTTCGGCCCGTTGCGCGCGCCCGATCCGTGGGCTCGTGCGAACCGCGGTCCGGACCCGACAACGGACGTCCGACGCGGCGGCCGGCCCGACGAGGGCCGGCCGTTGACGTGGAACGGCGCACCGGCCTGACGCCGACCAGGCGGGAGGTTCGCCCGTGGTTCCACGATCGGACGAGTTGCGGCGACGACCGCGATGCGACACCGGCATCGACCGCAACAGGCAGTGACGACGAGACAGTCACGAGGTAGGCGATGACGAGCAAACGCGAAGCGCAGCTGCGCGATCGTGTGCATGCGCTTGTCGTCGACGCGGCCGGAGCGGACATCGAGGTGCTCGAGGTCGCGTTGCGCGGCCAGCCTCCCCGCCGGGTGGTCCGTGTGGTTGCCGACACGGTCGATCCCGACCCGCAGGCGGGGCTCGATGTCGATGCGATCGCGCGGCTGTCCCGTCGGATCGGCGAGCGACTCGACACCGAAGACGCCGTCCCGGGCAGCTACACGCTCGAGGTGACCTCGCCGGGTGCGGATCGACCGCTGCACACATCGCGCGACTTCGCCCGCAATGTGGGTCGCAAGGTGGTGATCGTGGTCGTCGATGAAGCGGTCGTCGACGGTGTCGCGGACACGTCGACCGAGATCTCCGGCACGCTGGTGGCGGCCGAGGCCGACGCGGTTGTCGTGCGCACCGACACCGACGAGCGTCGCATCGCGTTGGCCGACGTCGACCACGGTCGGGTGGTCTTGCCGTGGTGAGCCCCAAGGAGGCCCGAGCATGAAGATCGACATCGACGCGCTCCGCCAGATCGAGCGCGAAAAGGGCCTGGACTTCCACACCGTGGTCGAGGCGTTCGAGAACGCCATGGCGTCGGCGTACAAGCGTTCCGAGCATGCCTCCGCAGACGAGGCGCGCGTGACGGTCGACCGGGTGACCGGCGAGGTGACCCTCTACGCACAGGAACTCGATGATGAGGGCAACGTCGTCTCGGAGTGGCGCGAGGAGCCCCAGGATTTCGGGCGCATCGTGGCGCAGACGGCCAAGCAGGTGCTGCTCCAGCGCCTGCGTGAAGCCGAGCGCGAGGCGACCTATGGCGAGTACGTCGGTCGCGAGGGAGACATCGTCGCCGGGCAGGTCAGCCAGCAGGGCAATGTCACCCTGATCGAGCTGGGACGCACCGAGGCGCTCCTGCCGTATTCGGAGCAGGTCCCCAACGAACGGCTTGAACACGGTGCGTTCACCCGCGCGGTGGTCATCGAGGTGCGCAAGCAGCTCCGCGGGGCACAGATCGTGTGCTCTCGTACGCATCCGGCGCTGGTGGTCGGCCTGTTCGCGCTCGAGGTTCCCGAGATCGAGGAAGGCATCGTCGAGATCGAGGGGATAGCGCGTGAGGCGGGCCATCGGACGAAGGTCGCCGTCAAGTCGAACGATCCGGACGTCGATCCGGTCGGTGCGTGCGTTGGGCCCGGTGGTCAACGGGCACGAGCGGTTCAGAAGGAACTACACGCCGAAGAGCTCGAACGGATCGACATCGTCCGCTGGGCGGACGAGCCCGAGCAGCGCGTGGCCAATGCGCTCTCGCCGGCGAAGGTCAGCAATGTCTACCTGTACCCGGACGAGGGCACCGCGATGGTCGTCGTGCCCGACTACCAGCTCTCGCTCGCGATCGGCCGTGAGGGCCAGAACGCGCGGTTGGCGGCGCGACTGACGGGCTGGCGCATCGACATCAAGTCAGAGACCCAGTTCGCCGAGGAACAGCGCGCGTTCCAGGAGGCCTTCGACAGCGGGCTGATCGACGAGTTCGGCAACCCATTGTCCGAAGAAGGCGAGCGCGCGATCGAAGAGGCATTCGAGTCGGCACGCAAGGTCCGCGACACGGCGCTTGACACCGAGCATCCCGATGAGGACGTGGCGGTGCACGCCGACGGCATCGACCTCCCACCAGAGGGTGACGAGAAGACCGAATAAGGCTGAGCACGACGCTTCGCCGCTGACCGCCGTGAAGGAAGTACCATTGGAGCGCGAGGCGCCCCGTGTGCCGTTGCGCACCTGTGTGGGATGCCGGAACCGCCGCCCGCAGAACGAGCTGATCCGGTTGGTTCGCACACTGCGCGGCATCCGGCACGATCCGCGGCGACGGCTGCCGGGGCGTGGCGCATACCTCTGTCCCGACCCCGAGTGTGTCCGTGCCGCGGCCGGCCGCGACGCGGGCGCCCTGCGGCGAGCGTTGCGCGGGGGAACGGCAGAACAGGCACAGCACGTACTGGCGGCGGTTCGTGCCACCGCGGAGCACCACGAGGTCCCGCACGGGACCGTCAGGAGCGAGAACGCGTGAGCAACAAGGTCCGCGTCTACGAGCTGGCCAAGGAGACCGGCCTCCCGAACAAGGAGGTCCTGCGTCGCCTGGCCAGTCTCGACATCGACGCCAAGAGCCACTCGTCGTCGGTCAACGACGCGGACGCCGCGCGCTTCCGTGAGTCCCTCGGCAAGACCGAGGCCGAGCGCAAGGCTGAGGAAGAGGCGCGGCGCAAGCGCGAGCAGGAGGAGCTGGAGCGCTACCGCTCCATGCAGGCCGCCGCGCCGCCCGAGCGGAAGAAGGCCGCCAAGGTCCTTCCGCCACATCTGCGGGAACAACAGGAACAGCAGGCGCCTGCCGAGTCGCCGGAGGTGGCCGCAGAGGAGCCGGTCGTCGCCGTTGAGGTGACCGAGGAGTCGGAAACGCCCGGGGTCGTCACCCCGCCGGATGTGTCGACCCCGGTGCCGGTTGACCAGCCCGTGGAGGAGGCCGCGACCGGCGACGACGCCGCGCGTGGGGGAGCACGTCGGATGCCAGGTGCGCCGCCGCCACGACTCAAGCCGGGTGAAGCTCCGTTGCGTCCGGCCGCGAACCGGCCGACCCCGCCACCGACGGCCACCGGAGAGCCGCCACAGGCGCGCGCACCCCAGGAGGCGGGACTCCCCCGCGAAGGAACGGGCCGTCGCGCCATTCCGCCGCCGTTGCGCCAGGCCCCGGCCCGCCCACAGCCAGGTGCCGCCCCCGCCGGCCGAACCCCGCCGCCGGCCGCGCGCCAGCCCGGTGCGGACCGGGGTCGCGGTGGTCCGCCGTCGTCGCCTTATCGCCAGCCGGTCGGTCGTGGCGGGCCAGGCGGTCCCGGTGGTGGCCCTGGTGGCCGTGGCGGTCCCGGTGGTCCCGGCGGCCGTGGTGGCCCCGGAGGTGGGACCGGCGGTCCGAGCAGCGGCAAGACCAAGCGCAAGAAGCGCCGCGAGAAGGAGTCGCCGGCGGAGCAGGAGCTCATGCGGGGCCCGCTGCGCCGCGACCTGCCGATCGAAGAGCAGATCGAGCTGTCCCGGGTCGAAGTCGTCTCCGGGGTGACGGTCGGCGAGCTCGCCGACAAGCTCGGCGTCTCGGGTGCCGCGCTCGTCAAGAAGCTGTTCGAGATGGGCGAGATGGCCACCGTGCAGCAGACCCTGTCCGACGACACCGTGGAGATCCTCTGCGCCGACCTCGGCGTCGAGGTGTACTTCATGTCGGAAGAGGAGCTCGAGTTCGGCATCGAGGTGCCGGACGCAGCTGAATCGCTACGACCACGCCCACCGGTCATCACTGTCATGGGTCACGTCGACCACGGCAAGACCAAGCTGCTCGACGCCATTCGCCACACCGACGTCATGTCGGGCGAGGCGGGCGGCATCACCCAGCACATCGGCGCCTACCAGATCACCAAGGACGGCCGCCCGATCACCTTCATCGACACACCGGGTCACGAGGCATTCACCGCCATGCGTGCCCGCGGTGCGCAGGTCACCGACGTCGCCATCCTCGTGGTCGCGGCCAACGACGGCGTGATGCCCCAGACCGAGGAGGCCATCGCCCACATCAAGGCGGCCGAGGTGCCCATGGTCGTCGCGATCAACAAGATCGACGTCGAAGGCGCCGACCCCGTCCGGGTCAAGACCCAGCTGACCGAGCACGACGTCGTCGCGGAGGAGTTCGGCGGTGACGTGCCGATGGCCGAGGTGTCGGCCATCAACGGTGACGGGATCGACGACCTGCTCGAGGTCGTGCTCCTTCAGGCCGACCTGCTCGAGTTGCAGGCCAGTCCCGACAAGTCGGCGCGTGGAAGGATCATCGAGGCCCACCTGGACCGCGGTCGCGGCCCGGTGGCGACCGTGCTGGTCCAGGGGGGGACGCTGCGACGCGGCGACGTGCTGGTCGCCGGCACCGCCGACGGCAAAGTCCGGGCGATGTTCGACGAGAACAGTTCGGACGTCGAGGAGGCCGAACCGGCGCGTCCCGTGCAAATCATCGGACTGAACGAGGTTCCCGAGGCAGGCGACGAGTTCCGTGTCGTCGAAGCCGAGCGTCTTGCGCGGCATGTCGCCGAGCGACGCGCGGCCCGCGAGCGCCGCAAGGAGCTCGCCGAGCGTCGTCCCACCACGCTCGAGGAGTTCACTTCTGCGGTGCAGGCAGGCGACAAGGCGACGCTCAACGTCATCATCAAGGCGGACGTGTCCGGGTCGGCCGAAGCGATCGACGACGCGTTGCGCAAGCTGGAGCTCGACGAGGTCCAGGTCCGCGTCATCAGCAAAGGCGTCGGCGCGATCACCCAGGGCGACGTTCGCTTGGCGGAGGCCTCCGACGCGATCATCGTCGCGTTCAACGTGCGACCCGGCGCGAACGCACGTGACGAGATCGATCGTTCCGGCGTCGACGTGCGTACCTACAGCATCATCTATGAGGCGATCGAGGACATCGAGCGAGCGGTCAAAGGCATGCTCGCGCCGGAGTTCCGTGAAGAGGTCATCGGCGAGGCCGAGGTGCGCGAGATCTTCCGGGTGCCGCGGATCGGCGCCGTGTTCGGATGCATGGTCACCCGTGGCGAGGTGCGCCGCGACGCGCGTGTACGGGTGGTCCGTGACGGTGTCGTGGTGGCCGACGACACGATGTCGTCGCTGCGCCGCTTCAAGGACGACGTGCGCGAGGTCCGTGAGGGCTTCGAGTGCGGTATCGGCCTCGACAAGTTCCAGGACGTCAAGGAAGGCGACGTCTTCGAGGTGTTCGAAACGGTCGAGGTCGCCCGTGACTGACCACCGCGTGGCGCCGACGCCGCGCTGAGCTGGTGGGACGCGAGGCCGAGAAGGGCAAGGTCCACTACGGGATCGCACGGGTCGACTTGCACCTGCCGGGTGTTTCCAGTCTGAAGGAGAAGCGGGCACTGCTACGGCGGGTCGAATCGGCCCTCGTCGCGCAGGGTTGCGCCTTCACCGAGGTCGGTGCGCAGGATCGATGGCAACGCGCCG
>JBJHDB010000015.1:0-17201 GCA_050486325.1 Nitriliruptoraceae bacterium | reverse complement strand
GAGGCTGAGGGATTCGAACCCTCGAGGGCCATGAATGACCCAACGGGATTAGCAATCCCGCGCCATAGACCAGACTAGGCGAAGCCTCCAGGCGCACCGACCCGGGACGAACCTGGGTGCGGCCCCGGCAGGGTAGCAGCGCCATCACGGTTAGATTGCGCCGATGCACCCCCTGTCCAAGCGCATCATCGACGCCGCCCCGCGTCGACTCCGGCAACCGGTCGAGGTCGCCGTGGGCACCGTCGACCATGCGATCACCGACCGTCTTCCGGGGCTCGCCGCGGAGATCGCGTTCTGGCTGCTCTTGTCGCTGCCCGCGCTGATCCTGACCGTCGTCGCCGCGTTCGGCATGGTCGGCGAACGGCTCGGACCGGACTGGGAGGAGCAGCTGACCGAACGCGTGGTCGAACTCACCGGGTTCGTGCTGACCGCGTCGGCGATCGAGAACGCCGTCCTCCCACTGCTCGAGCAGTTGCTCACCGGCGGGGGACTTGGTGTCGTCTCGATCGGGTTCGTCACCGCGCTGTGGACCGCATCGCGGGCTATGAAGGTCGTGCTGCAGACGCTGACGCTGGTGGCCGACGCCGAGGCGGTGCGCGACGGGTGGAAGGACCGGCTGCTCGGCTTCGCCATCACCTTGGGCGCCATGGTGGCCGGGGTGGTGCTGGCACCATTGCTGCTGACCGGGCCCGGCTTCGGCGAACAGATCGCTCGATGGGCGGGAGGCGATCCCGTCGGGTTCGGTGCCCTGTGGCGCAACCTGTACTGGCCGGTCGTCGTGCTGGTGGCGACCCTGGTCGTCGGCTTCCTCTACCACCTGGGCATCCCGGGACGCATCTCGTGGCGCCGCGAACTGCCCGGCGCGATCCTGGCCACAGGGGTGTGGCTGCTCGGCAGTGGCGCGTTGCGGCTGTACGGAAGCTGGTTCCTGACGACCGAGAGCATCTACGGCCCGCTGGCAGGCCCGATCGTCGGCCTGCTGTGGGTGTGGCTGTCTGGCTTCGCCGTACTGTTCGGCGCCGAACTCAACGCCGCGCTGCGTCGCCAGCGTGACCGCACGAACACGACACCGCCTGCAGCGTGAACGCGAATGGCGGAGGGTGTGGGATTCGAACCCACGGTACGGGTAACCCGCACGCCGGTTTTCAAGACCGGTGCATTCGTCCGCTCTGCCAACCCTCCTTCGAGCCCCGCCACGCTACCCACGGCCCCGGTTCGTATGACCGCGCCCGAGGTCAACCGTAGACGTCGAACCGGCCCTGCTCGGCGACGAACTCGGCGAGCCCCTCGATTCGCGCCGGCTCGATGCCCACGAGCAGCAGCGGGCACTCGCCGCCGCCACCGAGCTCGACACGGGGTATCAGCTTGTCCCAGTGTGTCGTTGATGCGCCGTACTTGGTTCGACCCTGCTCGTCTCGGATCAGGTCCTTGATCGCTTCCTGCAGGCGCGGTCCCCGGGTGACGATCACGCCTACGGCGAGCGCACCGCTGCGATGCAACGCGTGGAAGTTGGTCAGGTCCCGGTCGAAGAACGGGTCCTTGTTGTTCCACTCCATCTCGACGGCGACACCGGGATACAACCCGCCGTCACCGTCACCGTCGTCACCGTCGCCGGTCCGAAACATGTCGATCTCGTGGCCGGGAACCCGCGCGATCACCTCGTCGTCGATGCGGGTCTCGATCGTGATGCGCCGCGCACCCCAGCCACGGTCGTTCAACGATCGGTCGAAGCGTGAAACGAACGGGGTGCGGCTGCCCCCGGCCGCGGTCAGCTCACCGATGTCGATCGTGAATGCCGTGAGGACCTCGACGAGTTCGGCGAAGTGTCCCGGGAATGCGTCCCGCAGAATCGCGTCCGCGAACCGGGTCACCCGGTAGGTGTATCCGTCGGGCAGATCGGCAGCGGGGGCGCTCACCGCGAACCCGCCACCGCCTGAGACGGCGACCCGCCGTTGCCGGATGCCTCCCCGCTCCCCGACTCCCCGCCGTACGTCGGATAGCTGCGCCCACGGGGAGTGACCTGCGGGTCGGCCTCGTCGCCCCAGGACCGCCAGCCGTCCCGTGGGTAGCGCGCGAACAGCTCCAGATACGGGCCCGGGCTGCACTGCTCGATGATGTCGTACAACTCGTCAGGCTTTCGGCTGTGCTCCCGTTTGCGGCTGGCGAGGTAGTTGACCTGGCGCCGGCCGGCGTCGCGCGTGCGAAGCTGGCCGCGTACCCCGAACAACACCGGTTCGGTGACATTGCGGAAGTAGAAACCGACCCCGCGCCCGTCGCTGCCGCCATCCTTTCGCACCTTGTGCCACACCAGCATCGACTTGTAGGCGAAACCCCACGCCTCCATCACCCGCAGCCCGTCCGCAAGCAAAGCGTTCGGCACCCACAGGTAGCAGTGCGCACGCTCGGCGACGACGTCGCCCACCGGAAGCTCCCCGATCTGGTCGACGTTCATCGTGTCGTAACGCGACAGACGGCGGTGTTCCGGTGCGACCTTGCCGGTGCGGTTGTCGAAGCGCCAAGGCGGGTCGGCGAGCACACACGCGAACGGCTGCCCCCCGAGATCGTCGAGCGTCAGCGGCGGAACTCGCACGCTGGTCACGCTGTGCCGATCCGCGAACGCCAGTCGGCGAGCCAGCCGGCCGCTGCACGGTACGACGCATCGTCGGCCTTGATGCGGTCCGCTTCGTCGGTCCGGCGCGCACCCGACCGCCGGTACGACCCGAGGAGCTTGACGTCCCGGTGTGTCCGTTTGACCGCCGCCAGGGCGTCACCGACCCGTTCGTCGGCCAGGTGCCCCTCGACGTCGAGGAAGAAGCAGTACTCCCCGAGTTCGACCTTGGTGGGCCGCGACTCGATCTTGGTCAGGTTGAGATCCCGCTCGGCGAATATCTCTAGCAGCTGCAGCAGGGCGCCTGGACGGTTGGCTTCGATGAACACCACGACGGAGGTCTTGTCCCATCCGGTCGCCGGCGGGACGGCGTGGCCCACCACGACGAACCGGGTCGTGTTGCCCCGGCGGTCGGTGACGTCCCGCGCCAGGATCTCCAGGCCGTAACGCTCGGCGGCGAGCGGGTTGACGATCGCGACCGAATCACCGTCACCCTCAGCGACGTCCGCTGCCGCCTTCGCGGTCGACGACACCGGGACCCGCTCGGCCTCGGCCACATGCGCGGCCATCCATCGACGGCACCCACCGAGCGCAACAGGGTGCGAATGGACTCGGCGCACCCGATCCAGCGTCGTGCCGGGACGGCCGGCGACGACCAGCGTGATGGGAAGTTCGACCTCGGCTTCGATCAGCAGGTCGCTGTCGAACGCCAGGGCGTCGAGGGTCGCGGTCACCGAACCTTCGAGGGTGTTCTCGATCGGCACGACGGCGCGCGCCACCTCGCCCTCCACGACCGCGCGAAGCACCTCGGTGACGTCACCGAAAGCGACGAGTGCATCCCCGTCGTCGCCGACGACCAACCGTGCCGCGGTCTCGGTGAACGTGCCTTCAGGCCCGAGATATCCGACCGTGTCGCTTCCGGCGGTCATGACGCCCGCCTGCGGCGACGCGGCGGGCGCGCCAGCGTCGCGACGGGCCGGCCCTCCATGGCCGACCGGATCGCCTCCGACTCCTCGTTCGACAGGGTGTGCTCACTGGCGCCGCCCACGACTTCCTTGCCGTAGCAGCGCGTCTCGTGGCGGCCGTTGATCGCACTGATGACCAGTCCGTTGCCGTCACGGTCGAGCAACGCCGCGGAGAACGACTGGGCACCCGCCACGTCGTCGAACGCGTCGTAGCGCACCATCCCGATCCGCGAGATCATCTCGCCGAGGCTCGCGCGCAGTCGTTCGGTGTTGCCGTGAACGCTGGCCAGGTCCTCCCGCAGCGTCTCGACCGAGTTGCCTTGGGCGACCAGCACGTCGAGCACGCTCTGGTCGGTGTCCGCAAACACCTGGCGGAGCTGGCGACGAAGCGCCGCCTGGCGAACCATGAGCAGCGCGCACACGGCGACAAGTGCGACGATCGCCACCAGGGCGATCACGACGAGTGTCGCGGTCAGCTCGGGTTCGATCCGGACCAACTGTCTGTCCCTTCGACTGTCGCCGACGGTACCGCGCGATGGTGACATCCACCCGCGCCGCGTACGTGCCGGGCACGGGCTCGGATGGGTCGCCGTGCGGGATGCGCCCAGCGGCCGTCCGTGCGGTCGTTTCCTCGCGAACGACGCACGACATCCGCCCCTTCACCCAGGAGAGCACAATGCACCGCAGGATGTTCATCGGGCTCGCAGCCGCGCTGCTGGCGCTTCCCGCCACGGCCGCGTTCGCGAGCAATCACACGGCCGAGGTGGTCGTGGTCCACGGCGTCCCGGGCCTCGACGTCGACGTGCTCGTCAACGGCGAGGCGGCGATCGAAGATTTCTCGTTCGCTGACGACCCGGTGGTCACGCAACTCGACGCGGGCCGCTACACGCTCGCCGTTGCCGCGCCTGGCAGCACCGAGGCGATCCTCGAGCTCGACGCGAACCTGACGGCGGGCTCGAGCGTCACCGTAGCGGCGTACCTCGACACCAACGGTGACCCGCAGCTGCGCGCGTTCGCCAACGAAACCGGGGCGACCGGCATCCAGCCGTTCCACCTGGCCAACTTCGGTGCGGTCGACATCCTGGCCGGCGACACCGCTGTCCTCGAGGGTGTCACCAACGGGCAGACCGCTCGCATCGACCTCGATGGCGGCACGACCGTCGACGACGTCGGTATCGGTGCGGCCGGGTCGGGCACCGCAGCCATCGAGCTCGGCAACGTGACGGTTCCCGCCGACACGTTGGTGCTCGCCTACGCCATCGGTCCGGATGCGGGTGATGACCTGCCGACGGTTGTCGTCGCCACCGTGGGTGTGTCCGCCCACGCCGACCAGATTCCGTCGGGCACCGGCGGCACTGCCGGCGCCCTTCCGGCCGGCGTGCTCGTCGCCATGCTGATCGGGATGGCGCTGATCGCCGCGCCCGCCGTCGCTACTGCACGGCGCCGCAACGGCTGACCAGCGCTCGGACGTCCGGGGGTGCGCCTCGAGGCCGCCCCCGGACGTCCCTGCACGCCGGGCGCCAGACGTCTGCCGAGGGAGTGCGATGTCATGGGTACGACGACGAGGGTGAGCTCGATCGCCATCGGCGTGGCGCTGCTGGTCGGCGCACCCGCGACCTACCAGCTCACCCAGCCCTCCCCGAGCGCCGGGACCGTGCCGTCGCCGGCCATCGAGCGCCCCGAAACACCTTCATCGACCTCCAATGACGACGGATCACCTCCGGTGACCGGTACGACCGCGGTGCGCAGCGCGATCGACCAGCAGCGCTGGCCCGAACAGATCGAGATCGCATCCGTCGGCGCCCGTGCACGGATCGTGCCGGTGGGCATCGACGCTAACGGCGACATGGAGGTGCCCGACGGCGCCGACACCGCCGGCTGGTACCAGCGCGGCGTCGTGCCGGGCGAGGCCGGGTCGGCGATCATCGCCGCACACGTCGACACCCGCCGATTCGGTCGTGGCGCGTTCTTCCGTCTCGATCGCGTCGAACCCGGCGACGAGGTAGCCGTCATCGACGCCGCCGGGCGCCGCGCGGTCTGGGTGGTCACCGGTCGCGAGCGTTACGCGAAGGATTCGGTGCCGCGCGAACTGCTGTATGCCCGGTCGGGTACCCCGGTGCTGGTCCTGGTGACCTGCGGCGGGCGGTTCAACTCCACGACCGGCGCCTACGAGGACAACGTGATCGTCTACGCTGAACCCGCTCATCCCGCGGCAATCACGCCAGAGTGATCGAACGCCCTTGGGCGAGTGCCTCGACGATCCGGGCGGCGCCTACGATGGACGCCCCAGGCACGAGCTCGACGTCTCCCGTGATGTCGCGGCGCGTCGCGCACGCGCTGCACAGCCACACCTCGCCGCCTGATTCGACCAGCTCGCGCATCAGGTCGATCACCGGCGGCAAGCCTGCGGCTTCGACCTTCTCGGCGTGCCCGGGCACCCCGAGCCATACCGCCTCGATCGTGCAGACGACGACCGCGTCATGACCGGACACCGCGGCTGTCGCCGCGGCGATGAACGGCACGGTCGCCCGTTCCGGGTCATCGACGCCGTGGCTGCACGGGAACAGCATCTGTTCGGACATCGCCCTGGCTCCGGTCGGCGACCCTTCACGGTAGGGCGTCGACGACATCTGCGGACAGCGGCCCCGCGCCCAACTAGACTCCGCGCGCGCATTCAACCGGCATCGGGAGGAGACAGGGTGTCCGTCGTCACGAGGGCGACCTCGGCAGCACTCGTCATCGTTCTCCTCACGTCCGCGTTTTTGGCGATCGTCGGAATCGGCCAGGCTTCCGCAAGCGACAGTCCCGCATCGACGGGTGGGCACGGGCCCCTCGTGCTGGCCCAGGACGAAGACGAGGGCCAGCCGCCGGTGATCGGCGGAACGCTCACCGATGACGAGAACGACCCGGTCGCCGGGGTCGTCATCGTCGTCGAGGCGGACGACGGCAGCTTCGCGGGCGAGGCATCGTCAGCCGACGACGGCAGCTGGAGCGTCGTACTTCCGGCAGGCGGTGACTACCGCGTGACACTGCTCGAGGACACGCTTCCACCGGAGGTCGAACTGCGCAACCCGGATCGTGCCTCCCTCGAGTTCTCGATGCGGCCAGGCCAGTCCAGGACGGTGCTGTTCCCGCTGGGCGACGACGACGATGCTTCCGGTCGCGGCTTCACCTCGCGGTTCCTCCAGGCGTTGCTCACCGGGATCAAGTTCGGCCTGATCATCGCGATGAGCGCGATCGGTCTGTCGCTGATCTTCGGCACGACCGGCCTGATCAACTTCTCCCACGGTGAGCTCGTCACCTTCGGCGCCGTGGTGGCGTTCCTGTTCAACGCCTCGGGCGCGCTCGGGTTCACGATCCACCTCGTGCCGGCGACCCTGATCGCGGTCGCGGCCGGCGCCAGCCTCGGCTACGGACTCGAACGTGGCCTGTGGCGCCCGCTGCGCGCCCGCAAGACCGGGCTGCTCCAGATGCTGGTCATCTCGATCGGGTTGATGTTCCTGATCCGCCACATCCTGGTGATCTTCTTCGGCTCCCGAAGCCGGCAGCTGGTCGGGTTCGCGATTCAAACCCCGCTGGAATTCGGTCCGTTCCGCGTCACCGTACGCGACCTGACGATCATGCTGCTGTCGATCGCGATCCTGGTTGGTGTGGCGACCCTGTTGCAGAAGACCCGCCTGGGCAAGGCCATGCGGGCCGTTGCCGACAACCGCAATCTCGCCGAGTCCTCGGGCATCGACGTGCAGCGGATCATCCTGTTGATCTGGGTGATGGGCGGCGGTCTCGCCGCCACTGGCGGGGTGTTCCTCGGCACCGTCGAGAACGTCAGCTGGCTGATGGGATTCCGGCTGCTGCTGCTGATGTTCGCCGGCGTGATCCTGGGTGGCCTGGGAACCGCCTACGGCGCGATGGTTGGCAGTCTCGTCGTCGGCATCGTCACCGAGGTGAGCGTGCTGTGGTTCCCGTCCGAGCTGAAGCTCGTGTGGGCGCTCGCCGTGCTCATCATCATCCTGCTCGTCCGGCCACAGGGGATCCTCGGCGTCAAGGAACGCATCGGATGATCGTGCACACGTGGTCCATCACCGACACCGGCGGCACATGCGTGCCGTCCGGGCCGACCAGGGGCTGACGCATGGACTTCGCCGTCATTCTGGGCAACGCGCTGAGGTCTGCGTTCGGGCCCGAGGCCGCCATCTATGCGCTGGCGGCGATCGGCTTGAACGTCCACTACGGCTACACCGGGCTGCTCAACTTCGGCCAGGTCGGGTTCATGCTTGTCGGCGGCTACGGGCTGGCGATCACCGTGACCACCTTCGGCGGGTCGTACTGGCTGGGGATCCTGGTGGGACTGCTCGCCGCCGTCGCGTTGAGCCTGCTTCTGGGGTTCCCGACCATGCGGCTGCGGGCGGACTACTTCGCGATCACCACGATCGCCGCGGCCGAGATCATTCGGTTCATGGTGCGATCGAGACCTGCGACCGAGCTGACCGGTGGCGTGTTCGGACGGCAGGGTTTCGCGACGACGTTCTACGCCTTGAACCCGATCCCGCGGGGCCGGTACGGCATCGGCCTGTTCAGCTACACCCACCTACGGCTGTGGTCGATGCTGGTCACCTGGCTGCTCGTCGTGCTTGCCACACTGCTCGTATGGCGGCTCATGCGCAGCCCGTGGGGCCGCGTGATCCGTTCGATCCGCGAGGACGAGGATGCGGCCCGCAGCCTGGGCAAGAACGTGTTCTCCTACAAGATGCAGAGCGTGCTGCTCGGCGGGATGCTCGGTGGGCTCGCGGGAATCATGTTCGTCTCCGCGTCCAACTCCGCCAACGTGGACAGCTTCCTGCCCCAGGTGACCTTCTTCGCGTACACGATCCTGATCCTGGGGGGTGCTGCGTCGACGATCGGACCGATCGTTGGCGCGATCATCTTCTGGTTCCTGGTCAGCGGCACCGACTCGTTCATGCGTCAGGCAGCCTCGGCCGACCTGTTGCCCGCGGTGCTTTCGAGCGCCGACGCGATCGCCGCGGTGCGGTTCGCGCTGGTCGGCCTCGGTCTGATGCTGCTCATGATCTTCCGACCACAGGGCATGTTCGGCGCGAAGCGGGAGATCTCCCTTGGCCTCTGATACCGCCATCCGATCCCTGGCCGACGTCGCCCCGGAACCCGGGGTGGCCAAACCGGATCCGATCCTCGTCGCCGACGGCGTCGTCCGTGCGTTCGGGGGGCTGACCGCGGTCGACGTCGACCACCTCGAGGTCGAGCGTGGAACCATCACCGCGCTGATTGGGCCCAACGGCGCCGGCAAGACCACCTTCTTCAACCTGATGACCGGCTTCGACCATCCGCAGCGCGGTTCGTGGACGTTCAACGGACACAACATCAGCCACACCCCGCCGCACCGGATCGCCCGTTCCGGGATGGTGCGCACCTTTCAGCTCACCAAGGCACTCGCCCGGATGCGCGTGATGGACAACATGCTGCTCGGGGCGACCAGCCAGCTCGGCGAGACGTTCTGGCGCGCGCTGACACCGCTTTGGCACCGCCAGGAGCAGGAGATCACCGCACGTGCCGAAGAGCTGCTCGAACGATTCAAGCTCGGCCACATGCGTGACGAGTACGCAGGCGAGCTGAGCGGTGGACAGCGCAAGCTGCTCGAGATGGCACGGGCGCTGATGGTCGAGCCGGAACTGATCATGCTCGACGAGCCGATGGCCGGGGTGAACCCCGCCCTGACCCAGTCACTGCTCGGCCACATCCAGGCGCTTCGCGACGAGGGCACCTCTGTCGTGTTCGTCGAGCACGACATGGACGTCGTCATGGGCATCAGCGACTGGGTGGTGTGCATGGCCGAGGGCCAGATCATCGCCGAGGGACCGCCGGACACGATCGGCACCAACCGCGCGGTGATCGACGCCTACCTCGGGTCGCAGCACGACGAGCCCGGCCGGGCCAAGCCGCTCGACGAGCTCGGCAGCGACGGGAAGGACGCGTAGATGGCCGACGAACCGATCCTCGTCGCCGAAGAGGTCGTCGCCGGATACCTGCCGGGAGTCGACATCCTCCGAGGCTGCAACCTCACGGTCGCCGACGGCGAGCTCGTCGGCGTCATCGGCCCCAACGGTGCCGGCAAGTCGACCCTCATCAAGGCGATGTTCGGACTGATCCCCGTCCGTTCCGGCGAGGTTCGCCTCCGCGGTGACGACATCACCGACCTTCCCGCGCATGAGCTGGTTTCGCGCGGGATCGGCTACGTCGCCCAGACAGAAAACGTCTTTCCCCGCCTGACCGTCGAAGAGAACCTCGAGATGGGGTTGTTCCTCGAGCCGAAGCGCTGGGACGAACGCTTCGCCGTGGTCAGCGATCTCTTTCCCCTGCTGGGCAACCGCCGGTCACAGCGTGCCGGTTCACTGTCGGGCGGTGAACGCCAGATGCTCGCGATGGGCCGGGCGCTGATGATGGACCCCAGCGTGCTGCTCCTCGACGAGCCTTCCGCCGGGCTGTCTCCCGCCAACCAGGACGAAGTGTTCCGGCGGGTGCGCGAGATCAACGAAACGGGTGTCTCGATCATCATGGTGGAACAGAACGCCCGTCGCTGCCTGCAGATCTGCCACCGTGGGTACGTGCTGGACCAGGGGCAGAACGCCTACACCGGTACCGGCGACGAACTCCTGCACGATCCGAAGGTCATCGACCTCTACCTCGGCACCCTGGCCAAGGTCGACTGACGCTCCCGCTCCGCACGGACCACACACCGCACGGATCACACACCGCACGAGAGAGGGCCCGGCGTCGCCGCCGGGCCCTCTGTCGTGTTACTCGTCAGCCGCAGTGGCTCACAGGTCGACGTCCACCGCGTCGATCTGGACCACCTGGCCGCCTTCCTGGACCTCCCACACCTCGTAGGTGACGGAGGACGGATCGGCGCCGGCTGCGGTCCAGCCGATACCGCCGGAGGCACCGTTGTAGTCGATGTCCTCGCCGGCCTCGAGCAGCTCCTTGCACTCCGCGAACGAGGTGCAGGGGGTGCCGTCGGAGACCACGACGGTCATGTAGTCGACGAACACGGCCGGGTCGGTCGTGCCGGCAGCTTCCGCGGCCAGCGCGATCGCGATGGCGCAGTCGTATGCCTGGCCACCGAAGATCGCGTTGTCGTCCGGCAGACGCTCGACGAGACGCTGGTTGAATTCGACCGACGCGCTCGGCGCGGTGCCCTTCATGCCGGTCACCACGTCCGGGTTGTCCGGGTCGACGAACTCCCAGCCGTCGTTCGACTTCATGCCGTCCGCGCCGTACAGCTGACCGGGCTCGTAGCCGGCCTCGATGAGGGTCGCGATGACCTGCCAGCCCTCGTCGAACCCGACGACCACGACCGCGTCCGGGTTGTCGGCGGTCGCTTCGGCCACGTCAGCGTCGAAGGTCGGCGCCTCGGGGTCGTAGACGACCTGTGCGGTCACCTCGGCACCCTGGGCCTCCAGGTTCGCTGTGGTCAGCTCGAGCAGGTTGCGACCGTAGTCGTCTGCACGGGCCATCACGGCGGCGCTGGTGTGCCCGTCACCGATGACGGTCTCGGCCATGATCGGGCCCTGACCGTCGTCCGGAGGAGCGGTGCGGAAGTAGAAGGCGTTGAACTCGTGATCGGTGAACGCCGGCGAGGTGTTCGAGCCCGAGCACTGGACGATCTGGTTGTCGTGCAGCGCGTCGATGAACGCCAGCGACATGCCGGATGCGGCAGCACCCACGATGGCGTTGACGCCCTCGGCGATCAGACGCTCAGCCGCCTCACGCGCGACCGCTTCGTCACCGGCTTCGTCACCGGGGAGCAGGGTCACGTCGGCACCCAGCACACCACCGGCGGCATTGATGTCCTCGATGGCGAGGTTGACGGCTTCGATCTGCGGGGGTCCGAGGAATGCGAGCGGACCGGATTCCGGCAGGATGTAGCCCATGACCAGTCCGTCGCCCACGGGGGCGGCGTCCGGCTCTTCGGTGTCGTCCGGCTCTTCGGCGGGTGCCGGCTCCGGCTCGGGTTCAGGTTCGTCGTCTGCGCCGCAGGCGGCCACTACCAGCGCAAGCGCTGCCAGCATCGCCACATAGCGCAACCAAAGGGTTCGCTTCATGGATGTCCCTCCCATAACAGGGCTGGTTGTGCACTGATACCGCCCAAGATCATCACGTGGCTCGGGTCGTCAGTGCAGCACCGAGGTCACGACGCAGACGCGTCGTGCCTGCCAACACGCTACTACGTGGATAGTGGGCGCGCCACCACTTCCCGGTCGAACGGCCAACCGTCAACGCTCGGCGAGCCAGTCGTCGAACGACGCGCCGGTGATCCGCTCGTAGGCCTCGACGTAGCGCTGCCGGGTTGCCTCAACGACGTCGGCGGGCAGCTCGGGTGCGGGCGGTGACCGGTCCCATCCGGTCGAGGTCGCGTAGTCCCGGACGTACTGCTTGTCGAAGCTCGGCGGGGTAGAACCCGGCTCCCAGGCGTCCTGTGGCCAGTACCGCGACGAGTCTGGGGTGAGCACCTCGTCGGCCAGCACGACCTCCCCGGAAGCATCGATACCGAACTCGAACTTGGTGTCAGCCAGAATGATCCCGTGAGCGGCGGCGTGGGACGCACCAGCCTGATAGAGCTCCAAGGAGACCTCGCGCAGCCGGTCGGCGACCGGTCCCATGGCGTCACGCATCACCTCGAAGCTGACGTTCTCGTCATGCTCTCCCTCTTCGGCCTTGGTCGCCGGGGTGAACAGCGGGTAGGGCAGCCGGTCGGCTTCGACGAGCCCTTCGGGCAGTTCGATGCCGCAGACCACACCGTCCCGCTGGTACTCCGCCCAGCCGGAACCGACCAGGTATCCCCGTACGACGCATTCGAACGGGACCATGTCGAGCTTGCGGCACAGCATCGACCGTCCGGCGAGCTCGTCGGCGTGCGCCTGGGCGGCAGCCGGGAAGTCGGCAACCCGTGTGGTCACGAGGTGGTTGGGAACGATCGCGATCAGCCGCCGGAACCAGAACGTCGACAGCCCAGTCAGCACGCGGCCTTTGTCGGGCACCGGGGTGGGATGGACAACGTCGAACGTGGACACCCGGTCCGACGCCACCAGCAGCAGGTGGTCGTCGTCGACGTCGTAGAGCTCCCGGACCTTGCCGGACCGTAGATGCGTGAGTCCCTCGATGGTCACCGGTCACCTCGCCGATCGTCGTCCCCGAACGGACTCCCCGTCGCCGCTCCCCGTCGCCGCTCCCCGTCGCGCATGCCCGGCAAGGAGCGAGGTTAGTCGCCTGTGCTGCCTTCGCCGCCAGCGATGCCGGGGGGTGACGCGTCCAGGACACGCGCGAGGTCAGCAGCGGTGTCGACATCCGGCGGAGCAGGCTCGGCGACGACGACGTCCACCATGTCGGTGCTCCCGTCGGCAAGCACGTCGCGCGCGCCGACGTCACCATCGACTTGTTCGAGCAGCCGGGGCCACAGCGCTCGAGTCAACGCCACCGGATGCCCGGGACGGCCTTGATACACGGTCCGTGCCGCCTCGTGACCGGCTGCGGCGTCCACGACCGCCCGGATCCGCGCCGGTTCGATGCGTGGCTGGTCGGCGAGCAGCACCACGGCCATCTCGGTCGTGTCGTCGTCATTGTCGTCGGCGATTGCGGCGAGTCCGGCACGCAGCGACGATGCCTGTCCGCTGGTGTACTCCGGATTCGCCACGATGGTCACCCCGTCGCCATCCACCGCGGCACGCACCGCGTCGGCGTCGTGACCGACGACGACCAAGATGCGGCCGATATCTGCGGCACGCGCCGCGTCGACCGCATGGGTGACGAGTGGCTGCCCGCCGACAACGGCGAGCTGTTTGGTCCCACCGAAGCGTCGCCCGATTCCGGCGGCGAGCACCACCGCGACCACGCCCCGCATAGCATCGCCGTCCCCCTGCCGGTTCGCCTCCGGCGGGAAATCGTCCCCTTGCGACGAAGCGTCGCCCGCCGCCGACCGGCGGGCGCCCGCCGATCCGGGAGTGCCGTCTCCGTGTCCGACAGCCACGATCCGACCTCCCTCGACCGACACGCGCCGGGTGGCGCGTCCCGCCGCTCGGCCGCGGTCGTCACGGCCAGCGACGGTGTCGCCTTCGGCCACCGGGAGGACGATTCGGGGCGGGCCGTCACTGATCTGCTGGCCGCCGCCGGTTTCGAGGTCATCCACCGAGAAGCCGTCGCCGATGACCGCGACCGTATCGCTGCGGTGCTGCGACGCCTGTGTGATGAGGTTGGAACCGCCCTTGTCGTGGTCACCGGCGGCACCGGGTTCGGTCCACGGGATGTGACACCCGAAGCGACCTCGGATGTCGTCGAGCGTGACGCACCAGGACTCGCCGAAGCGATGCGCGCGGCCGGCCGCCGCTCGACTCCGATGGCGGACCTGTCCCGCGCGGTGTGCGGGATTCGCGGCGCCACGCTGATCGTGAACCTTCCCGGCAGTCCGCGGGGTGCCACCGAGAGCCTCGAAGCGATCATCGATCTACTGGGTCATGCACTCGACCTGCTGGCCGGCGACACCCGGCGCCACCCTCCCGGCCACGGCGACTCCAGCTGACCGCTGCCCGTCCGCGGCCCGTACCTGGCCGACGACGGTCAGGCAGACAACTCGGCCATGACTTCTTCGGTGGTGAGCACCCGGCCGAATTTCATCGCGAAGTTGCGCAGCGTCGCCCGGTGCAGCTCGTCGTCGAACGACGACACGGCGTCACTGACCATGACGACCTGCAAGCCGTGGTCGAATCCGCCACGTCCTGTCTCGTCGACGCATATCTGCGTGACTGTTCCGGTCACGCAGATGGTGTCGACGTGACGCGCGACGAGGTGATCCATCAGGTTGGTGCGGTGAAACGCGCCGTAGCTGTACTTGTCGACGATCAGGTCCTCGGCGGACGGCTTGAGCTCGTCGATGACCGCAGCAGCGTTTCGCTCGCCTTCGATGTCGCCGTAGCTGCGCATGTGACCGTCCCAGCAGCACTTGGTGGGCGGCGCGATCTGAGGAGACCAGTTCCAGATCAGGGTGCGCTCCGGTCCCGACAGGAACCGCGTGTAGATGACCGGGCGATCGTGAGCACGAAACCAGTCGGCGAGACGTGCCTGCGCGTCGATCGTTGCCCGCGCATCGGGGACCTCCAGTGGTGCGCCGACACGGACGAAATCGTTCTGCATGTCGACGATGACGAGTGCGGTCCGGTCCGCAACGAGCGCAAACGCCGCGTCACCGGTCTGCCCGCTCGTGGATTCGCCCATGGTTCTTCCTCCTTGCCGTTCCAAGAACGACTTCAGCGTACGTTCGACCGGCTACCGAGCGCTTCGGGCATCGCAGTCAGGTATGCGACTTCACCCGGCGACCCCGACACCCAGGAGACGACGTTGCGCGTCTTCGTCACCAAGCAGCGCCGCCGAGTCGACTTCTTCGACGATTCGCCCGTTGACCATGACCGCGAGCCGGTCCGCGACCTCGGCGGCCATCCCGAGCCGCTGTTCGATCAGGACCACCCCGACTCCGAGCGCCGACAGGTCACGCAGCGTGTCGACGAGCACCTCGATGATGGTCGGGGCCAGTCCTTCGGATGGTTCGTCGAGCAGCAGCACCCTCGGGTTTGTCAGCAGTGCCCGACCGATCACTAGCATCTGCTGTTCGCCGCCTGAAAGCTGGTCGCCGCCAGTACGGCGCCGCTGCGCCAGCCGCGGGAACAGCTCGTAGACCCGCTCGACCGTCCAGTCACCGTCTTTGCGCGCGACCAGGCGCAGGTGTTCATCCGTCGTGAGGGAGGCGAACACCCGCCGTCCCTGCGGGACGTAACCGATCCCCGCTTTCGCGATCCGGTACGGCTTGCGCCCCACCAGGTCCATCCCGTCCAGGCGGACCGACCCGGTGACCCGGGGCATCAGCCCCATCAAGGCGCGGCAGAAGGTGCTCTTGCCCATCCCGTTACGGCCGACGATCGCGACGGGATCCTCATCGAGACGCAGCTCGACTCCATGGAGGATCTGCGCCTGCCCGTAGTAGGCACACAGGTCCTGCACATCGAGGAGCGGTTCACCCATCGCTGTCGACCACCGCCTCGGCGTGTTGCCCGCCGAGATACAGGCGGTGCACGACCGGGTCGGCACTCACTTGTTCGGAGGTTCCCTCCGAAACGACCCGCCCGTCGTGCAGCATCGTCACACGGTCGGCGATCCCCAACGCAATCTCCATGTCGTGCTCGATGAGCAGCACCGTTCGATCTTCGCGCAGCTCGTTCAGCAAGGTCACGAGACGTGCGCGTTCGCCCTTGGCAAGGCCCGCTGCGGGCTCGTCGAGCATCAGTACCGACGGATCACTGCCCAAGGCCAGGCCGATCTCCAACTGTCGCCGCTCGCCGTGGGACAGGTCGGCGGCGAGCACGTTGAGCCGGTCGCCGAGCCCCACTTGGCCTGCGAGCTCCGACGCGTCCTGCACCACCTGGCGGGGCACAGGCCGGATGCTCAGGTGTCCTCGCCGCCGGCCGAGCACACCGAGCTGAAGGCTTTCGGCGACCGTCAGGCCGTCGAACACGGACGCATCCTGGAAGGTCCGGCCGAGACCCAGGTGAGTCCGAGCCCGGATGGAAAGTGCGGTGATGTCTCGGCCGAACAACTCGATCGTCCCCGCCGACGGCGGGTGCTCACCGGTGATCAATCGGAACAGTGTCGTCTTGCCGGCGCCGTTCGGTCCGATGACCGCACGGCGCTCGCCGCGGGCGACGTCGAGCGAGACGTCGTCCACGGCGAGCAGGCCACCGAAGCTGCGGGTCAACCCCCGCAGCCTCAGGGCTGGTTGAGCATCAACCACCGTGTTCCCTATCTCAGCAGGTGAAGTCCCGCTCCCACGGAGCGAGCTCGATGTATTCGTCCTGCGACAGACCCATCGTCTGCGAGGCCGAGTCGATGACCATCCGGGTCTCGGTGAACAGGTCACCGTCGTCGGAAGCCACCTGCTGGACGAAGTTGGGACCTTCAGCCTGACGGTTCTCGTTCAGTCGAACCGTGCCGAGCGGCGCGTCGAGCTCCATGGTCGCCAAATGGTCGCGGAGTGCTGCACCGCCATCGGACAGGTCACCACCAACCGCTTCCAGACCCTCGAGCAACGCCCGAGCGTTCAGGTAGTAGTTGTAGACCACAGCCGACGGGTAACGCGGAGCATCGGGGAACAGCTCGCGGTACCGCTCGATCCAGTCCTGCCACGCCGGGCTGTCCACGTCGTGTGCGGTGCCCGCGGAACCGACGACGCCGATCATGCGGTCACCGAGCTCTTCGAGCACAGCGGTCTCGAGCACCGAGCTGCCGCCCAGGATCGGAATCTCGCCACCGGTGAAGGCGTCATACTCGCGGATGAAGTCGATCGCGTTCGCACCACTCATCGCGATGAAGAACGCATCCACGTCGGTCGGCGCGTCGATGGCGTAGCTGGCCCAGTCGGTCGTACCCAGTGGCGGCCACTGGCGCGAGGCGATCTCCCCGCCGGCTTCGCAGAACTCGAGCGAGAATCCGCCGACCTGCGCGTACGGGAAGGCGTAGTCCTCGCCGATGGTGGCGATGCGTTCGTATCCGAGCTCATCGAACGCGTAGGTCCCCAG
>JBJHDB010000014.1:0-17251 GCA_050486325.1 Nitriliruptoraceae bacterium | reverse complement strand
GGACGGGGCCGGGCGAGGCGACCGGGCTTCGCCGTCAGCCGATCGAGGCGTCCAGGGTGATCTCCACGCTGTCGGCGAGCGCCTGGGACACCGGGCAGCCGGTCTTGGCGGCAGTGGTGGCCTCCTCGAGCGTCGACTGATCGATTCCCTCGGCGGTCACCACCACCTTGAGCGCGCTGCGGGTGATCCCGGTGCCTGGCACGAAGGTCACCGTCGCCGAGGTCTCGAGCCGCTGCGGCGGAACGTCTCGGTCCGCCAGCTGCTTGGAGAGCGCCATCGAGAAGCACGACGCATGGGCCGCGGCGAGCAGTTCCTCGGGGCTGGTCTGACCGTTCGACTCCTCCGCGCGTGACGGCCACGACACCGGGGTGTCGGTGAGCACACCCGACGAGTCGAGGCTCGCCGTGCCCGAACCTCCGAAGAGATCGCCCTGCCATACGACGGATGCGTGCCGGTCGGTCATGTCCTGCTCCCAGATCAGTGGATGGAGGTGAGTCGGCCGTTCGGATGTTTCCGGCCGTTGTCACGCCTGTCCGGTGCACAGTACTCGCCGTCACCGGACGGCGTGATCAGTAGGTGGGAATGCTCGGGTCGACCTGGCGGGCGTAGGCGTTGATGCCGCCACGCATCGACCGTGCCTTGAATCCGGCTCCACGAAGCAGCTCGGTCGACTCCAGGGACCGGGCTCCCGACAGGCACTGCAGGATGTATTCCTTGGTCGGGTCGAGCTCGGCCAGGCGCCCGGGCAGGTCGTCCTTGGGGATCAGGCGAGCACCGGGAATGCGGTTGATCTCGAACTCGTGGGGCTCACGCACGTCGATCAGCTCCACGTCGGGCTTGTCGGCGATCTCGACGTACTCGGTCGGGAGTATCTCCAGGTCGGCCATCGACAGGTCCGCCTCGATCACGCGGTCGTGCGCTGGTACGCCGCAGAACTCCTCGTAATCGATGAGTTCGGTCACCGTCGGCGTCTCGCCGCAAACCGGGCAGTCGGGGTCCTTGTTGACCTTCACATAGGTCCAGCGTTGATCGAGCGCGTCGTACAGGCCGAGCCGGCCGATCATGGGATCCCCGATCCCGGCAATCAGCTTGATGCCTTCGATGCCCTGCGCGGTGCCGATGTGTCCGGCCATGATTCCGAGCACGCCGCCTTCGGCGCAGTTGGGCACCATCCCCGGCGGTGGGGGCTCGGGGAACATGCAGCGGTAGCACGGCCCCTCTGCGGCCCAGAACACGCTCAGCTGGCCCTCGAACCGGAAGATCGAGCCGTAGACGTTGGGTTTGCCGAGCAGCACGCATGCGTCGTTGACGAGGTAACGGGTCGGGAAGTTGTCCGTTCCGTCGATCACCAGGTCGTAGTCGGCGATGATCTGAAGCGCGTTGTCGCTGGTGAGAAACGTGCGGTGCTCGAGCACCGTCACGTGCGGGTTGATCTCTTCGATGCTGGCCCGTGCGGAGTCGACCTTGTGGGTGCCGATGTCCGAGGTGCCGTGGATGATCTGGCGCTGCAGGTTCGAGGCGTCGACGACGTCGTCGTCGACCAGACCGATCGTGCCGACACCGGCCGCGGCCAGATACAGCGCCAACGGTGAGCCGAGCCCGCCGGTTCCCACCAACAGCACCCGGGCGGCCTTGAGCCGCTCCTGGCCGGGCATGCCGACGTCGGGGATGATCAGGTGCCGGCTGTAGCGGGCGATCTCCTCGGCAGTCAGCGCCTCACGCCGGTCGACGGCGGGATGGACCACGATTCACTCCTCGGACCAATCGGGTCATCGCCGTGGCGCACACGCGATCTGCTGGCGCACACGACGGATCGGACAGTGTCGGGCGGGACAGCCTGCCAAGACCGACCGCGCAGTGGAAACGGTGCGAACTCAGATGTTCATGCCCATCGCCCGCAGTTCCTCACGGACGTAGTCGGCAATCATGTCGGTCGACCACGGCGGGCTGAAGGTGAACTCGACGTCGACGTGATCGACACCGGGCATCGCCCCCAGGATCACCGAACACTGCTGGTGGATCACCTCGGTCAGCGGACAACCCATGGTCGTCAACGTCATCAGGACGTGAGCGTGGCCACGTTGGGGCTTGGTGACCTCGTACACCAGTCCCAGATCGACGATGTTGTACCCGATTTCGGGGTCCACGACCGCACGCAGGGCATTGAACAGCTGCTCGGAGGACGGCATGCCGTCCTCCTCCAGCGGGAGATCCGCGAACGGATTGGCCTGCTCGGTCGCCTCGTCCTCGACGCGCCCACTTGGGGTATCCGCGTCGGGGATCACGTCGTCGGCCAGTTCGGTGGTCGACTCGGTCGTCTCGGTGGACATGGTCTCCTCGCTCACTCGTCGTGGGTCACCGAGTGTGCCTCGGCGCCGTCCTGGTAGGTCTCGATCGCGTCGCGCACGGCCATCCAGCCGAGCAGCGCACACTTGACGCGGACCGGGAACTTGGCGACACCCTGAAATGCGACACCGTCGAGCAGGTCGTCGGGCCGGGACGGCTCTTCGCCGTGCATCATCTGACGGAAGTCCTCGGCGAGCCCGAGTACATCGTTGAGCTCACGGCCGCTGACCGCCACCGTCATCGCAGAGGCCGATGCCTGGCTGATCGAGCATCCTTCACCGTCGAAGGCGATCCCGTCGATGACCCCATCGACCACGCGCAGGCGCAGATCCATCTCGTCACCGCACAGCGGATTCGAATGGTGCACCTGAACGCTCTGGTCATCCAGCTCGCCCGCACGATTCTTGGGCTTGCGGTAGTGGTCCAGGATGATCTCCTGGAACATGTCCTCCATGCTCATGGCACGAACCTCACCGGCCGGTCATCGCGCGAAGAACTCGCGCGCCGCCTCGATGCCCTCCACAAGCGGTGGCAGGTCATCGGCGTCGTTGTAGACGTGCACGCTGGCGCGTGCCGTGGCGTTCACGCCGAGACAGCGCATCAGTGGCTTCGCGCAGTGATGGCCCACTCGCACGCACACGCCCCGTGATCCCAGCATCGAGCCGACGTCGTGGGGATGGACGCCCTCGAGCGCGAACGACACCGCCCCGCCGCGCCGATCGAGGTCGGTCGGGCCGAACAGGCGCACCCCGTCGATGCCCGACAACGCATCGATCAGCTGCCCGGTCAACTGGCGCTCGTGCGCGCGCACCTCGTCCATGCCGATGTCGTCGAGCATCTCGACCGCGGCGGCCAGCCCGGCGGCTTCGGCGATCATCGGCGTGCCCGCCTCGAACTTGTGCGGCGGGTCCGCCCAGGTGGCGCCTTCCAGCGTCACGTCACGGATCATGTCTCCGCCGGCCAGGAACGGCTCCATGGCGTCGAGCTGTTCAGGCCGTGCGAGCAGCGCGCCGATGCCGGTCGGTCCCAGCATCTTGTGTCCCGTGATCACGTAGAAGTCCACGTCGAGCGCATCGAAGTCGACCGGCAGGTGTGGCGCCGCCTGTGCGCCGTCGACCAGCACCACCGCCTCCGGGTTCGCCTCACGGACGATCGTGGTCAAGGCGGCAACGTCGTTGATGGTCCCCAGCACGTTGGACACGTGGGCGAACGCCGCGAAGCGGACGTTGCCGTCGGCGACGAGTTCTTTGGCCACGTCCAGATCGAGATGTCCCTCGTCGGTCACGGGTACGTGCCGCACGCCGAAGCCGACCTCACGTGCGGCGTAGGTGAACGGCACGTGGTTTGCATGGTGCTCCATCACCGTGGACAGCATGGCGTCGCCGGGACCCAGATTCCGGCGGACCCACGAATGCGCCACGAGGTTGCAGCCTTCGGTGGCGTTCTTGGTCAGAACCACGCCACGCGGGTCCGCACCGAGGAACCGGGCGAGGCGGGACCGCGCCGACTCGTAGAGGTCTGTTGCCTCTTCGGCCAGGGTGTACACGCCGCGATTGACGTTCGATCGGCACTGGCGGTAGTAGTGATCCATCGCCTCGAGCACGACCTCGGGGGTCTGAGCGCTCGCGGCAGAGTCCAGATAGACCAAACGGTTCCCGTCGATCCGGCGCGCAAGGGTCGGAAACTCCTTGCGCAGCGAGGTGACGTCGATCATCGTGTCGCCTCCAGGTCCGCACCGGTCGCCGACGGCCGACCGTCTCCGTAATCGTGCCTGAGGCGGGCGGGCACGGCCAGCGGCGCAGGGCCAACCGTGCGCCGGACGGTGACCGCCCGCACCGGCATCAGGCCGAGCTCGTCGCGGCCTGGATCTGCTCGTATCCACGCGACTCGAGTTCGTCGGCGAGCTCCGCACCGCCCGAGGTGGCGATACGCCCGTCGAACATGACATGGACCTCGTCGGGCTGGATGTAGCGCAGGATCCGGGTGTAGTGGGTGATGATCAGCACACCCAGCTCCGGGCCGCGCAGGCGGTTGATCCCTTCGGCGACGATCTTCAGCGCGTCGACGTCCAAACCGGAGTCGGTCTCGTCGAGGACGGCCAGCTCAGGCCGCAGGAGCGCCGCCTGGAGGATTTCGAACCGCTTCTTCTCCCCACCCGAGAAACCTTCGTTGACCGAGCGGTCGAGGAAGGACTCGCTGATCCCCAGTGCCTGCATCTCGTCCCGCAGCTTGGTCATGAACTCCCGGACGGGCACCTCTTCACCGGACACGGCGTTGAGTGCCGTGCGCAGGAAGTTGGTCAGGGACACGCCGGGAACCTCGACCGGGTACTGCATGGCGAGGAACACGCCCTGGCGCGCACGTTCGTCGGGGGTCAGCTCGGTCAGGTCGATGCCCTTCCAGGTCATCGTGCCCCCGGTGACCTCGTAGGCCGGATGTCCGGCCAGGGTGTAGGCCAGTGTGGACTTACCCGACCCGTTGGGTCCCATCAGTGCGATGGTCTTCCCCAAGTCGAGGTCGAGGTCGACGCCGTGCAGCAGTTCGGTGCCTTGGGCCTCGACGGTCAGGTCGCGGATCTCGAGATCAGCCATGTTCTATTCCGTCTTTCGTGGTCGAGCATCACGTGTCGCCGTGATGCGTCATCGTCTCAGTGCGCCGGGAAGGCGGCGTCGTTGACCGAGTTGCGTACATCGATGTGCACCGTGTCGCCGTCGATGGTCACCGCGAACACCGGGACGGGGCGCGTCGCAGGCAGCGATGACGGCTGACCGGTGTCCAGATCGAACGTGGACCCGTGCAGCGAACACTCGATGCCGTTGTCCCACACCATGCCCTCGGCGAGCGACCACTGCTGATGGGTGCAGGTGTCGTGCACGGCCTTGACGGTGTCACCGAGCCGCACGACGCACACCGGCACGTCGTCGACGACGACATGGGTCGGCGTCGCCTCGGCGAGGTCGTCGAGCTTCAGGTCGCTCATCACGCCTCCACCGGAGCGGTCAGGTCGCGCAGTGCGGCATCGTTGATCTGCACCGCGGACAGATCTGCGGCCTCGACGCGGGATTCGATCGCGCGCATCGACGCGTCGCTGATGCCGGGGATGCCGACCTCGTCGAGCACCTCGCGGAAGAACCCGAACACGATCAGTCGCAGCGCGTCGTAGCGGCGGATGCCGCGTGACTCGAGGTAGAACAGATGCAGCGCGTCGATCTGGCCGGTGGCCGAGCCGTGCCCGGCGGTGATGTCGGCGCACTCGATCTCCAGGAACGGTGTCGCGTCCGCCCGGGCGCCTTCGGTCAGGATCAGGCTGCGGTTGTTCTCGTCGGTGGCCGTGCCGACCGCGTCGCGGTGGACGAACACGTTGCCGCGGAACACGGTGCGGCTGTGGCCCTGAAGCGCACCCTTGAACAGGACGTCCGAGGTCGCGTTCGGCGCGATGTGCCGGACGTAGGGCTGCAGGTCGAACCACTGGCCGTCATCGGCGAAGTAGACGCCCAGCGGTCGGGCTTCGGCTCCGGGACCGACCAGGTCGACCTCCGGGCGCAAACGCACGGTCTTGCCGCCGGTGGTCACCGCGATCGTGCGTACGGTCGCATCACGACGTGCCGTGACCTTGTGCAAGGCGAGGTGCTGCACCTCCTCGCCCCAGTTCTGCAGCGAGGCCAGCTCGAGCTCGGCAGAGTCGCCGACGTCGAACTCGGCCACCTCGTCGACGAACGCGTCGACGTCGCCCTCCGAAGTGTGGTCCAGCACGATGCGGGCACGCGCGTGGTGATCGATGACCACCAGCACGCGCGGCAGGTGAGCGTCGGCCGTCGAAGCGTGCACGTGGACGACGATGGGTTCGTCGAGCTCGACCTCGGCTGGAACGTGCACGAACACGCCTCCGCTCCAGGCCGCGTCGTTGACCGTGACCGTGCGGTCCTCGTCGGCCCCGGTCGAGTCCTGCGAGGACGTCGTCGACGCGCCGAGGTGACGTTCGACCAGTTCGGCATGCGTGGTGGCCGCTGCGACGAGTTCGGAGACCACGACACCGGCGGCCGCGGCGGCCTCACTGACGGTGCAGTCCACCACCGTGCCATCCACGATCCGGGCGACCGACACGTCACCGAGCTCGTCGGCGATCGACGCCGGCGAAGTTGCCGGATGCTCGCCGGCGGCAACCGGTCGGTCGACGCGGAAACGGGTGGCGAACGGCGTCGAGCGCCAGAACTCGTCCAGTCGGCTGTCGGGCCAGTCCTGGTCGAGCCACCGTTTGAAGGCGGCCAGGCGCCGCTCGAGCAGCCAACTCGGCTCGTTCGCGGCTTCGCTACGCGCGCTCAGCGCGTCCTCGGTCAGGGCATCCAGATTCACGGTCAACTCTCGAGGTCTCGTCGGGGCCGTCGACGCCTCACCGGCGGAGGACGGCCACCCTTTCGGGTGCGACGTCCGGCGACGTGCAGCGCGCACGCTGCCGTCCCGCGGGCGGGGGGATTCAGCCGATCGCGCCTTCCATCTCGAGCGCGATCAAGCGGTTGAGCTCGACCGAGTACTCCATCGGAAGTTCCCGGGCGATCGGCTCGATGAAGCCACGGACGATCATCGCAGTCGCCTCGTCCTCGTCGATGCCGCGCGCCTGCATGTAGAACAGCTGGTCCTCGGACAGCTTCGAGACGGTCGCCTCGTGCTCGATGGTGGCGTCTTCCTGTTCGATCTCCATGTAGGGGTAGGTGTCGGTCCGGGAGGTGTCGTCGAGCATCAACGCGTCACACTTGACCGCGGACCGCGCGTGATGCGCGCCCTCGTTGATGGATACCAGACCGCGGTAGCTGGTCCGGCCGGTCCCCTTCGAGATCGACTTCGACAGGATGTTCGACGTCGTGTACGGGGCGGCGTGCACCATCTTGGCGCCGGCGTCCTGGTGCTGACCGTCGTTGGCGTAGGCCACCGAGAGCACCTCGCCCTTGGCTCCCTCACCGGTCAACCAGACCGCCGGGTACTTCATCGTCACCTTCGAGCCGATGTTGCCGTCGATCCACTCCATGGTGGCGTCGCGCTCGGCGATGGCGCGCTTGGTCACGAGGTTGTAGACGTTGTTCGACCAGTTCTGGATCGTGGTGTAACGCACCCGCGCGCCCTCACGGACGATGATCTCGACGACCGCCGAGTGCAGCGAGTCCGACGAGTAGATCGGCGCTGTGCACCCTTCGACGTAGTGCACGTAGGAACCCGGGTCGGCGATGATCAGGGTGCGCTCGAACTGGCCCATGTTCTGCTTGTTGATACGGAAATAAGCCTGAAGCGGGATGTCGACCTTGACCCCTTCGGGGATCCAGATGAACGAACCGCCCGACCAAACGGCCGTGTTGAGCGCGGCGAACTTGTTGTCGTTGGGCGGAATCACGGTGGCGAAGTGCTCACGGAACAGGTCTTCGTGTTCGACCAGGGCCGTGTCGGTGTCGAGGAAGATCACGCCCTGCTCCTCGAGGTCCTCGCGCACCTTGTGGTAGAGCACCGTGCTCTCGTACTGCGCTGCGACCCCGGCGATCAGCCGCTCGCGTTCGGCCTGGGGAATCCCGAGCTTCTCGTAGGTCTCGAGGATCTCCGGTGGGAGCTCGTCCCAGCTCTCGGCTTGCTTCTCGGATGCTTCGACGTAGTAGTAGATGTTGTCGAAGTCGATGCCGGACAGGTCGGCGCCCCAGTTGGGCATCGGGCGGCGCCGATAGGCCTCGTAGGCACGCAGCCGCAGGTCCCGCATCCAGGCAGGCTCGTTCTTGCGCTCGCTGATCGCGGCGACCTTGTCACGCGACAGCCCGCGCTCGGAGGTGAACGAGTAGGAATCGTCCCGGTCGGCCCAGCCGAACTTGTATTCGCTGAGCTCCTGGGCGACGGCGGCCTGTTCCTTGCGGGCGTCGCTGACCGGCAGCTGAATCTCGGTCTGGCTCACTGCTGGACTCCTGAGTTCGTCGTGGTCGTTCGTTGGGTCGTGGTCGAGTGTTGGGGCGACGGCGCGGTGCCGTCTCCGATCGGTCTGACCGTGCAGACGCAGGAAGCGTCACCCGCCGCCAGCGTGTGCCGTCGCGAGACGGCGACGTCCCGGCCGAGCACACTGGCGAAGCTGGCTGCCTCGTAAGCGCACACCTCCGGGTGCTCGCGCGCGACGTCCTCGATCGCGCAGTGTCCCTGCACGAGGGTGAACGTGCCGTCGTTGGCCCGGACCTCGGCGTCGAAGCCGACGGCGGACAGTGCGTCGGCGAGCTGCTCCAGCCGTTCGTGGAGGTCCTCTGCCGTCACCGCGGCACCCAGCTGGGCGATCTCGCGGCGCATCCGCCACCGCAGGAAATCGCGCACCCCGTCGCGACCGTGCCGGTCTGCCAGGAACTCGAGGACTTCGGCAGCGAACGCATCGTAGCGGTGCGGAAGAAGCCGTCGGGCCGCCACGGTCAACCGGTAGCGAACCGCAGGTCGGCCCCGCGCCTGCCGGGCGGTGCGACCCTCGACCAGCGACTCCTCCTCGAGGAGCGTCAGGTGGCGGCGGGTCGCCACCGCGGAGATACCGAGGTGTTCGGCGAGTTCGGTCACCGAACGGTCCGGCTGCTCCCGGAGGCGCTCCACGATGGCCGCCCGGGTCTCTCCGAGCAGCGCGACCAGCGACAGGGACCCGGCCGCGGGCGCCGCCGCACCGCTGGCGGTGTCACCGTCACCGGGTGCGCTGTTCGGCGCCGTGATTATCGAAACATCCATGTTGCGATAGTACGGGGTATCCGCGATTCGATCAAACCGCGCTTCGGGGCGTCGAATCGTGGAGCCACGCGATGAATCCGTCGACGTGGCGACAACTGCCACGCCCCTCCGCATCGGTCGACTACTGTTGCTGCTGTTGTTGTTGTGTAGTGCGTGATCCAAGTCCCTGCCCGACCCGGTGCGGCTCCCTCGCCAGACGGCGCATGACGACGCTGACGTCCATCTCGTGACTCGCATCACCGCTGTATACGCCGCGCAGCGGCGCCACGTCGTCGTAGTCGCGCCCACGACCGATCGCCACGTGCCGCTCACCGACCGGCTGACTGTTGGTCGGGTCGAGTGCCAGCCAACCACCCGCGGGCAACGCGACCTCCACCCACGCGTGGGTCTGGACCTCGACCTCGTCGTCGATGGCGTCCGTACCGGTGGCATCGTCGACGGTGAACAGGTAGCCCGAGACATACCGCGCCGGCACACCCAGCGCCCGGTACATGGCGATCGCAAGGTGGGCGAAGTCCTGGCAGACCCCTCCTCCAGCTCGATGCACCTCGTCGACGTCCACGCCGACATAGGTTGCGCCAGGTCGGTACTCGAACCCAGCGACGTAGTCGTGCACCGCCATCGCGAGCTCCAGCGTGTCGTTGCCCGCCGCTTCGGCACACTTCGACGCGGCCGTAGTGATCTCGCGGCCCCAGCCGGTGTGTGGCGAACGCTGGAGCAACGCGAAATGCTCGTCGCGGAACGCCGGATTCTCCAGTGCTGACCGTTGGCCGCCGAACGCGGGCCCTGACACCGCGACGGTCTCGACGGTGGCCTCGGCGACGACCTCCAATTGGGTGTGGGGCGGACGAATGCCGAACGTGTCGACCCGTGTGCCCCAATAGTCGACGTACGAAGCGACCCGGGACGATGGCGCGGTCGTTACGTGGTAGTGCATCAACTGTTGCCGCTCGTCGTTGGCCGGCGCGGCCCGGAGCTCGTTCTGTGACTCGGTGACCGGCGCGGCGTAGCGGAACCGGGTCATGTAGCGGATGTCGATGCGCATGGGTGTCACGTCCTGACCTGGCCGGCCGCGTCCTGGCAAACCGAACTACCGGGCTGAAAAGGCGCGCAGCGCACCGCCCGGCTGGTGCTGGAAGAACTCGTCGGTGACCGCCTGGGTCACCGACGCCACGTCGTCCTGCACGGTCTCGAGCAGTTCGTGAAGGCCGACTTCGAAGAGCTCTGTGACGTCACGGTACTTCAGTGCCGCGACCGACCGGCCCAACCGGCGCGCAGCTCGACTCGGCCGGTCACCGCAGAGCACCTCGAGCTGACGAAGCGCACCGGTCAGGCAGAACATCACGCTGCGTGGCAAGCCGGGTTCGAGCAGCAGGAACTCGACGACGTCGGCCGGGTCCATCGATGACCGGTAACGGCGCCGATACGCCTCCAGTGAGGAAGCCGACTTGAGCACCGCTGTCCACTGGTGGAAGTCGGTGCGATCGGCGCCGTGCGGGTACGGCGAATCCGTGCCGTTCAGGCGCTGCGACGAACCGGCGAGCGCCTCCAACTGCGCGTAGCGCACGTCGAGCAGGCGGCAGGTCATCTCGGCGCGCTCCAGCATCCGGCCGACCGCCATGAACCGCCATCCTTCGTCACGAGGCATCGTCTCGCTCGCGACGCCGTATATGGTCATGCAGTCCCGGCGGATCGCCCCGAACAGCTCGTAGGGCTGATCATCCAGATCGCGCCGAAGGTCGCGGGCGGTCAGGGCGAGGTACAGATCGTTGACCGACTCCCACAACTCCGACGAGACGAGCTCACGCACCGATCGGACGTTGGCACGAGCGCGCCCGACCGAGGTCGTGATCGAGCTCGGGTGCGATCCGTCCAGCACGAGAAAGGCCATGACCTCCGAACCGGTCAAGGGCCGGTTCCCGTAGGCGTCGGCGACATGCAGAACATCGAGCAGCTGCGCCCAGGTTCGCTCGACCTCGGCGGGGGGTGACTCCAGCAGCGTGTGGTAGGTGACGTCGACCATCCGCGCGGTGTCCTCGGCGCGTTCGACGTGGCGGCCGGCCCAGAACAGGTTTTCGGCGAGTCGCGCCAGCATGGTCAACTTCCCCGGGCCGTCGTATCCACGTTCGGTGACATTCCGTTGGCCGGCTGGTGCGCCGGCCCCTCCAGCACCCAGGTGTCCTTCGACCCACCGCCCTGCGACGAATTGACCACGAGTGACCCTTCGCGCAGAGCCACCCGTGTCAGTCCCCCCGGGATTACATCTACGGTCTCGCCCGCGATCGCAAAGGGCCGGAGGTCAACGTGCCGACCGACGAACCGATCGTCCACCCGCGTGGGGTGACGTGACAGTCGCACCACCTCCTGAGCGATGTAGCCGCGAGGTTCGGCCTCGATGCGCTCGGCCATGCGCGTTCGGTCGGACTCGGTGGCCACCGGCCCGATCATCATGCCGTGACCGCCCGATCCGGCCACCGGCTTGACCACCAGCTCGTCGAGGCGGCCCAGTACCTCGGCACGTTGATCGTCGTCCCAAAGCAGGTAGGTCGTGACGTTGGGCAGGATCGGTTCCTCGCCGAGGTAGAAGCGAATCAGCTCGGGAACGAAGGCGTAGACCGCCTTGTCGTCGGCGACGCCGTTTCCAACCGCGTTGACGATCGTGACGTTTCCGGCTCGGGCGGCGGACAACAGTCCGGGAACACCCAACAGCGAGTCGGATCGGAACACCACCGGGTCGAGAAATTCGTCGTCGATGCGCCGATAGATCACATCGACACGTCGAAGGCCTTGTGTGGTGCGCATGTGCACGACGTGCTCGTCGACGACCAGATCGGCGCCCTCGACCAGTTCCACCCCCATCTGGCGGGCCAGGAACGCGTGCTCGAAGTACGCAGCGTTGTACATACCGGGGGTCAGAACCACCGCGGTGGGATCCTCGCCGGCAGCCGGTGGGGCAACCTCCAACAGGGCACGCAGAAGCAGCGGTCCATAGTGGTCCACGGCACGGACGCGTTGCGCGGTGAAGGCGACCGGCAGCACCCGCGTCATCGCCGCACGGTTCTCCAGCACATAGCTGATGCCCGACGGATTGCGCAGGTTGTCCTCGAGCACCAGGTAGGTCCCGTCGTCGTCACGAACGATGTCGACACCCGACACGAGGCAACGCGCCGCGTGCGGAACGGGAATGCCGAACGCTTCGCGCGCGTAGCCGTCGGCGGTCTCGACCAACCAGCGGGGCACCACGCCGTCGTGCACGGCCGCCTGCTCACCGACGTACAGATCTTCGAGGAATCGGTTCAGCGCCGTCACCCGCTGAATGACCCCCGCCTCGATGTGGGACCATTCTTCGGCCGCGATGATCCGAGGGAGCAGGTCCATCGGGAAGGTGCGTTCGACATCCTCACCGTCGCCGTAGACGGTGAACGTGATGCCTTGCGTCCGGAACAGGCGGTCGCGGATTCGCTCCCGCCGGTCGAGGTCCTCCACGTCGAACCGCGCCAGACGGCCGATCAGGCCGGCATACGGCTCCCGGACGGCTCCGGACGGGTCGAAGACCTCGTCGAAGTAGCCGTCCGGCTCGTAGTCGTCGAAGAGTCGGCGCACATGCCGACGTTACCGGTTCAAGGCAAGTGGACCGTCTGCCGATACCGGAGACGAGCGCGATCCACACCACCACAGCCCTGCCCCGCGAGCGCTCGACAATGGTGAGGATTCCATGCACATGCTCCACGGTGGCCGCAACGATGCCGACCTCAGCACCCGTCGGACACGCGATCACCGTGCAGCCATCGAGGATCCGGTGGCCGCCCGCCGTCCGGTCACCGTCAGTCGGCTCATGGCCGCGGGGCTGTCGGTGTTCGCACTGCGGACACTGCTGCCCGGATGGGCCGCAATCATCGATGATGTGCCGCGGAGCGCTGCAGGGCCGGGTGATCCCGCGACGTCACCGCTCGTCCGCGATCGTCGCCGTGCCGCCGACATCAGGCGTTGTCGACCGCCCGGGCCAACCGAGCAGTGAGCCCGGTGTGCCGTTGCGATGGCCGGTCGGCACGTGCCGCCGCACGCAACATCTCGGACTGACCGACGATCACCAGCGCACGCGCAGCCCGGGTAACGCCGGTGTAGACCAGGTTGCGCCAGAGCATGCCGCGGTGCGCGGTATCGCAGACCAGGACGACCACCGGCCACTGCCCGCCCTGGGCCTTGTGCACCGTGACCGCCCATGCGGGCACGAGGTCACGTACCCGCTCCCCCTGGATGCTCGCCTCCCCCCGCGGGAACGCCACACGCACGATCCCGGCACCGCGGTCGGTATCGACGACGACCCCCATGTCACCGTTGGCGAGGTCGAGTTCCGCGTCGTTACGTGTCTGCATCACCCGGTCGCCGACGTCGAACCCTCCAGGCCCGGGGCGTCCGGTACCCGGATTGAGCGCCCGCTTGAGCGCCGTGTTCAACGCATCGACCCCGGTGGGGCCGCGATAGACCGGCGCCAGCACCTGCACGTCGCCAGAATCGACGCCGAAGCGTTCGGGGGCCCGCTCGGCGACAGCTCGGACCACACGGGCCACGATCGCCGACGGATCGGCTTCCTCGGCCATGAAGACGTCGTCTTCGACGGGGGGCATCGGGCCGACCCCGCCGGCGAGGACCTCGTGCGCCAACCGGACGATGCGACTCTTGTGTGCCTGCCGGTGGATCGTCTCCAGCCGTGATACGGGAATGTGTCCACTGGCCATCAACGAGCGCAGAACGTCGCCCGGCCCGACCGAGGGAAGCTGGTCGGGGTCGCCGACGAGTACCAGGTGTGATCCTTCCTCGACCGCGCTGACGAGGTGTGCGGCCAGCGCGGTGTCGCACATCGACACTTCGTCGACGACGACAAGGTCGTGGGGCAGACGTTCCGTGGCCCCGAATCGGAAGCGGAAGCCACCGTCGGGATCGCCGCTCGCCTCGAGCAAACGGTGCACCGTGGTCGCTGCCGAACCGGCCAGATCCTCCAGTCGCTTGGCGGCCCGCCCGGTGGGAGCACAAAGCGCGAAGTTGATACCTGCGCGCCGGCCCGTGTCGACGATCGCGGACACCGCGGTCGTCTTGCCTGTTCCTGGACCTCCGGTGAGGATCGATACGGGCGCGGCGAAAGCGCTGCGCACCGCATCGGCCTGCTCATCGGTGAGCCCGGAGGCGTCGATCGAGTCCGCATACGTACGCAGACGACTGCGAGCATCGAGCAGACGAGCCAGGTCGTCGGCGAGCTTCTGCTCGGTCCGGGCGGCCGCCGGTACGGCGAACACCTCCACCCCGTCCAGTTCTTCGGCAACGACCGACGCGTCGGCGACGGCAACATCGATGCCTTCGGCGGCGAGCACCGCATCGACCCCGAGGACACGACACGCGTCCTGTATCAGGACCGGTCGAGGCAGGTGCTCGTGGCCCTGTGCCCGCGCCGTGACGACGGCGGAACGCACGCCGGCGGCCAACCGCCGGGGATCGTCACCGGCGATGCCGCACCGTCGCCCGAGCGGATCGACGTGGGCGAACCGCACACGGTCCGCCTCGATTAGCCGGTAGGGATCGTCCTGGGCAATCTCGGCGACATCAGCACCGAAGTGGCGATGCGCGCTTCGGACAACCTCCATCGGCCAGCCGATCGGTTCGACCAGCCGCACCAACGCAGCCAGCGCCCGCCCCCGCATCCACGCATCACGCAACGCGTCCGCGGCGTCGTCGTCGAGGCCTGCTTCGGACGAGAGGCGATCAGGTTCGCGCTCGATGATGCGGCCGGTGCCCGAGCCGAACCGTGCCAGGACCGCCGCGATCGCCGCGTCGCCGACCTCGGCGAATCGATCCGACGCCAGGAAGGTCTGCAGACCCGCGACGGTCGTCGGCGTCCGTTGCTCGTAATAGACGGCCTCGAGCGTCGGACCGAAACGTGGGTGATCCCGCCACCGGCCGACGACAGTGATGAGCTGGCCCTCGACCACGTCGGCCAACGGACCAGCGCACCGAGCCCCGTCGGAGCCGTCGGACGGCTGCACCTCGACCACGCCGAACCCCGTGGCCGGGTCGGCGTGATAGACCCCGACGACCTCTCCTTCGAGGCGAACCTCGGCGTCGAGGAGGTCTGCGGTCACCGCCTGTCGCGCGTGCCGGGTCCGCGCGGATCCGGATCTGACGGCTGCCCGTCCGGACCGTCGATCGTGTCGGCCGCGGCGTGTTCGTCGGTGACACGCGACCGCTCCAGCTGCTGCGCCACGCCGAGCTGCACCGTTGGCTCAGCCGTCGGCAACGCCGCCGGGTCGGCCGAGGCGGCGGAATCGAGCCGGTCCGTCTCGGCGACGTGACGCGCATGCTGTTGGGCGAGCGACTCGACCTCCGCCTGCGCGGCGAGGCCCCGAGCATCACCCACGATCCAACCGACGACGAAACCGACGCCGAACCCTCCACCAACCAGCAACGTCTCCCTGGCGCGACGACGGCGACGTTGGCGCCGCGAAGGTTCGACGGAATGGGCGGCATCACGTGCGCGCTCAGCGAGCCGGTGGCCGCGGTCGGCGGCATGCTCGGCCTGTTCGGCCAGGACACGGGTCACCGACAATGCCCGGACGACCAGCCGAGGAACGGCGAGCACCACCGCGATGAGGGCCTGGGCGACCTCGAGCACCCCGATGCGTGCACGTGTGGCGTAGGGCTCGAGTTCGTCGACGCGGCGCCGGGTCGTCTGGCGCACCTCGGCGAACTGATCGGGAAGCTCTTCGGCACGCGCGGCCAACCACCGACCACCGTGCTGGACACTGTCTGCGACCCCGACGGCACGCTGCTGCGCCTCGTCGGCCAATGTCGAGGTCCGGCCAGTCAGGTCCCGCACGACGCGGTCGACCTTGCGCCGTGTCCGTTGATAGCGGGAACGTCGGAACATCTCGCTGCCTTCCGGTCGATGCCTTCCGGCTCGACGCCGTCGGGCCCGTCGGAGCCATTCAACGTAGCGAACCGCTTCGCCGCACACCCCACCGCAGGCCTGTTCGGGCAGCCAGCTCGTCGAGCAGCCCGTCGGCGCCCAACTCCGCGGGAGTGAACACCCCGGTCGGGGCCTCACCACGAACGATCTGCTCGGCTGCGGCAACGGCGACCGCCGCAGAGGTGCCATAGGGGTCCCGTCCCCAGGCCCACGCCCGTGTGAGGCCCTCCGCCCCCTCCGCCTCCACGACAGCAGCCCACCGCGTGGCCGAACGCACCCGTTCGTGCGGTGGTGCGCCGTTACGAGCGAGCCAGCGTGCGAGGTGGCCATCCGATCGGCGCCGAACGATGCGGCACGTCGCCTGCAGCAGCTCGGCCTGCCAACCGGCCAGCGCCAGGTAGGTCCGAACGGTGCGCGCTGTGGACAGCCACGAGGGCACCAGCACCGTTTCGCCGCCCGGCACGAGCGCCGCATGACGTGGGCCGACCGGCCGCGGAAACCACGCGAGCCTTCGCCAAGAACCGATGGGTTCGTTGACCAGGCCTCCATCGACCCAGCTGGTGCAGGACATGCCGGCCAGGCGCAGACTGCTTCGACGTGTCCCCGACGACCAGCGGCCGCCACGCGCATGGCGCACGGCCGGGAAGGCGTAGGCCACCTCGACGATCTCGACCGCCTGGTCGGCCGCGGCGATCCCCGCGAGGAGGTCGCCGATCGCCGGAACCAGACCTGCCCCGGTGACGACGCTGACGCCACCCGCACGTGCTGGCGCGTCGAACTCGGCGTGCAGGCGACGCAGCACATCGGGCTCGATACCGACGTCGACGTAGCCCCTGCCAACCTCGAGGGCTGCGGCGGCCACCGCACACGCGGTGCGGCAGTACGGACCGGCAGCGTTGATCACCACGTCCACGTCAGCGAGCGAGGCGACATCGATCCGGTCCGGATCGGCGCCTCGAGCGTCGAGTTCGACGACACGGTGACCACGATCGTGCAGTTCGCTGCGTACCAGGCCACCGACGAATCCGTCGGCGCCGTACACCCCGACGTGCCCCACCGGCCTACTCCGAACTGCTCGTCGACCTGCAGGCTACTGCCGGGGTCGTTGGACGTGACCGCCCGCCGGGTTGGTCGTGGGACCACGACGGTCGAGGATGCGTGACTCCGTCGCCTTGGCCTGCGACGATGCCGCCCGTCCCGCGCGATCGAGGTCCGGAGCAACGG